>NZ_JBHZAN010000042.1:0-77481 GCF_042754285.1 Streptomyces sp. NPDC059224
CGCGGTCCTCCCCTCCCCCTTCCCTTCCTGGTTTCGGACCCCCCCACCGATCTATGGGGTCCCCGCCACGTCCCGGTGAGCCCGGGTGCGGCACGGCCGTTGGCCAACGGCCGTGCCGCACCCGGGCCGTTTCGCGCTCTCGGCGTACACCGCGGTGTGGTGATCCTTCCGTCGTCCCGTACGCCGAGGAACGCCGTGGTGCCGCCTCCGTGAAGCGACCCCGTCCCCTCGCCCTCCGCCGCCGCGAGATCTCCGTGGCACCGGAACGGCCGGCGATGCTCGGCGACGCCGTGCTCGCCATCGCCGTCACCCTGCTCGCGCTCGACATCAACGTCCCCGAAGGCCTGCCCGAATCCGATGTGGCCCACGCGGTGCGGGAGGTGTTCCCGGCGGTCGGCGCGTACCTGCTGAGCTTCGCCGTCACCGGCGTGCTCTGGCTGACCCGGCACGCGCTGTTCACCCTGATCGCCGAAGTGGACCGCTCCTGCTCTACCTGTACTTCGCCCTGCTCGCGGTCGTGGCCGCGCTGCCCTTCCCGGCCAAGCTGCTCAGCGAGTACGGCCGGACGACCACCTCGACGGCCTGCTACTCGGGCGCGATCGCCCTGTCCATCGGCCTCCTGTGGACGATGAACCTGCGGCTGCTCACCGCGCCCGCGCCGGCCGGCCCGGAGGCGGACCCCGGGCGGCTGAGGGCGACGGTCCGCCGCGACCTGCTGCTGTTCCTGGTCTTCGCCACGGCGATCCCGGTGGCCTTCTGGTCACCGGGCCTCGCCGAGTACTGGTGGCTGCTGGCCGTCCCGGTCCGTGCCGTGCACCGCAGGCCCGTGGCGCCGGCCGCGGTCCGCCGAACACCTCCGCGAACTACGTGAGCGCCGACTCCCCGTCCGTGGCGGACCGTTCGCCGAGAACGCCGGCCCGCGGCTCGGTGGCCCGCGCCGTCCGCGGGGCTCCTGCGAGCCCGTCCACCCAGGCCGGTTCGGCGCGCGGCCGGTGAAGCCGTGCACGGACCGACAGGGGCCGGGCTGCTCCGCGCCATGGGGCTTTGACCCGCATCGAAGGCCCGCAGGCCTGGTCGCACTCCGGACGGCCGCCGCTCCGTCGCCCGAAGGGCGCAGCAGAACTTGCATCACTCGTACGGCGGGCCTGGCGTGCAGCCGGTCGCCCGACCCGGAAGCCTAGGATCCAACAGCGGACAAAAGGGACATCTCTCACTTCGTCCGGAAGGGTGGGGCTGTGACCTCACGACGGTAAGGAGACGGGATGTCGCACCGCGCCGGGAGAACCCGCTGGCGGCTCTTCGGGGTGGTCCTGGTGCCCGCCGTCGCCGCCTGCGCGACCCTCGGCATCGGCATGGCAGAGGGCGTCCTCGCCGCCTCGTTCCTCGTCTCGGGCCAGAAGTTCCAGGTCACCGCCGACTCCCTGAACGCCCGTGGGGTCAGCCTCTACAGCATGATCGACGTGACCAGGAAGCGCGAACTCATCCCCGTCGTGGTCACCGGCTTCCGGCACGCGACGATCAGCGGCCTGTGCGAGGCCATCACGGTCGACGTTCCGGTGCTGGGCCCCCAGACCCTGCTGATCAGCGGAGGCGACAAGCGGCTGGTACTGGCGTCGGACCTGTTTCTCGACGCCACGGCGGAAGCCGTCGCGCAGGCGAACTTCACCGGACTCGACATCGGTGTCGCCCAGGGCGCCATCTCCAAGGGCCCGGTCCGGTCCGGAGACCGGGACTCCCGGTTCTTCAACCCGGACGGCGTCGGGCTCCAGTCCACGTCGGTCACCCTGACGGACGTACGGGTGAACGCGGTCGCGGTGTCCGCCGGCACCTTCAACATCCCGGGTCTGCGGATCCGCATCGAAGCGGGCGAGCACTCATGCCCCTGACCCGGCGGACGATGACATCACTGATCAGGACGGGGCGCGTGATGATCGGCCCCTTCGGCAGGCCGGGTGAACTGGTCTCCGCCGCACCGGAGTTCCGCCACAGGTTCCGCACCTGGCGCGGCGAACGGCCCTTTTGGGCCGGGCTGTTCACCTTCACCGCCGGACTGCCCATCCTCTACTGGCCCTTCGCGAGACTGGACCTGGCCGGGATCCCGCTCGCCCTGTCGACCACATCGGGTGCGGGCGCCCTGGTGATCGGAACCCTGCTCCTGGTCCTGGGGATCGCCCTGTGCTGCCGTCCCCACCTCCGGGTCTTCGCCGGTATCGCCACCCTCCTGCTCGCGATCCTCTCCTTTCCCGTCGCGAACTTCGGCGGCCTCTTCCTGGGCGTCGCCTCCGGCCTGATCGGCGGCTCCCTGGCCTGCGCCTGGTTGCCGCCCGCGGCCGAGGGACAGCCGACACCGCCGGACGACGGCGCGACAACCGCCGTCGCGGCACCGGAGGGCCGACGTGGCGGCCGCTGACGACCGCACCGGCCGGCCCGTGCCCACCGGCGGGCCCGGCCGCCCGCGCCGCGCGGGCACGACCCGTTCCGTCCTGGCCCGGGCGCTCCGGCCGCTCGCCTGCGCGATGGCCGTGACCTGCCTGTCCCTGTACCCGGCGGTGAACGGCTCCACGGCGCCCGCCGACGCATCGCGGCCCGGTGCGCCGCCCCGCACCGGCAGGGGCACCCTGGTGCTGCGCGCCGACCGTCTCGTGCTGCGCGGCGCCAGGTTCCACGGGACGGCCACGGTGCACACCGCCACGGGGAGCGTCCGGACGCTCCGGCTCACCGTACGGTCGCTGGACGCCGTCGATCTCGACCTGACGGCCGGGCGGGGCCGCGCGGCGCTGCGCCTGCGGGCCAGACCGGAGACGACCGCCACGGTCAGGGGCCTGGGAGCGGACGGCGTGGTCACGCTCTACGTCCGCAAGCTGTCCGGCCGGGTCACCGGCCTCGGCGGCGGCCGGCTCCCGGCGCACCGTACCGTCACCGTCACGCCGGGCGCCGTACCCCGCTGGCTCGCGCACCCCGCCACCCGGACCCGCACGATCACCCTCGTCTCCGCGACCGTCACCCAGGTCGTGCAGCGCGGCGGCCGGCTGTCCATCAAGGGCGCCCAGCTGCGCGCCGCGGCCAGGTGACCTAGTGCCCCGTCAGCGGCCGGACCGTCAGGATCTGTGAGGCGTGTCCGACCGGGCCGTCCACGTCGTGCAGGACGGTACTGGTGAGACCCTGCCCGGTGGGGCCGAAGGTGACCCTGGTGTCCAACCCCGTCCAGATGCCGCGGGGCTGACGGTGGAGATGGACGGTCAGATCGACGTTCGGGAACATCCACTCGCCGGGCGGCTGCCGCACCGCGATGCCGTTGGCGGTGTCGACCAGGGTGAGATACGAGGCGAGCGGGCTGACCGGAACGCCGGCGACCAGCTCCACCGGCGAGGAGATCCAGGCCGCCGTACGGCCCGGGCGCCGCGGTCCGACCGGGCGGATCTCCACGGAGTCGATGTAGCCGCCGGGCCAGAGCTCGGCGGCCGGCCACGGGGCGAGGGAGTCCGGCGGGACGAGACGGTCGTCGGGGCCGCCGGCGACCGCGGCGGTGTCGAGTTCCGCCAGGTACCAGGCGCGGGCCCGCAGGACCGAGCGGCCGGAGATCCGTACGACCGCTTCGAGGAGCTCGATGGTCCGCCCCGGACGGACGGTCTCCACCTCGATCTCGCACTCGTCCAGGGCCAGGCGGCCGAGGATGTCGTAGCTGATCCGGGACAGCAGCAGACCGTCGTCCGCTCCCGCGGCCCGGTACTGGTCGAGGGCGTGCACGACGAGCCCCGACAGCGGACTGAAGTGCTGTTCGTCCGGGGCCCAGGCCCCGCCCGCGTGCGGGGTCGGCTTGTAACGGTGGCCGCCGACGGCCTCGAAGTAACTGCCCTGGGACACGGTCGGGATGGACAACGGACGCCTCTCCTCGCGGGGTGTGCACCTCGGACGCTAGCGGTATCCGCGCCCGCGCGGCGGGTGAGAAAGTGCACAGTGCACCTAAGTGGCCGGGGGCCTGGGAGGCGTCACGGGGTGCGGAAGCCGCGGAAGGTCACGTGCCTGCGGCTCTCGAAGCCGAGCCGTTCGTAGAGCGCGAGCGCGCGGGTGTTCGACTCGGCCGCGTGCAGGAAGGGACGCTCGCCCCGGGACAGGACGCGTGCCACGAGGGTGCTCACCAGGCGGGCGGCATGGCCCCGGCCGCGGGCCTCGGGGGCGGTGCAGACGGCGCTGATCTCGGTCCAGCCCGGCGGCCTGAGCCGTTCGCCGGCCATGGCCACCAGCACGCCCCCGTCGCGGATGCCGAGGTAGCTGCCGAGTTCACGGGTGCGCGGCCGGAACGGCCCCGGTTCGGTCCGGGCGACGAGCGCGAGCATCTCGGGGACGTCGGCCGCGCTCAGTTCGACCAGGTCGCCACCGCCAGGGACGAGGGCCGGTGCGGGCCGGCCGGTGCCGGGCCAGACCAGCTGCCGGCCTTCGAGGACGAAGACCGGCTCCCAGTCCGGCGGTGGCGGCGCCGGGCAGTTGAACATGTCGGCGAACGCGCCCGGGCCGAGCAGTTCGGCCAGATCGGTCCAGTCCTCGGGCCCGGGACCGGCGGACACCGACGAGAAGGTCGCGACGTCCGGCTGATAGGTCGCGGCCCGGCCGAGGCGGCGGCCCAGATGCGCGTGGCGGCCGCTCAGGGACGCGCCCACCGGGTCGTCGAGCACGATGCTCTCCTCGCTCGTCATCGTGGAGCCTCCCTTCGGGCCGGTGTCCGTGCCGCCGATGATCGTAACCAGCGTGCGCGGGGCGGGAGACGGGAGTCCCGCGGAGGTGCCCGAGGACGGCCCCCTCGGGCGGGGTCCACGGGTGCCGTGCCGGGGCGCGGCGGCCGCACGCGTACGGTATCGGGAGGACCAACCGTGACCTGCGGGTCCACCGGATCCCGGAAGGAACAACGAGATCATGCGCGTCGACCTGGCCCGCGGCCGCACGGAGGCCTCCGGATGAGCGACGTCCTGCTCCACGTCGCCGGCCGGGCGGGCCGCATCACCCTCGACCGGCCGAAGGCGCTCAACGCCCTCACCCACGCCATGGTGCTCGACATCGCCGAGGCGCTCACCGAGTGAGAGCACGACCCGGCCGTGGAGACGGTCGTCATCACCGGCGCCGGAGAACGCGGCCTGTGCGCGGGCGGTGACATCCGGGCCATCCACGACGACGCCCGCGACGGCGACGGCAGGGCCTCCGCCGCGTTCTGGCGCGACGAGTACCGCCTCAACGCCCGGATCGCCCGCTACCCGAAGCCGTACGTCGCCGTGATGGACGGCATCGTCATGGGTGGCGGCGTCGGCGTCTCCGCGCACGGCAGCGTCCGGATCGCCACCGAGCGTTCCCGGATCGCCATGCCGGAGACGGGCATCGGCTTCGTCCCCGACGTCGGCGGCACGTACCTGCTCGCCCTCGCCCCCGGGGAACTGGGCACCCACCTCGCCCTGACGGGGAGGCAGATCGGCGCCGCCGACGCCCTGTTGTGCGGGCTGGCCGACCACTGCGTGCCATCGGACAGGATCGAGCGGCTGATCGACGACCTCGCCGAACGGCCGGTGCGCGACGCGCTCGCCGGGCACGTGCGAACGGCGCCGGAGGGCGAACTGGCCCGCCGGCGCGCGTGGATCGACGCCTGCTACGCCGCCGGCACGGTCGAGGAGATCGTCCGCCGCCTGCTCGCCCACGGTGACCCGGCCGCGAAGGAGGCGGCGCGGACCCTGCTGTCGAGGTCGCCGACAGCCCTGAAGGTCACCCTGGCCGCGCTGCGCGGGGCCCGTCGGCTCGGTTCGCTGGAGCGCGTCCTCGACCAGGAGTACCGCGTCTCCTGCGCCGCCCTGTCCGCGGCCGACCTGGTGGAGGGCATCCGCGCCCAGGTCATCGACAAGGACCGCGCCCCGCGCTGGTCCCCGGCCACGCTCGCCGAGGTCACCGACGCCGAGGTGGCCCGCTTCTTCGCTCCGCTCGGCGAGCGCGAACTGGGACTCGCCGGCCCCGCCGGGTTCCGCCGCCGCTGACCCGGCGGGCGCGGAACGGACCGCCGGACGCGAGATGAAGATCACGGCTGGTGGGGCGGTCTTGGCCGTGCCCCTGACACGCGGTACGGTCGGTCCGATATCGACGACGGCAGAACGGAAGCCGGTGCAAGTCCGGCACGGTCGCGCCACTGTATGCGAGAGCCCCCGGGATCTCGTGAGTCAGACCCGTAGCCGTCGTCCAGTGCTCCACCGAGATGGGACGCGAACTCCCAGAGGAGGTTCTGCCATGGCGCAGACCGTCGCGCAGCCGACAGCCACCACCCCCGTCGTTCCCGCCAAGCTGCCGCTGAGCGCGATAGCTCCCTGGGCGGTCTTCTTCGGCGTCCTCATGCTCGTCCTGCTCTACTTCGTCGGCGCCGAGCAGGGCGCCACCTCCGTGTTCAGCGGTACCGACGTCCACGAGTGGGTGCACGACGCCCGCCACCTCCTCGGCTTCCCCTGCCACTGACGCGAGGGACGCCGCACGCTCATGAACTCCACAACGGTAAGAAACCTCCTGGTGCGGGGCATGCTCGCCGGCCTCGCGGCCGGTCTGCTCGCCCTGGTCGTCGCCTATCTCCTCGGTGAGCCGAACGTCGACAAGGCGATCAGCTTCGAGGACGCCCACGCGCACGAGCACGAGATGGAGGTCGTCTCCCGCTCCCTGCAGTCCACCGCGGGCCTGGCCACCGGTGTGCTGGTGTACGGGGTCGCCTTCGGCGGTATCGCCGCCCTCGCCTACTGCTTCGCCCTGGGGCGCGTCGGCCGCTTCTCGCCACGGGCGACGGCACTGCTGCTGTCCGGCTGCGCGCTGCTCGCCGTGTACGTGGTGCCCTTCCTGAAATACCCGGCCAACCCGCCGTCGGTGGGCGACCCGGACACCATCGGCAAACGGACCACGCTGTACTTCCTGATGATGGTGCTCAGCGTGCTGCTGGCGGTCGCCGCCACCATCCTCGGCAAGCGGCTGCAGCCGGGCCTCGGCACCTGGTGGGCGACCATGGCCGCGGTGGCCGCGTTCGCCGTGGTCGTCGGACTCGCCTACCAGTTCCTGCCGGCCATCAACGAGGTGCCGAGGGACTTCCCGGCCACCCTGCTGTGGCGGTTCCGGATCTCGGCACTGGCCGTCCAGCTGGTGCTGTGGGGCGGATTCGGCCTGCTCTTCGGTGAGTTGGCGGATCGGCAGCTCAACCCCAGGCCGGCGAAGGCCCCGGCCGGGCGGACGGTTCCCGCCGCTCACTGAACGATTCACGTCACGCGAGGGCCCTTCGGAACCATCCGGGGGCCCTCGCCTTCTGCGGGCACCGCGACCGATCAGGCAGGGACGGGCAGGACGAGGAGCGGAGGACCCGAGTGGCCGGACACCCCCGGCCACGCCGCATCAGCCGCGGCGGCCAGAGCAGCTCCTGAGCGAGCTGGAGACCCTGGTCGGCGACCTGGCGGACCGTCACGATCCGGACTGCCGGGAGCTGACCGGCCGGGCCGCGCCGGAGTGCCGGTCCGCTTCGGGCACGGCAGCCGCGCCTCAGGCCGAGTGCCTGCGCTGCGCGAGGGCCGGCCTGCTTTGCCGCCACCGCGTCCCGGCCGCCTCACGCCCGCCGGCGGGGGACACCGCGGCCCGAAGTCAGAGCCCGCGGGGGCCGGACCGCTCCGCCCGGGTGGTCGCCAGGTAGGCACGCACCAGCGCCTGCCCCGTCCGGCAGCGCGCGGGCCGGCAGTCGGGGCAGCTCCGCACATGGCTCAGATAGGTGTCGTAGCGATCCTGAGCGGCGGGCGCGAGGGAGTTCTCCACGGGTGCTGCCTCTCGTGAGTGCCCCGGGGGCGCGGGAGTTGACCGATGTTCAGTATGTCGCCCCGGAGGCCTTCCGGAACGTCCGCCGCGCCCGTCGGGGAGCCGTTCGGCCGACCGCCCGGCCGCCGCGGCACGAACGCCGTATCCTGCGGGCCGTGAACCAGCCGTGAACCCGCTGTGTCTTCGGGGCCGACGCCGGTCCCGCACTCGCGTCCGCCGCCCCTGACAAGGAAAGATGGGCGTCCAGCGATCGATCAACGACTGCGGAGGAAGTGGACTCATGCCGCATGAGCGAGCGGGCCGGCCGGCGGCTCCGGAGGACCTCGTCGACGTGGCCCGGCTGGTCACGGCCTACTACGCACGGCACCCGGACCCGGCCGACCCGGCCCAGCGGGTGGCGTTCGGCACGTCGGGGCACCGCGGATCGTCACTGGCGACCGCGTTCAACGAGGACCACATCGCGGCCACCAGCCAGGCCATCTGCGAGTACCGGAGCGGCCAGGGCACCGACGGTCCCCTCTTCCTGGGCGCCGACACGCACGCCCTGTCCGAGCCCGCGAAGGTCACCGCCCTGGAGGTGTTCGCCGCCAACGGCGTCACCGTCCTGGTCGACAGCGCCGACGGCTACACGCCGACCCCCGCCGTCTCGCACGCCATCCTCACCCACAACCGCGGCCGCGCGACCGGCCTCGCGGACGGCGTCGTGGTCACCCCCTCGCACAACCCGCCCGCCGACGGCGGCTTCAAGTACAACCCGCCCAGCGGCGGCCCCGCCGCCTCCGACGCCACCTCCTGGATCCAGGACCGCGCCAACCGGATCATCGCCGACGGGATGAAGGACGTACAGCGCCTGCCCTACGAGCGCGCCCTCGCCGCGCCCACCACCGGCCGCTACGACTTCATGGGCGTGTACGTCGACGACCTGCCCAGCGTCCTCGACCTCGACGCCGTCCGGGCGTCCGGGCTGCGCATCGGCGCCGACCCGCTCGGCGGTGCCTCCGTCGACTACTGGGGCCGCATCGCCGAACGGCACAGCCTCGACCTCACCGTGGTCAACCCGTACACCGACCCCACCTGGCGGTTCATGACGCTGGACTGGGACGGCAAGATCCGCATGGACTGCTCCTCGCCGTACGCGATGGCCTCGCTGATCGAGAAGCGGGACGAGTTCCGGGTCGCCACCGGCAACGACGCGGACGCCGACCGGCACGGCATCGTCACCCGCGACGCCGGCCTGATGAATCCCAACCACTACCTGGCCGTCGCCATCTCCTACCTCTACCGCCACCGCGAGCAGTGGGCTCCGGGCGCGGGCATCGGCAAGACCCTCGTCTCCTCCTCGATGATCGACCGGGTCGCCGCCGACCTCGGCCGGCGGCTGGCCGAAGTGCCCGTCGGGTTCAAGTGGTTCGTGGACGGGCTGATCAGCGGTGAGATCGGGTTCGGCGGCGAGGAGTCGGCCGGCGCCTCCTTCCTGCGCCGGGACGGCTCGGTGTGGACCACCGACAAGGACGGCATCCTGCTCGCCCTGCTCGCCTCCGAGATCACGGCCGTGACGGACAAGACCCCGTCCGAGCACTACGCGGACCTGACGGCCCGGTTCGGCGAGCCCGCCTACGCCCGTATCGACGCTCCGGCGACCCGCGAGGAGAAGGCCCTCCTCGCCAAGCTCTCCCCGGCCCAGGTCACGGCCGAGACGCTGGCCGGTGAACCGGTCACCGGGGTCCTCACCGAGGCGCCGGGCAACGGCGCCGCTATCGGCGGCATCAAGGTGACCACGGAGAACGCCTGGTTCGCGGCCCGCCCGTCCGGCACGGAGGACGTGTACAAGATCTACGCCGAGTCCTTCCAGGGCCCCGACCACCTGGCCCGGGTACAGGAGGAGGCCAAGGCGGTCGTGATGGCCGCGCTCGGCGGCTGACGCCCGGCTGCGGAGGCGACGGAGGGCCGGACCGGCCGGCGCCGTCGCCTCCGGTACCCGCCGTGGATCGGCCGGGTGCTGTGGCGGACCGTCGGCCGCCGCCAGTACGCGGCCCGCCGCCGCACCGTGCGCGCGCCGCTGGACGGGGAGTAGCCCGGTGACCGTACTCGACTCCGCTGCGCTCGCGGTCCTGGACGCCCACCGCACCTGCGAGTTCGTCACCCCGGGCCGGGACGGCACCCCCTGGCGTGGCCGACGGCCGTGCGGCGCCGCCGGGACGGAACCCTGCTGTCGAGCACGTCCCTGGCGTTCGCTCAGAAGGCGCTCAGCATCCGCGGGGACGGGCCACCGACCGCCGACTGCGCCGGCGCGGTCGGCCCCGGCCTCGGGTGCGATGGCAGGAGTTCAGGGAACTGCCGCAGGACGCGAAGCGGCGCGGCCGGCGCGGTCGCGGCGCCCGGTGGTCCCTACCCGGCCCGGCACTCCATGAGCCTTTTCTCCAGGAACCTCCGCTCGGCCGTGTTCTCCACCAGTTCCAGGGCCCGTTCGTAGGACGCGGCCGCCTCGCCGCCGCGCCCCATGCGGCGCAGCAGGTCGGCGCGGGTCGCCGGCAGCAGGTGGTAACCGGCCAGGTCGTCCGTCGCCTCCAGCTCCGCCACCAGGGCGAGGCCCGCCTCACCGCCCTCGGCCATGCCCACGGCGACCGCGCGGTTGAGCCGGACCACGGCCGAGGGGACGTACCGCTCGAGTTCGCCGTACAGACCGGCGACGTCCGCCCAGTCGGTGTCGGCGGCGGTCGCCGCGGTGGCGTGGCAGGCCGCGATCGCCGCCTGGATCTGGTACGGGCCGGGGCGGCCGCGACGCAGCGCGCCCTCCAGGAGCGCGGCGCCCTCGTCGATCTCGGCGCGGTCCCACGCCGTGCGGTCCTGGTCCTCCAGGGTCACCAGGTCGCCTGCCGCGTCCACCCGGGTGTCCCGGCGGGCGTCGTGCAGCAGCAGGAGCGCGAGCAGCCCGACGACCTCCGGCTCGTCGGGCATCAGCCGGGCCAGCAGCCGGGCCAGCCGGACGGCCTCGGCGCACAGCCCGGCCCGCGTCAGGCCGTCGCCGGCCGTCGCCGCGTACCCCTCGTTGAACAGCAGGTAGAGCACGGCGAGGACGCCCGTCGTGCGGTCGGGCAGCAGATGCGCCGGCGGCACCCGGTACGGGATGCCGGCGTTGCGGATCTTCCGCTTGGCGCGCACCAGCCGCTGCGCCATCGTCGCCTCGGGGACGAGGAACGCGCGGGCGATCTCCGGCGTGGTCAGCCCGGCGAGGGTGCGCAGGGTCAGGGCGACCCGGGCCTCGATGGGCAGCGCCGGATGGCAGCAGGTGAAGATCAGCCGCAGCCGGTCGTCGGCCACACCGCTGTCGTCGCCCTCGTGATCCGGATCGCAGGGTCCCTCGTCCCGTGCCAGCACGGCCGCCTCCCGCAGCTTCGCCGCCCCCACCGCCTCCCTGCGCAGCACGTCCAGGGCGCGGTTGCGGGCGGTCGTGGTCAGCCAGGCGCCCGGGCGGCGCGGCACTCCGTCGTGCCGCCACCGCACGAGCGCCTGGGCGAAGGCGTCCTGCGCGCATTCCTCGGCGAGGTCCCAGTCGCCGGTCACCCGGATCAGGGTGGCGACGACCTGGGACCACTCCTCGCGGAAGGCGGCGGCGACGGCCTTCCCGCCGTCGTCCGTGACACTCACTCCCAGACCGGCCGCACCTCGACCGAGCCGCCGGCGAGTGCCGCCGGGTGCCGGGAGGCGAGCGCGATGGCCTCGTCGAGGTCGGCGACCTCGATGATGTCGAGGCCCGCCACGTACTCCTTGGTCTCGGCGAACGGGCCGTCGCTCAGCAGCACGTCGTCACCCCGCACGCGCACGGTGGTCGCGTCGGCGGCGGGCCGCAGCCGGGCGCCGCCCTTGACGACGTCACGGCTGCGGACCTCGTGGATGTACGAGGTGAAGCGCGGGTCCTCGGCGATCTCGGCGGGGCTGAGCTCCTCGCCGCCGACGGGCGTGCAGATGAACAGGACGTACTTCATGACCACTCCTTCCCGGCCGTCTCCGCCGGCGGCACCGATACGTGCTCGTGGGCGATCAGCCAGCTGAAACCGGTGTCCCGGTAGCCGGTGGTGACGCGCACCGTCCGGTCCAGGCGCTCCCCGGTCGGGCGGGTGCCGCGGATCCGGACGAGGGCGTGGCTGAACGCGCTGCCCTCCCCGGGCCGCACCCGCAGGTCCAGCACCTCGCGGTGGACCGGCCCGTCGAGCGCCGCGAACCACCCCTCGGCCGCCTTGCGGAACGCGGCGATCCCCGACCGCCCCTGCACGTCACCGGGCGCGAAGGCCTCCAGATCGGGCGCGTAGCAGGCCGTGAGCCGCTCGACGTCCCGCTCGCGGAAGGCCTCGGTCAGCTCGGTGTCGAGAGCGCGGATCGCCGTCTCGGCGTCCTCGGTGAACCCCTCGTCCCAGAACGGCCGCACCTCCATGGCCCCGATGGTGGCCACGGGGTGCCCGGCCGCGATCCGTACGGCCTCCTCCAGGCTGTCGCAGTCGACGACGTCGAATCCGGCGACGTACTCCTTCGTCTCCGCGAACGGACCGTCGGTCCGCAGCACCTCACCGTCGCGGACGCGTACGGTGACCGCCGTGTCGGGCAGTTGCAGCCGGTGGCCGTAGAGCCGGGCCCCGCGCCGGACACCGTGCTCCTCCACCCAGGGCCCGACCGGCGCCATCCCGGTGGCGTCGGCGGTGTCGTCGCCGCAGACCAGCAGCATGTACTTCATCGTTCCTCCCGGTCCTCAAGAGCTTCTTACACCCCACCGACGAACGGCGCCGCGCGGAATCGACACCCCGGCGGACCCAGATGCTCAGGGCACCATGCCGTGGCCCCGGCCGAGGATGCCGTGCGGGTCGTGGACAGCCCTGGCCCGGACCAGGGCGTCCCACTGGCCGCCGTAGTGCTCCCGCCAGTCGGCCGGGGTCATCGCCAGCGCGTTGACCGGATAGGCGACGGCGCCCCTCGCCCGCGGAACCATCTTCGGGCCGGCGGTCCGGCGGACGTGTGAGGTTTCCCGCATGGACGCCGGCGCGTCACGGCAGGTTTACTTCGCGGGATTCCGGAGAGCAGCGTGACCGGAGTACCGCCCGGGTACCGCCGCCGTGCACCGCCCCGTGCGGAGCCCCGTGCACGGCCCCCCTTCGCTCCCGTGAGCGCATGATGTGTGAGAGGTGTTCTGGTCTGTCCGGCTCCCGCGAGACAGCAGCCACAGTCGACGCGCCGCCCGCCGGCGCGGCGGACGCGGACCGGACCCGGGTCCCGCCGCCCCGCCCGGCCCCGCGGAACGGCCCGGCCGCCCGGAACGGACCGCCCCCCGCCCGGCGCGACGCCTACTTCGACAACGCCAAGTACCTGGCGATCGTCCTCGTGGCCGTGGGGCACGCCTGGGAGCCGCTGCGCTCGGACAGCCGTACCGTCACCGCGTTCTACACGTTCGTCTACGCCTTCCACATGCCGGCGTTCATCATCATCTCCGGCTACTTCTCCCGCCGCTTCGACGCCGGCCCCGCCCGCATCAAGCGGCTGGTCACCGGGGTCGCGGTGCCCTACGTGGTGTTCGAGGTCGCCTACACCCTCTTCACCCGGTGGAGCGACCACGCCCCCGACCGCGAGATCAGCCTGCTGGATCCGCTGTACCTGACCTGGTTCCTGGCGGCCCTGTTCATCTGGCGGCTGACGACGCCGATCTGGCGGCTCGTGCGGTGGCCGCTGCCCCTCGCGCTCGCCGTCGCCGCGCTGGCGAGCCTCACGCCGTCCATCGGCAGCGACTTCGACCTGCAGCGGGTCCTGCAGTTCCTGCCGTACTTCGTGCTCGGCCTGTGCCTGCGGCCGGAGCACTTCCGCCTGCTGCGCCGGTGGAGCGTGCGCCTGTGGGCCGTCCCCGTCGCCCTGTGCGCCCTCGCCGTCGCGTACTGGTCGGCGCCGCACCTGGGCTACCGCTGGTTCTTCCACCGGGACAGCGCCCAGCAGCTCGGCCTGCCCGCCTGGTACGGGCCCGTCATGACCCTCGCCGTCTTCGGCTGCTCCCTGGTGCTGGCCGCCTGCTTCCTCGCCTGGGTGCCGGGCCGCCGCACCTGGTTCACCGCCCTCGGCGCCGGCACGCTCTACGGCTACCTGCTGCACGGCTTCGTCGCGCAGAGCGCCAAGCCCGCCCACTGGTACGGCCCGTCCTGGACGCACGGCCCGCTGGGCGCCGTGACGGCCACCCTCGTCGCCGCCGCGGTGGTGACCCTGCTGTGCACACCGCCGGTGCGCCGGGTCTTCCGGTTCGTACTGGAACCCAGGATGGAGTGGGCGTTCCGGGCGCAGACGGAACACAGGGAAGGGCGACAGGAGGGACGGGGGGAGGAGCGCCCCGTCCAGGACGGCCGGCGAAACGCCGCCGGGGTGCTTCCCGCAGAGCGCTGAAGCGGCAAATATGCCGCACCATGGACATTCTGCTCGTCGCCAGCGCCTTCAACAGCCTGTCCCAACGGGTGTACGCCGAACTGTCCGACCTCGGCCACCGGGTGGACATCGTCCTCGCCGACCGCGGCCCGGACGCCGTCCGCTCCGCGGTGCGGGGCCGCCGTCCGGAACTGATCATCGCGCCGATGCTGAAGACCGCGCTCCCCGGTGACGTCTGGCGCGACCACACCTGTCTGGTCGTGCACCCGGGACCGCCCGGCGACCGCGGCCCCTCCTCGCTCGACTGGGCCGTCGCCCGGCGGGAGCGCCGCTGGGGAGTGACCGTGCTCCAGGCCGAGGCGGCAGTGGACGCCGGCGCGGTCTGGGCGAGCGAATCCTTCCCGGTGGAGCCGGTCGGCAAGAGCGACCTCTACCGGGGCGAGGTCGCCGACGCCGCCCTCACCGCCGTCCACGAGGCCGTACGCCGGTATGCGGAGGGCTCGTACAAGCCGGTGCCGCAGAGCGATCCCGCGATCCGCGGCCGGATCGTCTGGCGGGACGTCTTCCGCCAGTCGCGGCGGCGGATCGACTGGGCGGCCGACGACACCGAGACGGTCCTGTGCAAGCTGCGCGGCGCAGACTCCCAGCCCGGGGTGCTCGACGAACTCCTCGGCCGGGAGCTGTTCCTGCACGGCGGCCACCCCGAGGACCTGCTGCGCGGCCGCCCCGGTGAGCTGCTCGCGACCCGCGCGGGTGCGGTCTGCCGGGCCACCCGGGACGGCGCCGTGTGGATCCCCGAGCTGCGCCCCCGCAAGAACTCCGGCGACCCGGCACCCTTCCGCCGCCCCGCGGCCGACGTCCTCGCGGACCACGGCCTCCCCGACAGCCCCGCCCCGCTCGAACCGCCCCCCGGCCGCCGCACCTGGACCGACATCGGCTACCGGCAGCGCGGCGACGTCGGGTTCGTCTCCTTCTCCTTCCCCGGCGGCGCGATGAGCACCGACCACTGCCGGCGCCTGCTCGCCGCCTACACGTACGCGCTCGCCCGTCCCACCCGGGTACTGGTGCTGGGCGGCCGGCGGGACTTCTTCTCCAACGGCATCCATCTGAACGTCATCGAGGCCGCCCCGGACCCCGCCGAGGAGTCCCGGGCCAACCTCGACGCCATGGACGACCTGGTGGAGGCCGTGCTGCGGACCACCGACCGGCTGGTCGTGGCGGCGCTCGGCGGGAACGCGGCGGCCGGCGGCGCCATGCTCGCCCTCGCCGCCGACGAGGTCTGGTGCCGGGCCGGCACCGTTCTCAACCCGCACTACCGGCGGATGGGACTGTACGGCTCGGAGTTCTGGACGTACTCGCTGCCCCGCCGCGCCGGGGCGCGGACCGCGCGCCGGCTGACCGAGGAGGCGCGGCCGGTGAGCGCCGCGACCGCCCTCAGGACCGGGCTCGTCGACCGGGTGCTGCCGGTCCCCGCACAGTGCTTCGCCGCCGAGGTCGAGGAGCTGGCGACCGCGCTCGCCGGCACCCCGGAACTCGGCCGGCGCGTCGCCGCCAAGGCCGCGGCGCGCGAGGCCGACGAGGCACGCAGACCGCTCGCCGAGTACCGCAAGGACGAACTCGACCGGATGCACGCCCTGTTCTTCGACCCGGCCGCCGCCTACCACGCGCTGCGCTCGGACTTCGTCCGCAAGGTCCCGGGCGGTGCCCGGTGACGCGGCTGCTGGTGGCGGGTGTCGGCAACATCTTCCTCGGCGACGACTCCTTCGGGCCCGAGGTGATCCGCGCTCTGACCCGGCGCCCGCTGCCCGCCGGGGCGGCGGTCCGGGACTTCGGCATCCGGGGCATGGACCTCGCCTACGCCCTGCTCGACGGCTGGACGGTCGCCGTCCTCGTCGACGCCGCCGCGGGCGGCAGGCCCCCCGGCACGCTCTCCCTGATCGAGCCCGAACTCCCGGGCCGCGCCCCGGCGGCCCCGCCCGAGGCACACGGCATGGACCCGGCGAAGGTGCTCGCCCTGGCCGCCCACCTCGGCGACGAACCCCTGCCGCGGGTCCTGGTGCTCGCCTGCGAACCCGCAGAGCTGCCACGCGGCGACGAGGACATCGCCCCCGGCCTGAGCGAGCCGGTGCGCGGCGCGGTCGGACAGGCCGTCGAAGCCCTGCACGTCCTGGTCCCGGCACTGCTGGCGGATCCCCAGGTCACGCCCTCGTTGGCCCGCCCGGAGGAATCCACGGGCCCCTCCGCGGCCGGGCTCCCGCACCCGGCAGCCACCGGCGCGGAGGATCGCTAGCGGACCGGGACGAGCCCCGCCCGATCCGAGGGTTCCACCGGAACGCAGCGATCGAGGAGCACCCATGTGTCAGTCCGAGGACGTCACCCGGGCCGTCCTGGCCCGCAACGACGGCTTGGCCGCAAGCCTGCGCGACGACCTGGCCGCACGCGGGGTGAGCGTGGTGAACCTGCTCTCCAGCCCCGGCAGCGGCAAGACCGAACTGCTGGGCCGGGTGCTGGCCCGGGCACTGGAGCGGGACGTACCCGTCGCCGCCTTCACCGCCGACCTCGCCACCGAGAACGACGCCAGGCGGCTGGCCCGGTCCGGGGCACCGGTGAAACAGCTGCTCACCGACGGGCTCTGCCATCTGGAGGCCCGGCAGGTGCGCGGCCATCTGGAGGGCTGGCTGCCGCCGGACACCGCGCTCTTGTTCGTGGAGAACGTCGGCAACCTCGTCTGCCCGGCCTCCTACGACCTCGGTGAACAGCTGCGGATCGTGCTGATGGCGGTGACCGAGGGCGAGGACAAGCCCGCCAAGTACCCCACCGCCTTCGGCTCGGCGCACCTCGTCGTGCTCACCAAGACCGACCTCGCCGCGCCGGCCGGCTTTGACGAGAGGGCCTTCGCCGACCAGGTGCGGCGGGTCAATCCCGGGGTGGAGATCGTCCGCTCCTGCGCCCGTACCGGCGAGGGCGTCGACACGGTCCTGGACCGGGTGCTCGCCGTACGGGACGGCGCGCCCGCGCACCGGCCGCCGCTCGCCCCGCACCCGCACGGTCACGTCCACGCGCCCAGCGCCCCGTGACCTCCCCCACCACGGCGACGGCCGTGCGCCGGCGCATCACCGTGCGCGGAACCGTGCAGGGCGTCGGCTTCCGTCCCCACGTCCACCGCCTCGCCGCCGCTCTCGCGCTCACCGGGTTCGTCGGCAACACGGCGAACGGTGTGATCATCGAGGTCGAGGGACCGGCCGCCGACGTCGAACGGTTCGGTGAGCTGCTCGCCGCCGAGCCGCCGCCGCTGGCCACCGTGAGCGCCGTCGGCGTCGAGGACGTACCCGTCACCGGGGCGGACCCCGGGTTCACCATCCGCGCGACCGAGCAGTCCGCCCCGGGCCGCACCCAGCTCCCGCCGGACACCGCGACCTGCGCCGACTGCCTGCGGGAGCTGGCCGATCCGGCCGACCGCAGACACCGCCACCCCTTCATCACCTGCACCCACTGCGGCCCCCGCTTCACCATCGCCACCGCCCTGCCCTACGACCGTGCGGTCACCACCATGTCCGGCTTCCCGCTGTGCGCCGCCTGCGCCCGGGAGTACGACGCCCCGGCCGACCGCCGCTTCCACGCCCAGCCCGTGGCCTGCCCGGACTGCGGGCCCCGGCTGCGGCTGGTGCCCGCCGCGGGCGGCGGAGTGCGGGCCGCTCGCGACGGTGACGCCCTCTCACGGGCGCGAGAGCTGCTCGCCGCCGGTCGGATCGTCGCCGTCAAGGGCATCGGCGGCTACCACCTGGCCTGCGACGCCACCGACGCCCGGGCCGTCGAGACCCTGCGCACCCGCAAGGCGCGCGGGGACAAGCCGTTCGCCGTGATGTGCGCGGACCTGGCGGAGGCGGAGCGGATCGCCGTGGTCGGCGCCGCCGAACGGGCCGTGCTCACCGGCCCCCGCCGCCCCGTCGTCCTGCTCCGGCCCCGCGACGGCGTACGGCTGGCACCCGGGGTCTGCCCCGGCAGCCCCCACCTCGGCGTCATGCTGCCCTACACCCCCGTCCACACCCTCCTGTTCGGACTTCCCGGCGACCCGCCCGGCCCTCGCGTCCTGGTCATGACCAGCGGCAACCGCTCGGGCGAACCGATCGTCACGGACGACGACGAGGCGCTGACCCGGCTGTTCGGACTGGCCGACGCCTGGCTCGCCCACGACCGGCCCATCGCCTCACCCTGCGACGACTCCCTGTTGCGGGTGCGCGCCGACGGCACCGCACAGGTCCTGCGCCGCTCCCGCGGATACGTGCCCGGCCCGCTGCGCCTGCCGGTCCCGGTACGGCCCGCGCTCGCGGTCGGCGGCGACCTCAAGAACGCGCTGTGCGTCGGCGAGGGCGAACTGGCCTGGCTCGGGCCGCACATCGGCGACATGGGCGACCTGGCCACGCTGGAGGCCGCCGTCCGCGCGGAACGGCATCTGCACCGGCTCACCGGAGTCAGCCCCGAACTCGTCGCCGCCGACCGCCACCCCGGCTACCACGCGTCCGCCTGGGCCCGCCGCCGCGCCGCCCGGCTCCCGCTGAAGAAACCGGTGTTCGTCCAGCACCACCACGCCCATGTCGCCGCCGCCATGGCGGAGTCCGGCCTCGACGGCACCACGCCGGTCATCGGCGTCGCCTTCGACGGCACCGGCTACGGCGACGACGGCACCGTGTGGGGCGGCGAGGTGCTCGTCGCCGACTACACCGGCTACCGGCGCCTCGCCCACCTCGCCCCCGCCCCGCTCCCCGGAGGTGACGCGGGGGTCGCCAACCCGTGCCGGACGGCGCTGGCCCGGCTGTGGGCGGCCGGCCTGCCCTGGGACCCGGACCTGCCCAGTGTCGCCGCCTGCTCGAACGAGGAACTCCACCTACTGGCCCGGCAGTTGCCCAGCCAGGCCGGCTGCGTGGCCACCTCCAGCATGGGCCGGCTCTTCGACGCGGTGTCCTCCCTCACCGGTGTGTGCCACCGCGCCGGGTACGAGGCCCAGGCCGCCCTGGAACTGGAGGCGCAGGCCTGCCTGGCCTGGCACGAGGAGGCGGCCGCCTACGCCTTCGGCGATCGCTTCGACCCGGCCCCGGCCCTCAGCGCGCTCGTCACCGACCTGCGGCGCGGTACCCCGGTACCGGTGATGGCGGCCCGCTTCCACCGCGGTGTCGCCCGGGTGGTCCTGGACCTGTGCCGCGCCGCACGCCGGGCCACCGGCCTGAGCACCGTCGCCCTCACCGGTGGCGTCTTCGCCAACGCCCTGTTGGAGCAGGCCGGTTCCGACCTGCTGCGCGGCGACGGGTTCACGGTCCTGCTGCACCGCGAAGTCCCGCCGAACGACGGCGGGCTGGCCCTCGGGCAGCTGATGGTCGCGGCCCACGGACAACGACCCGAGGACGGCCGGCGTACGGCAGTCTGCGACGAGACGGAGTGACCCATGTGTTTGGCAGTGCCCGGCAGAGTCGTGAGCATCGACGGCACGTCCGATCCGCTCACCGGCCTGATCGACTTCGGCGGTGTGCAGAAGCAGGCCTGTCTGGAGTACGTGTCCGACGTCCGCGTCGGTGAGTACGTCATCGTGCACGTCGGATTCGCCCTCCAGCGGCTCGACGAGGAGTCGGCCCTGGCCTCCCTCAAGCTCTTCGAGGAACTGGGGCTGATGGAAGAGGAGTTCGGCGACGCCTGGCAGCAGGCGGCCCGGCAGGCCGAGGGGGACGAGGTCCGGTGAAGTATCTCGATGAGTTCAACGACCCCCAGCTGGCCCGCCGTCTGCTGGAAGGCATCCGGTCCACCGTCACCCGGCCCTGGGCCCTGATGGAGGTGTGCGGGGGCCAGACCCACTCGATCATCCGACACGGCATCGACCAACTCCTGCCCGAGGAGGTGGAGTTGATCCACGGCCCGGGCTGCCCGGTCTGCGTGACCCCACTGGAGTGCATCGACAAGGCACTGGAGATCGCCGCCCGCCCCGGGGTGATCTTCTGCTCCTTCGGCGACATGCTCCGGGTTCCCGGCACCGACCGCGACCTGTTCCGGGTCAAGGGCGAGGGCGGCGACGTCCGCGTGGTGTACTCGCCGCTCGACGCGGTCAAGCTCGCCCAGCGGCACCCCGACCGCCAGGTGGTGTTCTTCGCCATCGGCTTCGAGACCACCGCGCCCGCCAACGCCATGGCCGTCCACCAGGCCAGGCGGCTGGGCCTGGGCAACTTCAGCCTGCTGGTCTCCCACGTCCGGGTCCCCCCGGCCATCGAGGCCATCATGACCGCCCCCAGCTGCCGGGTGCAGGGCTTCCTGGCCGCCGGACACGTGTGCAGCGTGATGGGCATGGCCGAGTACCCGGAACTGGCCGCGCGCCACCGGGTCCCCGTCGTCGTCACCGGCTTCGAACCGCTCGACATCCTGGAGGGCATCCGCCGCACGGTCCTCCAACTGGAGCGCGGCGAGCACCGGGTGGAGAACGCCTACCCCCGCGCCGTGCGCGAGGACGGCAACCCGGCGGCCGTCCGCATGATCGAGGAGGTCTTCGAGGTCACGGACCGCTCCTGGCGCGGCATCGGCCCCATTCCGGCCAGCGGCTGGCGGCTCGGCCCGGCCTACCGGGACTTCGACGCCGAGCACCGCTTCGACGTCACCGGCATCCGCACCGAGGAACCGGCCGAGTGCCGGGCCGGCGAGGTCCTGCAAGGGCTCATCAAACCCACCGAGTGCGCGGCCTTCGGCACCGGCTGCACCCCGCGCACCCCGCTCGGCGCCACCATGGTCTCCAGCGAGGGTGCCTGCGCCGCCTACTACCTGTACCGCCGGATGTCCGAACCGGCCGCGCGCGAGGAGATGAACCCCGTTGGCTGAGCAGACCGTCGCCGACCCGGCGAACTGGAGCTGTCCGGCACCGATCCGCGACCAGCCGGTCGTGGTGATGGGCCACGGCGGCGGCGGCGCCCTCTCCGCCGAACTGATCGAGCAGGTCTTCGTCCCCGCCTACGGCAACGCCGTGCTCGCCGGCATGACCGACTCGGCCGTCCTGCAGCTCGGCGGTGCCCGGCTGGCGCTCTCCACCGATTCCTACGTCGTACGGCCGCTGTTCTTCCCCGGCGGCTGTCTCGGCGACCTCGCCGTCAACGGCACGGTCAACGACCTGGCGATGAGCGGCGCCCGGCCCGCCTACCTGTCCGCCGCGTTCGTCCTGGAGGAGGGCGTGGAGCTGGCCGTCGTCGAGCGCGTCGCGCGGGCGATCGGCGCGGCGGCCGAGACGGCCGGGGTCACCATCGCCACCGGTGACACCAAGGTGGTCGAGGCCGGGCACGGGGACGGCGTGTACGTCACCACCGCGGGCGTCGGGCTCGTCCCCGAACGCGTCGACATCCGGCCGCAGCGGGCCCGTCCCGGTGACGCCGTCATCGTCAGCGGTCCGATCGGGCTGCACGGGGTGGCCGTGCTGAGCGTGCGCGAGGGGCTGGAGTTCGGCGTCGAGATCGCCAGCGACACCGCGCCGCTGGCCGACCTGGTCGCCACCATGCTGGACGTCACCCCGGACATCCACGTGCTGCGCGACCCCACCCGCGGTGGCCTGGCCGCCTCGCTCAACGAGATCGCCCGGGCCTCGGGCACGGGGGTGCGGCTGGCCGAGCGGGCCATCCCGGTACCGGAGGCGGTCGCCAACGCCTGCGGGTTCCTCGGGCTCGACCCGCTCTACGTCGCCAACGAGGGCCGGCTCGTCGCCTTCGTGCCGCCGGGCGAGGCCGAGGCCGTCCTGGAGGCGATGCGCGCCCATCCGCAGGGGGCGGGCGCGACCCGGATCGGTGAGTGCGTGGCCGACCATCCCGGGATG
The DNA here is from genome assembly GCF_042754285.1 of Streptomyces sp. NPDC059224. Lineage (NCBI taxonomy): Bacteria > Bacillati > Actinomycetota > Actinomycetes > Kitasatosporales > Streptomycetaceae > Streptomyces > Streptomyces sp. NPDC059224. Next base: position 22,025 of record NZ_JBHZAN010000042.1, read on the forward strand.
GTCGTGGTGGCCACCGGACTGGGCGGCACCCGGGTCGTCGACCTGCCGCTCGGCGAGCAGCTGCCCCGCATCTGCTGAGGACGGCCCGATGACCCGCCCGGTGCCCCGGTTCGTTCCGGGGCACCGGGCGGGGTCATTGCACCGCGGTGATCTCCAGTTCCCGGCCGCTGCGCAGCTCGGGACAGGGCCGGTCGCAGCGCGGGCACCAGAAGAACGGCGGCATGCCCACCGCGAACTCCTGCGCGCACGGGTCGCACCAGGCCCGGGCGGGCACCTGCTCGACCACGAGGTCGGCCCCCGCCAGCGCGGTGCCGTCACGGGCCACCTCGAAGGCGAAGGTCAGAGCGTCGGGGACCACCCCGGACAACTCGCCGACCCGGACGGACACCGCCGAGACGGTGTCCGCCCCGTCCGCCCGGGCCCATGCACCGGCCTGTTCCACGATCGCGGTCGCGATCGACAGTTCATGCACGACCGGCTCACGGATACCGGTGGCCGGCGCGCAGACCACCCGCGATCCGCCAGATCTTCATCTCGCGCATGATCGAGGGCAGCTCCGTGACGAACACCGCCAGGGCGAGGGCGCCCACGACGGCGATCTCGGCCGTCAGCACGCGCTGGGCCGCCGTTCCGGTTCTCTTTCGCTGGACCTTCATTCGCTGGACCTTCATGTGGGGAACTCCCTGTTCTGTGTCATCCGGGAGGGATGTTCGGCATGACGTCCAGCAGGGTGTCGTGCCGCTTCCAGTGGATGCCGGTGGAGCGCCGCGCGTCGGCGGTGCCGTCCGGGTGGTGCCCGGTCTGGGTGGTGTGCGGCCCCTGGTTGCCCTGGTGCATACCGGGCACGTGGGACGGTGTGTCGGGCCTCGCCTGGGCTCGGCCGACTCGGATGCTTCCCATGGGGTTTCTCCTTCCTGTGCTGCCGTTCCTCAAGGCCGCTCGGTGAGCTCCTCGAAGAAACGCTCCACGGCCGGCCACATCCGTCCGCCGCCGGACAGGCCGCGCCACTCCCGGCGGACCACCGCGAGCATGCGGAAGCAGTCGTCGACCGGTGCGATCCAGTGGTGGTCCAGGCCGTGGACGGTGTTGACCAGCAGCGCCTCGACGTCGGGGACCAGACCGGCCAGGGGCGGGCAGCCGGCGACCGCCCGCTGCCAGGCCGCCGCGTCCACCTCCCAGCGCATGGCACCCGCCGGGCTCGGTCCCTCGGCGGTGACCGAGCCGTCGGCGCGCGGTACGAAGAAGACCAGACCGACCGGGACCCCGAGGGTCGCGGTGTCCACCTTCGGAAGGCGGACCCGGCGGGTCGGGATCAGCCGGAACTGCACGTCGCCGGAGCCGTGTCCCGGCCGTCCCGGGTCTCCCGGGAACAGCAGCGCACAGGGGCGGCAGGCGCAGCGGACCTCGCCCTGGCCGGTGTCGTACAGGTGCGGATGGTGCTCGGGAACCGGGGCGGCGCACAGGTCGCACACCTCCGCCTCCGCCGCCGGCCGGTGGTCGGCGGCGGAGCGGATGAGGCGGGCAAGGGCTCCGTCGGTGCTCACCGGGCCTCCTGCGGCCGGCGCAGGGAGTCCAGGGGGACGAAGGCGGGGGCCGGGGCCTCGGGCAGGGGCTGCACGTCCACCAGCTCGGGGGCCGCGGCGAGCACCGCCTCGCGGACCGCGTCGGCCACCTCCGTGGTACCTCCGCCGCACCCGGAGCCGCAACCGCCGCCCGTGGTCAGCCGCACCCGGCCCACCTGGCCCTCCACTCCGGCCCACTCGACGTCGCCGCCGCGTTCGCGCACGGCGGGGCGCAGCCGCTCGACCGCGCGGGCCGCCCGGCGCTCGGGCGAGTCGGGGTGGATGTCGTGCAGGACCAGGAGATGGTCGAGGAGCTCGTCGTCGAAGAGCTGCCCGGCCAGGGCCGCGTCCGCGCGGTCCAGGACGCGGGCGAGCGCCTCGCCGTAGACCTCGGTCAGCAGGCGTACCGCCTCGACGGCCGGACCGCCGGTCGGGCCGGGGGCGGACTCCAGCCCCTCCAGCAGCGTGTCGAGGCGGGCCAGCCGGGCCTCGACCGCCCGGCCGTCGAGCCGCCCCGGGTCAGCCATGGTTCGCCCCGTAGGTGGGCGAGTGCGTGACGCTCAGCGTCTTGCCCTTGCCCGTGTACATGTGGACACCGCACGGCAGACACGGGTCGAAGCTGCGGACCGTACGCATGATGTCGACGCCCTTGAAGTCGTCCGGCCCGTTCTCCTCGAAGATCGGCTGGCCCTGGACGGCGTCCTCGTAGGGACCGGGGGTGCCGAACTTGTCCCGGGGGCTGGCGTTCCACGGGGTCGGCGGGTACGGGTGGTAGTTGGCGATCTTCTTGTCCTTGATCACCAGGTGGTGGGAGAGGACCCCGCGCACCGCCTCGTGGAAGCCGCAGCCGATCGCCTCGTCCGGCACCTCGAAGTCCTCGAACACCTTGGTGTCGCCGGACCGCACCAGCCCCATCGCCTCGTCCAGGAACTGCAGGGCCATGGCCGCCGCGTAGGCGACGAAGTACGGCCTGGCGCGGTCACGTTCGAGGGTGTTGGACCACTTCGGGATCTTCCACTCCAGGGTGGTCTCCGGCAGGGACTCGCCCTTGGGCAGCGAGATCCGCACACTGGTGCCGGTGGCCTTGATGTACGGCGTGTCGACGATGCCGCTGAGCGCGGTCGACCAGAGCCGGGCGAGCGGGCCGCCACCGGTGTCCAGCGCCAGGTGGTCGCCGGTGCGCTGGTCGAACCAGCGCGGGCTCATCACCCAGCTGTAGTTGGCGTCGAAGTCCCGCTTCTGCGGCACCGGGAGGGTGGTCTGGTTCCACGGGTGGCGCATGTCGACCGGGTTGCCCAGCGGGTCGTGGGTGACGAAGGGGTCCTCGTTCACCCAGTCCTCGTAGAAGGAGCTGCCGAGCATGATCCTCAGGCCCAGGTTGATGTCGACGAGGTTGTTGGTGACCAGCTCGCCGTCGACCACGATGCCCGGGGTGACGTACATCGCCTTGCCCCAGCGGTCCATGTTCTCGTACTTGTAGTCGACCACCTTCGGGTCCTGCCAGGCGCCCCAGCAGCCGAGCAGGATGCGGCGCTTGCCGACCTCCTCGTAGCCGGGCAGCGCCTCGTAGAAGAAGTCGAAGACGTCGTCGTTCATGGCGACGGCCTTCTTCACGAAGTCGATGACGTGCATCAGCCGGCTGAGGTAGTCGGTGAACGCGGTCGGCGACGGCATGGTGCCGACACCGCCCGGATACAGCGTGGAGGGATGGACGTGCCGGCCCTCCATCAGACAGAACATCTCGCGGGTGGTCCGGGAGACCTTCAGGGCCTCCTTGTAGACCTCGCCCTCGAAGGGGTTGAAGGCCTTCATGATGTCCGCGACGGTCCGGTACCCGTGGATGTCCCCGCGCGGGGCGGCGGTCTTCTGCGCCCGCGCCAGCACGCTGGGGTTGGTGGCCTTGACCATCTGCTCGCAGAAGTCCACGAAGACCAGGTTGTCCTGGAAGATCGTGTGGTCGAACATGTACTCGGCCGCCTCGCCGAGGTTGACGATGTGCTCGGCCAGCGGCGGCGGCTTCACCCCGTACGCCATCTGCTGGGCGTAGTCGGAGCACGTGGTGTGGTTGTCGCCGCAGATCCCGCAGATCCGCGAGGTGATGAAGCCCGCGTCGCGCGGGTCCTTCCCCTTCATGAAGACGGAGTAGCCGCGGAAGAGGGAGGAGGTGCTGTGACACTCCACCACCTCCCGGTTGGCAAAGTCGATCTTCGTGTAGATGCCCAGGTTTCCGATGATCCGGGTGATCGGATCCCAGGACATGTCCACGATCTGCTCGGGCTTGCGCCCTGTCTTCCGGGCCTCGGTTGTCATCGGCGTCGCTGACCTTTGCTGTGGGGGGACGTGGGGCGGGAGGACTCTGGGGCGTCAGGGCCGCCAGCGCGGGGCGTACCCGCTGGTGAGCTTGCGCTTGTTGTGGCGCCACTTGGGCTCGTGGTTGACCAGGTCGTTGGTGAAGCCGCGCAGCCTGCGGATGACCGCCCCGTACGGCTTGATGGCCAGCGAGGAGAGGGTGCCGCCGGGCGGTTCGTCCATGAACGGCATGAACGCGTCCGGGAAGCCGGGCATGGTGCAGCCGATGCAGATGCCGCCGACGTTGGGGCAGCCGCCGATGCCGGCCATCCAGCCCCGCTTGGGCACGTTGCAGTTCACGACCGGACCCCAGCAGCCGGTCTTGACCAGGCACTTGGGGGAGTTGTAGTCCATCGCGAAGGACGCCTGCTCGTAGTACGACCCCCGGTCGCAGCCCTCGTGGACCGTGCGCCCGAACAGCCACTGCGGGCGCAGCATGTGGTCCAGCGGAGGCGGGGGAGCGGTGCCGGCGGCGTGGTAGAGCACCCAGACCAGGGTCTCCATGAAGTTCTCCGGCTGCACCGGGCAGCCCGGGATGTTCACCACGGGCAGGCCGCCCTGCGACTTGTAGTCCCAGCCCAGGTAGTCCGCGAGGCCCATCGAACCGGTCGGGTTGCCGGCCATCGCGTGGATACCGCCGAAGGTGGCACACGTGCCGACGGCCACCACCGCCCAGGCCTTGGGCGCCAGTTGGTCGATCCAGTCGTTGAGGGTCTGCGGCTGGCCGGTCTCCGGGTCGTTGCCGAAGGACGTCCAGTAGCCCTCGCCCTCGATGATGTTCTGGTTCGGGACCGAGCCCTCGATGACGAGGATGAACGGCTCCAGCTCGCCCCGCGCGGCCTTCCGGTACGGCGCGAGGAAGTCCTCGCCGCCCAGGCTCGGCGACAGCACCTTGTTGACCAGGTTGACCTTGGGAATGCCCGGGATCAGGCCGAGTACCAGGTCCTCGATGGACGGCTGGTCGGCCGCGGTCACGGAGACGGTGTCGCCGTCACAGCTCATGCCCTCGGAGATCCACAGGATGGTGATCTCGTCGAAGCCCTGGTGTTCGCCGGCTTCGCCCGGTTCGCCGCCGACGGCGGTGGTGGCGTTCTTGGTGCTCATGCGCTAGGCCTCCGGTGGAGTGGGTCCCGTGGGCGGCCCTTGCGCCACCGCTGGATCCGGGACGTCGGTACCCCCGAGCGGCTCGAGTTCGTCGGGCCGGAAGTAGTGGAAACGGCCGTACCAGCCGTGCAGTTCGGCCGCCGGATCGTCGTCGACGGTGACGGCCAGGTGGGTACTGCCGTCCACGTCGTGGAAGACGGCGGCCACGGTCGCGGTCCGTCCGGCCAGGAACATGTCCTGGGCGTCGGCGCCCCGGCCGCGCGGCCGCAGCCGCACCGCACTGCCGCCGCCGACCCGCACGCCGGCGACCAGAACGGTGTCGGTGGCCGGACAGAGCCCCTCGTCGGCGCCCTCCTGCCACCAGGCGGGACGGCCGGCGGCCGGCTTCAGCGAACGGATGGCGCCGTGCAGCCGCCCGAGGACCTCGGGCGGCATGGTGTCGACACGGTCGAGGATCTCGGCGGCCCGCGGGTCGGTGGCGCGGGCCTCCCGCTTCTCCGCGTCCGTCAGCAGCATGGTGCGCAGGGTGAGGATCTCGTCGATCTCCCCGGCGTCGTGCAGATCCCCGGGGCTCTCCGGTGCCACCTGCGGATGGTCGGGCAGGATGATCGGCGAGGACAGCAGCAGGGCGGAGACCGAGCCGTCCGCGGGGGCGTCGGCGGGGGGTGCGCCGCCGAGCACCGGGAACGTGAAGTCGTTGCGGCAGCTCCGGGCGGCCTCCTGACGGGCCGCGCCGGGGTCGATGAGGGAGACGAACTCCGCGCCCTCGGCGCCGAGCAGGGTGTGGGTGGCGATGAGGGCGTGACGCAACGCCCGGTCGCGGGAGGCGTGCGGATCGGCCGGGTGCCCCTCGTGCGCGGTGCGCACCCGGAGCCGCAGGAGGTCCTCGCCGAGCCGCTCGACCACCAGCGTGGTGCTCGCCCGGATCTCCTCCCGGTGCCTGACGATCCGCCCGGCACCTGCGGACAGCACCTCCCGGTCCGTACCGGCGGGGGAGCCCACCGGAAAGCGGTGCTCACCCTCGACCGCGCTGACCGTGAGGTCGGCCGCGCGCGGCACCGCCTCCTCGAAGGTCAGCTGCACGGTCCCGTCGTCGCACGTCAGCGACTCCACCGGCCGGCCCTCGGCGTCCTCGACCTGCTTGTGCTGCATCTGCAGGTACCGCACCCGCACCCGCAGCACCGCGTCCGGCCGGTGCACCCTCACCAGACACTCCGTCTGCTGGTACCAGGAGTCCGCCGAACCCGACACACCCGGGCTGACCGGACCGTCGGCCTCCACCCAGTCCTTCGGGAAGAGGACCCCGAACTGCCAGCGGGCACGGTTCTTCGGCGAGGACCGCCGATAGGGGTACAGGAGGTAGCCCTCGTAGAGCACGGCGTCGGCGACGGCGCTCAGCTGTCCGAAGACGTGCCCGGACCGGTCACAGGGCCGCTGCGATCCGTCCGCCGGGGCAGTGCGGGGTGCCCTGCCGTCGACCAGTGGCTCGGCCATGCAGCCTCCTCGGATCCGTACGCGCGCCCATACCTTCCACCACGGTCACATCGGTCACGCCCGCTCGCCTCTTCTGGGCGAGCGGGGTTGGGCCGAACGGGGTGTGCCGGGGCGTGCGCCGGACCGGCCGGGGGAGGCGGCGGTCAGGGGGCGGTGAACAAGGAGGGGAAGCGGGGGGCCAGCCAGGGCTTGCGGCCGGTGGCGAGTATCTGGCCGCGGGCCATGGCCGACCACGGGCTGCGGCGGCCGAGGGCGATGAGGAGGAAGGCGGCCGGATCGATGAGGATCGTGCAGTCCGGACGGTCCTGCGGTTCCGGGGCCACCCGGACGGCATCACCGGCAACGGTCACCCCGAAGGCGCCGCCGTCACCGCGCAGCCGGATCGTGTAGCGGGCGGTGAGTCCGGCGACGGCCGGGGCGTTCGCCACGGCCGGCATCACCGACAGCATGAACGGCATGCACAGCGCCACCCGTTCGGCGTGGATCATGTGCGGGCGCCGCAGCGCGCGGGCGAGATCGTAGCCGTGGCCCAGCATGTGCGTGAGCAGGTAGGAGGCGAGCACGGACCGGTCCATCCGGCCGAGCGGCGTGACCGGCGCAGGCCCGTCCGCCGTCGCGGCCAGCGCGGCGACGGCGCGTGCGGCCTGTTCGGTGATCATGGCGGCGAGCGGTTCGGCCCGGCGTTCCCCGAACCCGGCCAGGGACTCGGCGTTGGCCGCCGCGAGGCTCTGCGGTGTGCCGTCCCCGTAAGGGCGTTCGGTGCCGAGGGCGAGGTCGGCCATCAGCTCGTTGGCCAGCGCCAGGTGGGCCGCCGCCTCGCCGACGGTCCATTGCGACCCCGGTACGGCGGATCGCGTCTGCGCCACGCCGTCCAGCACGGCCGCGATGTCGTCGCCGGTCCGCCGTATCGCCCGTCCGAGCCCTTCGGGCAGCGCCCCCTGGACGTCCCGCCGTGCCGCCTGGTCCATGTCGGTTGCTCCCGTTCTGCCGGGCGGTACCCAATCAGAGGTACGGGCGCACCACAAGACCCGTGGCGATCACCGCGGGCCGAGGCCGTTCAGGAAGGTGTCGACGACCACGTCGGCGGCCTGGGCGGCGCTGAGCCCGGTCAACTCCTGTGCGGCCGAGTGCATCAGCTGCGGCAGCAGTGAACTCGCCCACGCGAGCGGCAGATCGGCGCGCAGCAGCCCCTCGTCGGTGGCGCGCCGCAGGAAGTCGTCGATCTCCCCGATCAGAGCATCGCGCCGCCGGCGGATCGAGTCGTCGGCGCGCAGCCGGCCGAGTTCCACCGGCCATGTGCGGTTCACGCCGATGATCTCCTCGACGTAGCGGTGCAGCGCCACGGCGACCGGAGCCGCGCGCAGCCTGGCGTTCTGCACGGCGCGCTCGACCGCGTCGTAGCGCGCCTCGTAGACGGCGGCGAGCAGCTCGTCGCGGGACGCGAACCGCCGGTAGACGGTGCGCCGGTCGACGCCCGCCTCGGCCGCGATCGCGGCGATGCTCGCGGCCGGGTCGGCGGCGAGCATGCGGGCCCCGGTCGTCAGGACCGCTTCCAGGTTGCGTGCTGCGTCTGCTCTCACGCGCCGAGCATAGCCCGATGTGTGGAACCTGACTCGCCTAGTGACTCATGAACGATGCGGTGAAGGAGCTAAGTGCTACATTGAAGTGACAGATAACCGAATGGTTCACTCGACAACCTCGGAAGAGGGCACATGATCACGTACGACCGCCTCTTCATCGCCGGCTCCTGGGAGGCACCCAGCGACCCCGGACTGCTCGACATCCGGTCGCCGCACGACCAGAGGGTCCTCGGCCGTGCCGCCCAGGCCCGGCCCGCCGACATCGACCGCGCGGTGGCCGCCGCCCGGCTCGCCTTCGACGAGGGGCCCTGGCCGCGCACGGCGCCGGCCGACCGCATCGCCGTCATACGGCGTCTGAACGCGCTGCGCGAGGCCGGTGCCGAGAAGATCGCCGACCTCATCTCGGCCGAGAACGGCTCGGCCGCCTGGTTCACCAGGGCCGGGCAGCCGGGGCTCACCCGGCAGGCCGAGGCCTACCTCGCGGCCGCCGAGGGGTTCGGCTGGGAGGAGCCGGTGGGGTCCGGCTCCGCGGTGCGCGCCGTCGTACGCCGGGAGCCCGTCGGTGTCGTCGCCGCCGTCATTCCCTGGAACTCCCCGTACTCGGCGGCCCTGGCGAAGATCATCCCGGCGCTGCTGGCCGGCAACACGGTCGTCCTGAAGGTGTCCCCGGAGAACTCGCTGAGCATGGGTTTCCTCGCCGAGCTGCTGGAGCGGACCGGTCTGCCGGAAGGGGTGATCAGCGTGCTCGCCGCCGACCGGGAGACCAGCGAGTACCTGGTGTCCCACCCCGGCATCGACAAGATCGCGTTCACCGGCTCGACCGGGGCCGGGCGCCGGATCGCCGCCATCGCGGGCCGACAGCTGAAGCGGGTCAGCCTGGAACTGGGCGGCAAGTCGGCCGCGATCATCCTGCCGGACGCCGACATCGACCGCGCGGTGCGCGGGCTCAAGTTCGCCTCGCTGCTCAACAACGGCGAGTCCTGCATCGCCCAGACCCGCGTCCTCGCCCCGCGCGACCGGTACGAGGAGGTCGTCACCGGCCTCAAGGACCTCGTGGAGTCGCTCAAGGTCGGTGACCCGGCCGACCCCGACACCTTCATCGGCCCGATGATCCGCCGCGACCAGCAACAGCGCGTGCGCGACTACATCGAGGCCGGCGTCAGGGAAGGGGCCCGGCTCGTCACCGGTGGCCCGGGCGTCCCGCCGGGGCTGGAGAACGGCAACTACGTGACCCCGACCGTCTTCGCGGACGTCGACAACTCCATGCGGATCGCCCGCGAGGAGATCTTCGGCCCGGTCCTCGTGGTCATCCCCTACGACGACGAGGACGACGCCGTACGGATCGCCAACGACTCCGAGTACGGCCTCTCCGGGGGCGTGTGGTCCGCCGACGAGGCGCACGCGCTGGAGACCGCCCGCAGGCTGCGGACCGGCACGGTCACCGTCAACGGCGCGGCCATCTCCTTCGACGGCCCGTTCGGCGGTTACAAGGCGAGTGGGATCGGCCGTGAGTACGGCGCGGTCGGGCTGGCCCAGTACGTCGAGCACAAGTCCGTCACCCTGCCGGTCTCCGGGGCGTGACCGCCCGCGCCGAGGAGGTGAGTCCGGGACCGTCCGGCACGGCGAGGACCTCCCGGCGGGCGGTCTCGTCCAGGCCACGCAGACCAAGGGGCAGGTTCGGCTCACCTGTGAGACCGAGGTGCCAGGCGGCTGGATGTGTCCCGAGAACTCGAACCGCTGTGGGACCTGGTCCGCCGCCACGGCAGCGATACGTCATCGGGGCGGGCGGCACTCCCGGGGCGCCCGCCGGCTGGGCGTCCTCGGCGAGCTCCAGGACGTGCGAGGTGCGCGGCGCGCCGGTACCGACGACGACGGGAACGCCGCCGGCGGCCTCCACCGCGACGGCCGGGGCACGGGCGCGCTGCCCCCGGGTGAGGCAGGCGTGGCCACCGGTAGACCGGGCGCGCCGACGGAGTCCACGCCGGCGTCGGCCAGGCGGGCCACCAGCGCCGCGTACCCCGCTTCGCCGACGCCCCGCTCGCTGGTGGGGGTGAGGGGGAAGCCACTCAGCCGCGGAACATGGTGGCTCCCTGGACGCGCGGGAATCGGCGATGGCCGGTCGGCCGAGGCGCACGCATCCGCGACGGCCGCGGCACGGCGCGGCACGGCGCGGCACGGCACGGCACTCAGGATTAGTTCAGGTGGTCCGTGGCACGGTCGGGCCTCATGACACAGGAAACGTCACCCATCCCGGTGCCTTCGGCGACCGACGCCGAGAGAGAACCGGACCGTCGGACGCGCCGGAACAAGGTGCCCGAGGTCATCCTCTGCTTCTGGATCACCAAGGTGCTGTGCACGACCGTCGGGGAGACCGCGGCCGACCTGCTGAACGAGAAGGCCGGGCTCGGCCTGACCGGCGTGTCCCTGCTGATGAGCGCCCTGCTGGCGGCCGTCCTGGCCGTACAGTTCCGGACCCGTGCCTACCGGGCGGGCGTGTACTGGCCGGCCGTCGCCCTGATCAGCGTCGTGGGGACGCTGATCAGCGACAACCTCACCGACAACATGGGCGTCCCGCTGGAGACCAGCACCACCGTCTTCGCGATCGTCCTCGCGGTCGTGTTCGCGCTGTGGTATCGGCGTGAGCGGACGCTGTCCATCCATCACATCGACACGACCGGCCGTGAGTCCTTTTACTGGCTTGCCGTGCTGTTCACCTTCGCCCTCGGCACCGCGGCCGGCGACCTGGTCTCCGAGCGGATGGACCTCGGCTACCGGCTCGCCGCGGTCCTGTTCGCGCTGGCCATCGCCGCCGTCGCCCTGGCCCGCTTCGCCCTCGGGCTGGACGCCGTATGGAGCTTCTGGATCGCCTACGTCCTCACGCGCCCCCTCGGCGCCTCCGTCGGCGACTACCTGTCCCAGCCCACCGGTGACGGCGGCCTCGGCCTCGGGACCGTCGTCACCAGCGCACTTTCCTGGCCGTCATCCTCGGCCTCGTGGTGTATCTGGCCGTCACCCGGAAGGACGTGTCGCAGCCTTCGCGGGCCGCACGCCACCCTGTCTGACCAGGCAGGTGACAGGCGTTCAGGAGCCGTTCAGGCCGATGCTGCCAAGGTCGTCGGCGGCGATCGCGGCGTCGCGGTCGCTCCGCCGTACGACCGCGCAAGGAGCCCCCCACGATGCAGCAGCCCAGAACGCTCACCGGCCCCGAGGCCGCCGGTACACCGGTGCCGGTGACGAAGAGACTGCCCGAGGTCACCCTCACCTTCTGGATCATGAAGATCGCGGCGACCACACTGGGCGAGACCGGCGGGGACCTCTTCGCGCAGACGCTGAGGCTCGGCTACTTCCTCACCACGATCGCCCTGCTCGTGGTCTTCGTGGTGACGCTCGTCGTCCAGCTCCGCGCTCAGCGCTACAACCCGTTCTGCTACTGGACCGTCATCCTGTCGACCAGCATGGCCGGCACCACCGTGTCCGACTTCATGAACCGTGACGCCGGCGCCGAGTACCTGTCCGGCGGCGCCACGTCCCTGGGCTGGGGACCCCAGGGCCTCGGCCTCGGCTACCCGGCCGGCGCGGCGATCCTCGTCTCGGTCCTCCTGATCGTCTTCGCGGTCTGGCGGCTGAGCGGCATGACCTTCCGGATCCGGGAGATCGTCACCCTGCGCGGTGAGACCCTGTTCTGGTCGGCGATCCTCGTCTCCAACACCCTCGGCACCTCCATGGGCGACTTCCTGTCCGACAGTTCCGGTCTCGGCTACGCGGGAGGGGCGCTGCTGGTGACCGGAGCGCTCGCCGTCCTCGCCGTACTGGTGAAGGTGCCCGCCGTGCCCGACGTCCTGCTGTTCTGGATCGCGTTCGTCCTCACCCGTCCGCTGGGAGCGACCGCCGGTGACTTCCTGACGAAGCCGGTCGCCAAGGGCGGCCTGAACCTCGGTACGGCCGGCTCCTCGGCCGTCCTGCTGGTCCTGCTGCTCGGCCTCATGGCTCGTGCGCGGGTCCGGGAGCGCGCGGCTGCCACCCGTTGACCGACGTGGCGCGGGGCCGCCTCGGCTCACCCCGCGGGCAGGTCCGCCTGGAAGCGTGCCCCCGGTGTGTGTCCGGGATCGTGGGACACCTCCCCGCCGGCGGCCCGGGCCAGACGCCGCGCGAGCGACAGGCCAAGTCCCGCGCCGTCGTGCCCGTCGGCGGGTTCGGCCCGGCGGCCGGGGTGGAAGAGATCACCCACGAACGCCTCGGGCACGCCCGGTCCGTCGTCGGCGACGCTGATCCGTACGGCGCCGGGCACCGGTCGCGCGGTCACGCTCACCGTGGCACGGGCGTAGCGGGCCGCGTTGGCCAGGAGCGGGCTGACGATGCGTTCGAGGAGAGCGGGGGCCACGCCTGCCTCCAGCGCCGGATCGACGTCCTCGAGCAGCACCCGCACCGGCACCTGGGCGCCGAGGGCGTCGACCATGCGCTTCAGGACGGGGGCGACGGGCGTGGCGCCGGGGGGCGAGGAGACGCCCGACGCGCTCTGGCGGGCGTCGCTCAGCAGGGTGTCGCAGATGGTGCGCATGGACTGGGCGGCTTCCGCTATCACCTCGTGGGTGGCGCGGGTCTCGGCGGCCGAACGCGGCCCGCTCCGCCACCAGTCCAGCTCGATGATGATACGGGTGAGCGGCGTGCGCAGTTCGTGGGAGAGCTCCCCGGTCAACTGCCGCTCGTGCCGCAGCACGGTACGTATGCGGTCCAGCAGTGCGTCCAACGAGGCGCCCAGGCGAGCGAGTTCGGCCGGGCCGGTGGCGCCGAAGCGTTCGTCGGAGCCCGCGGTGCTCCACTCGGTGGCCTGGTCGGTCATGGTGGCCACCGGTTGCAGGGCCCGCCCGACGGCCAGCCGGGTCAACGCGTACGTGCACGCGAGCACGACCGCGTCCAGGACCAGGGATCCCAGCAGCAGGGTGTCCGCCGAGCCGCGGTACGGGGCCAGATCCACGGCGGTGACGACCGTGGCGGAGCCGGGGGGACCGGACACCGGCCGCGCACACATACGCACCAGGCGCGGGTTGTCCGCCTCGACGGTCGTGCAGTGAGCGGATCCGCCCCCGGCGAGCCGTCCGGCGGCCCGGGTCAGTGTGCCGTCGGCCAAGGCCGACGGCGGCCTCTCCAACAGGTGCGTCCCGGTGTAGATCCACACGTTGGCGTCGAGGAGGCCGTCGTTGACGCTCTCCACGACCCGTACCCGCCGGTGGCCGGTGTCGACGGTGGTGGCGACGGCGGCCGCTCGGGTGCGCAGTTCGTCGTCCGCCTGGACCCGCAGATGCCGTTCCACCACCACGTCGAACACCACGGTCAGCACGGTCATCAGCAGGGCGGCGGTGGTCAGGGCCACGAACGAGAGCCGTCCGCGGAGCGTACGGGGCGCGAGCCGGCGCAGCGGACGGATCATGACAGCCGGTGCCCGATCCCCCGCACGGTGCCCAGGCTCAGGGCGCTGCCCGCCTCGCGCAGTTTGCGGCGCAGCCGGCTCAGGTACTGGTCCAGGGTGTTGTCGCTGACCTGGGCTCCCTCCGGCCAGGCGGCCCGGACCAGGTCGCGACGGCTCACGATGGCGCCGCCCGCGGCCACGAGCGGGGCCAGGAGCCGGAATTCGGTCGGGGACAGGTCGACATGGGTGTCCCCGGCCCGCACGCTGTGCCGGGTCGCGTCCAAGACCAGGTCTCCGGCCGTGGTCACGGCCGCGGGCGCGGAACGCCTGAGCGCGACCCGCAGCCGGGCGGCGAGCTCGGCGAGATGGAACGGCTTGGGGAGGTAGTCGTCGCCCCCGGCGGAGAACCCGGACAGCCGGTCGGCGAGGCGATGGCGGGCCGTCAGGAAGATGACCGGCGCACCGAATCCGTTGCCCCGCAGCGCCTGGCACACGTCCCGGCCGTCCGCGTCGGGCAGCTGGACGTCCAGGACGACCGCGGCGATGCCGTCGGTGGCCAGCCGCAGGGCGGTCGCCCCGTCGGCGGCCGGCACGGGGTCGAAGCCCTCCTCGCTGAGGCCGCGGAGCAGCACGTCCCGCAGGCCGTGATCGTCCTCGACGACCAGGATCTTGTGCCGCATGGTCCTCCGTAGGATCGCCGGCCGTACCGGCCGTGCCTGAGCCGAACCCCCCACGGCCACCGCACCGTCGCGCACGCTCACGCCCGGCCACCAGTGGGCGCCGCCGGTTCGCGGGCCGGCCGGGTGCCGGTCACCCGCGCTCCTCCGCGGCCCGGGCGGCCCGGCGGCTCCAGTACACCTCGGCGGCGAAGGGCACCAGCGAGACGGCCACGATCAGCGCCACCAGCGGCAGGAGGTAGCGGTCGACGTTCGGGACCGAGGAACCGAGTCCGTACCCCGCGAGGGTGAGGCCCACGCTCCACAGGAGGCCTCCGACGACCTGCCACAGGGTGAAGGTGCGCGCCGGCACCTCCAGCGCGCCCGCCATCGGATTGAGGACGGTCCGCACCACCGGCACGAACCGGGCCAGGACGATGGCCTTGGCGTACCCGTACCGCTCGAGGAGTTCCTCGGCGCGTGCCGCCCCTTCGTGCAGCCGGCGGGAACGGCTCCGGGCCAGGAGGGCTCCGCCTGCCTTGCGGCCGAGCAGGTATCCGCACTGGGCTCCCACCAGCGCACCTGCCGCCGCCGCCACGAGCAAGGGCCCCAGTGACAGGTGCAGACTCCCCTTCGCCGAGCCTGTGCACAGCAGGCCGGCGGTGAACAGCAGGGAGTCGCCCGGCAGGAAGAACCCGACCAGCAGTCCCGTCTCGGCGAACATCACCACCGCGACACCGAGCACGCCGAACGCCGCCAGCAACGAGTGGGCGTCGAGCACGTTCACGGCCAGCTGGGACGCCACAGGGATCGGTGCGGTCATGCCGGGGTCCTTTCGAGGCGGACGGTGTCGCCCGGACGATCAGGCGACTACATCTTTGTAGACGCTTCCGGGAACTCTAGACGCTCCCCGGGGGTGTCCGCGGCCACGGCCGCCTCGGCGCGGCCGGCGGCGCCGAGGCGGCGCTGGCCGCACGTGAAACGCTCTTCGTATCACCGTTCACCCCTCCTGAACAGGCTCTTTGTCGAGGCGTTCAGGTTGCTGTCAGGCCGGCGCCGCCGTTGTGAAACTCATGCACCTGAAGCCCCAAAACAATGGCAAAGGGATCTGTGGCATCGGGAGCCGGCCGTGTCATCGTGCGGGCCATGACCACAGAGCGTCTCCTCGACGACCGGCCCCTCGCCCCCCTGCGCACCACGGCCAACAAGGTGCCGGAAGTGACCGTCTACTTCTGGATCATCAAGGTGCTCACCACCGGGATGGGCGAGACCGCGTCCGACCTGCTGGCCCGGACGCTGGGCCCGGTGCCGGCGGTGGCACTCGGCGGTCTCGCCCTGGCCGTCTCCCTGGCCGTGCAGTTCGCGGTCCGCCGGTACATCGCCTGGGTCTACTGGACCGCCGTCGTGATGGTCAGTGTCTTCGGCACGATGGCCGCCGACGTGCTGCACGTCGGTCTCGGCGTGCCCTACACCGTGTCCGCCCCGTTCTTCCTCGTCGCGCTGGCGGCGGTGTTCGCGCTCTGGTACGCCGTCGAGCGCACCCTGTCCATCCACAGCATCGACGTCCGGAGCAGGGAGATCTTCTACTGGGCGGCGGTCCTGGCCACCTTCGCGCTCGGTACCGCGGCCGGCGACCTCACCGCGACCGTCGGGTTCGGCTACCTCGGCTCGGTCGTCCTCTTCGGCGTGGCGATCTGCCTCCCTCCGCTCGCCCACCGCTCCGGCGCCCTGAAGGCGGTGCCCGCCTTCTGGGCGGCCTATGTCATCACCCGCCCCCTCGGAGCCTCCCTCGCCGACTGGATGGCGCTCGGCCGCCCCCGTGGCGGCCTCGGGCTCGGACTGGCACCGGTGACCCTGGCCTGGACCGCTGCCATCGTCTGCTTCGTCGGCTACCTCGCCGTCTCCCGCCGGGACACGTCCACCGTCGAGGCGGCCTGAGCCTGCGGCGTCGTGGGGGGACCGCCCGTCACCCGGATGCGCGACGGCCGAGTGAAATGCAAGCTGAAGACCGGGCTTCCGGGCGGCGTATCGAGGAGGTCTTCACGTGATCAGCAGGCGCACCTTCGGCCAGGCGGTGGGCACGGGCGCGGGGGCTGTCTCGCTGGGAGGTCTTGGGGAGGTTCCCCCGGCCTGCGCCGCGGCCCCCGCGGCCGCCCGGGACCGACGAGCGGCAGCCGGCGGGGGCGCGGGCTCCTTCTCCCAGGTGAGGCAGACACGGGCCGGACTGCTCGACGTCGGCTACGCGGAGGCCGGCCCGGCCCACGGCCCCGTCGTCATCTGCCTGCACGGCTGGCCGTACGACATCCACAGCTACGTCGACGTCGCCCCCCTGCTGGCCGGGCAGGGGTACCGGGTCGTCGTCCCCTACCTGCGCGGTCACGGCACCACGCGTTTCCTGTCCGCCCGCACGGTCCGCAACGCCCAGCAGTCGGTCGTCGCGCTCGACATCATCGCGCTGATGGACGCCCTCGAGATCGAGAAGGCCGTGCTGGCCGGCTTCGACTGGGGATCGCGCACCGCCGACATCATCGCCGCGCTCTGGCCGCAGCGGTGCCGGGCGCTGGTGTCGGTCAGCGGGTACCTCGTCACCGACCTGAAGGCCAACCTGGAACCACTGGCGGCGAAGGCCGAGTACACCTGGTGGTACCAGTTCTACTTCGCCACCGAGCGCGGCCGCAGGGCCATGGAGGACCGGGACAGGCGCCGTGACCTGACCCGGCTCGTGTGGACACAGGTGTCCCCGACCTGGGACTTCGACGACGCCACCTTCGACCGTACGGCGGCGGCCTTCGACAACCCCGACTACGCGGCCATCGTCATCCACAACTACCGCTGGCGGCTCGGTCTCGCCCCCGGAGAGCGCCGCTACGACGACCTCGAGAAGAGACTCGCCGCGAAGCCGTCCATCGCCGTGCCCACCATCACCCTCGATCCCGGCCGCGACCCGTTCACCGCACCCGGGGACGGCAGCACCTACCGGGACAGGTTCACCGGCGCGTACGAGCACCGCACCCTCGCGGACACCGGCCACAACCTTCCCCAGGAGGCGCCCGAGGCCTTCGCACAGGCGGTCGTGGACGCGGACCGCCTCGTGGCACCGTCACCTTCCTGACCGGAGGCGGTCCGAGCCGAGGCAGCGGCGCACCGGGGCGCGGCGACGGTCGCGGGCCCGGCGGCCCGGGGACGTGACGGTCAGGAGCCGGGCCGCTCCCGCTCTGTCTGGCGCGTGACCCGCGGGAAGCCGGACCGCCGAAGTCGCCCGGCCGGCGCACCCGTGCGCACCTCCCTGCCCGAGGTCTGCGCCCACCAGGCCAGGTGTCTGCGCGCCGAGACGGACTGTGTGGCCACCCGGTTCCGCCCGGACCCTGCCGAGGTGAGCGGGCCGCCGCCCGTGCCGGGGTCCTGGGCGCCTGCGAGCCGATCGACGGACCGAGGGAGGCGGAGCAGGCGCTCGAACAGGCGCTGCGCCGTGAACTGACCTCGGACGCGGACGCCCACGATGCTTCCGCTGTCGTACGGCTGATCTGGACGGTGGACCACCTCGACGCGCTGCGTCTGCTCCCGGCGTAGATCACCGGTCCCGTACAGGAGGCCGCCGGTGTCGTCACCCGGCGCCGGCCTCGGAACCGGCAGCCATGAATCGCGGGTAGTGGGCGGGAATGAAATACCCGCGCATGCAATTATTGGGGACGTCAGGAACCGCGGTCGGCCCCCGGCCGGCCCGGCACCTCGTCCCGTCCCGCCCCCAAGGAGTTACGAGTTGAACTCGCTGTTCACCCCCTTCGATCTCAAGTCGCTGACGATCCCCAACCGCGTCTGGATGGCGGCGATGTGCCAGTACAGCGCCGAGCCCGGCGGCGAGCGGGCGGGCGTACCCACGGACTGGCACTTCACGCACCTGGCCGCGCGTGCCGCGGGCGGCACCGGGCTGATCATCACCGAGGCCACCGCCGTCAGCCCCGAGGGCCGGATCTCCCCGTACGACCTCGGCATCTGGAACGACGAGCAGGTCGCCGCCTTCCGGCGCATCACCGCGTTCCTGAAGTCGCAGGGCAGCGTGCCGGGCATCCAGCTGGCGCATGCCGGGCGCAAGGCGTCCACCGAGCGCACCTGGGTCGACCGCGGGCGCCCCATCGCCCCGGCCGAACCCTTCGGCTGGACCCCGGTCGGCCCCAGCGCGGTGGCCTTCGGCAAGACCTCGACGGTTCCCGAGGAACTGACCGCGGAAGGCATCCGTGAGACCGTCCGGCAGTTCGCCGACGCGGCCGTACGCGCTCTCGCGGCCGGGTTCCAGGTCGCCGAGATCCACGGCGCCCACGGCTACCTGATCCACCAGTTCCTCTCCCCGCAGAGCAACCGGCGCACCGACGAGTACGGAGGATCCTTCGAGGGACGGACCCGCTTCGCGCTGGAGGTCGTCGACGCCGTCCGCGCCGTATGGCCCGAGGAACTGCCGGTGTTCTTCCGGATCTCCGCCACCGACTGGCTCTCGGAGAACGCCGAGGACGGCCGTGAGGGCTGGACCGCCGACGACACCGTCCGCCTCGCCAAGGAGCTGCTGGCGCACGGCGTCGACCTGATGGACGTCTCCACGGGCGGCATCGTCCCCGACGCGCGGATCACGACCGGCCCGGGGTACCAGGTGCCCTTCGCCGAGCGCGTCCGCAACGAGACCGGCATGCCCGTCGCAGCCGTGGGCATGATCACCGATCCGGCGCAGGCCCAGGAGATCGTCGCCTCCGGCACGGCCGACGCCGTCCTCCTGGCCCGCGAACTCCTGCGCAATCCCTACTGGGCCCGCCACGCCGCCGAGCAGCTCGGTGGCACGGTCGACACCCCCGTCCAGTACCACCGGGCCTGACGCGAGGCGTCAGCAGACGGGCGGGCGGCGACCGCTCCAGGGGAGGGCCGGCTGCAGGGTGCGCGACACCCGGAGCAGCAGGTCCTCCCGCCAGGGCGCGGCGACGATCTGGACGCCGACCGGAAGTCCGGTGGCCGCGTCGTGGTGGACGGGGAGCGAGACCGCCGGCTGCCCGGTGACGTCGAACACCGAGGTGAACACCCCCATCGGGTAGCTGCTCAGCAGCGCCGCCAGAGGATTCCCGTCGGCAACCCCTTCCCATGGGTCCACCGCGATCCCGTCGACCGGTGACGCGGTGAGCACGCCGATCCGCAGCCCGGCCGGCGGCGGCCGCCGGGCGCGTACCTGTCCGTGCACCCCTCAGGTCCGCCGGACACTGACGAGAAGCACCCGGGGGCGCCGGTCGGTCAACGCCGGGGGTCAGCCGGTTCTGGTGGGCCACTTCCGCAGCCGGCCGCGGTGCGCCGCCGCCCGGGACCTCGCCGCGTCCGCGAGGCCGGGCTGGAGCCGGCGGGCGGCGTCGACATGGTCGTCGGTCCAGATGATCCGGACCGCGACGGGGGTGGCCCGGCCCTGACCGTCGCTGAGTTCGCCGCGGACGGACTCCACCAGCCGCGCCGCACCCTCGGGATGCAGGGGGACGACGTCGGGGACGGGGGAGTGGTCCCCGAGGCTGGCCGCCAGACCGCGGTACCAGTCGGTGACGAGATCCGCGGACCCGAGGACGGCACGGTGGGCGTCCGCCCGCACGGCCTGGACGCGCGCCCGGTCCTCGCCCTGCCACAGGGAGACGACGGCGTCGGCGGCCAGGCGCAGCCCGACGACGCCCGACACGAGGGTGGCCGTGCAGGCCAGCGACAGCGGCTTGGCGCCGCGTTCGGCCAGGAAGCTGCGGAACGCGTCGTCGAGACGGCGCGCGGAGGCCGCCGCCGCCCGGCTCTGCGGATCCGGATCCGCGGGGTGGCTGTGGCCGAGGGCGTAGTCGACGGCGGCCCCCAGGTAACGGGCGCTGTCCTCGTACGCCTGGGCGAGTGCCTTGTGAACGGCCGCCTGGGCGCCGCGCGGCCAGAAGAACAGCGCGACGAGGACGCTCACCAGGCACCCCAGCGCGATGTCCTGGATGCGCAGCAGGGCGACATGCCAGCTGGGATCGTGGCCGATGTTGAACAGCACCACGAGCGTGACGGTGAACGCGGCCTGCCCGGCGGCGAAGGAGATCACGGCGGGCGCGATGCCGGCGCACAGGACGGCCACCGGGAGCACGAACCACAGCGCGGTGCCGTGATGGCCGATCAGA
Source organism: Streptomyces sp. NPDC059224 (assembly GCF_042754285.1). Classification (NCBI taxonomy): domain Bacteria; kingdom Bacillati; phylum Actinomycetota; class Actinomycetes; order Kitasatosporales; family Streptomycetaceae; genus Streptomyces; species Streptomyces sp. NPDC059224. The sequence goes on from NZ_JBHZAN010000042.1 coordinate 42,335, forward strand.
TGCAGCAGCCCGGCACCGGCCACGGAGCCGGCCACCGTGCCGAGGACGGCGCGGGCGGCGTTCTGCCCTGTGCTGAGCGCGTTGGAGCGCAGCACGGACAGGGTGCCGAGCAGTACCCAGAAGGAGTGCTCCACACCGGTCACGCCGGCCAGGAACACGGCGATGCCGAGGCCGACACCGCCGCGCAGACTGTTGTGCATCCACACGGAGTCGGCCCTCAGATGGGCGGCGGCCCGTTCCCGCGCGGAGGCCAGCGGCGCGGCCAGCGCACCCGGCTCCCGGCCGAGCAGCAGCTCGGGCCAGCTGCGCTGCCAGGCGGTGGCCGCCATGTCCACGTTGTCGGCGATCTGCAGCACGGCGAAGCCGAGTTCCTGGGCGCGGAAGGACACGTCGAGCGCGGCGATGAACCTGTAGTTCTCCGCCGGGCTGTTCCCGCCCGGGTGCTCGGCGGGCACGTGGACGGTGGAGCTGTGCTCCATCCCGCTCAGCGCCGCCCGCAGCCGTTCGGCACGGGTCCGCAGCGGGCCGGTGTCGCCGTTCAGGTCGGTGAGCAGGTCGCAGGCCGCCTCCAGGACATGGGCCGCGGTACGGCGCACGCCGAGCGCGGCCGGATCACAGCCGGGGGGCTCCTCGGCGTAGCCGGACCGGTCCAGGAGGACGGCGCACAGCCAGGTGAGTTCGTCGACCAGCCGGACCAGGGCCCGTGAGGTCGCGGACAGGCCGGTCGGCCGGTAGGGGGTGGCGTCGAACGCTTCCCGCAGGTCCGCGCCGGCGCGGGCGGTGAGCTCCGCCGCGGCTCTGCACCGGTCGTCGAGGGGCGCCGACCCGCCAGTGGCCGGTGCGGAGGCCCGGGTGCGCAGGTATGCGGCGGCGGCACGGCAGACGGCCGCCGCCGGTGCGCTGAGCGGATCGGCGGCGGGGCGCGGCCACAGCAGGGCGACGGCCGGCAGCGCCGCCGCCGCCGCGAGACCGGCCCCGGCGAGGCGGTCCGGCAGCTGGGACAGCGACACCGGTGCGCTGACCGGCAGCACGAACGCCAGCAGGAGCGCCGTCGAGCTGCCCGCCAGGACGGAGCTGACCACACCGGCGAAGAGCACCACGAACCCGACCACGACGGTGGCCAGTACGGCGAGCCAGATCTGCGCGGCGGCCAGCGTCCCGACACAGATCAGCACCAGCCAGGCCACCGCGAGAGCCGCCTGCGCCCGCAGCCGCTCCACCATGGAACCGGAGTAGTCGACCAGCAGCAGCATCGAGAAGGTCCCGAACGCGGCGAAGCTCGCCATCGTCGGGTTGTGGAACACCTCGCCGGACAGGGCGAACAGGGCGGGCATCACCAGCGCGGTACGCCCGGCCCGCCGGGTCGCCGCGAGGTCCGGGTCCCGGTCGCGCAACCACGTCACCCAGCGCGGTGCCCGCCCCGACATGCACACCTCCCGCCGGCCCCAGGCAGCCGGCTCCGCCGCCGCGCCGCGCACACCACCCATATGCGGCCACCTCCGGGCGGTCCGCAACATTTGCCCGAGGCCCGGCGCACACCGCTGACGCGGCCCGGCTCACCGCACCGGGAAGCCGAACGTGTACCCCTGTCCCCTGAGCCAGGGGAGCACCTCGCGCAGGGCGGCCACGGTCTCGGAGCGGTCGCCGCCGGCGTCGTGGAAGAGGATGGTCGGCCCGTTGGGCATCTCGTCCTTGACGGTGGTGACGACGGCGGACGTGCCGGGGCGTTCGAAGTCCTTCGAGTCGACGTTCCAGCCGAGCGGCCGCATGCCGCGCGAGGCGGCGAGCTTCCTGCTGTACGGGGTGAAGGCGCCGCCCGGGGCGCGGTAGTAGAGCGGCCGTACGCCCCCCGACGCCTCGGTGATCATGCGTTCCGCGTCGAGGATCTGCCGGGACTGGTAGGCCTCGGACTTGCGGTCCATGGTGACGTCGTGCGACACCGTGTGGTCGCACAACCGGTGCCCGGCCGCCACCACCGCCCTGACCAGGTCGGGATGCGCCTTCGCCTGCGGGCCGATCATGCAGAACGTGGCCCTCACGCCGTACTCCTTGAGCACCTGGAGCACCTGCGGCGTCCAGACCGGGTCCGGCCCGTCGTCGACGGTGATGTTGACGCCCCGCTCGCCCCGGTCCGAGGCGTGCGCGATCTCCGCCGACACGGCGGCGGCCTTCCGGGCGGGGCCGGGCGCCGCGGGGTGCGCCGAGGTCCCGGCCCCCGCGCCCCTGCCGACGGGGCCGGACGGTGAGGTCCACAGTGAGGCGGCCACAGCCACCGCCGTGACCCCCAGCGCCGCCGCGGCCACCTGGCCGTACCATCCTCGTCCGCCGCGCCGTACCATCGTCCGCCCCGATCCTTGTCGTTCCGCTGCTCTCGTGCACCCGTCCAGACGGATGGAGGGGGTCACCGGATCCATCCGTTACCGATCACGGACAATTCCGCTGGAGATCTGCGACGGGCACCCCGTGTGTCCTTTAACGGCGGGCGGAGCGATCGGTGTTGGCGGTCCGGCCCGCAACCGCGCGGCGGAGCCCCGGGCGCCCCGTTAATGCAACTGAGTTGTGCTAATATTCCGCGCGTGAGTTCGAACCGTCCTCAGCGTGCCCGCAGTGCGGCGGCCAAGCAGCAGCGTGAAAGGGAGATCCTCGACGCCGCCCGGTCGCTCGGCACCGGGCGCAGCGTGCGTGAGGTCACGCTGACCGACATCGCCGCCGCCGTCGGTATGCACAAGTCCGCCATGCTGCGGTACTTCGAGACGAGGGAGCAGATCTTTCTGACGCTCACCGGCGAAGGCTGGCAGGAATGGTCGGCGGCGCTGCGCGCACGGCTGGGTGAGCTCACCGGCGCCGGTCATGACGAGATCGCGGCCGCCCTCGCCCGGTCGCTGGTGGCGCGGCCGTTCTTCTGCGACCTGCTTGCCCAGGCGCCGCTGAACCTGGAGCGCAACGTGTCGCTCGACTCCGCCTACGGGTTCAAGACGATCGCGCTCGCCGAGGTCGCCTCGATCGCCACTGTGCTGCGCGGGCTGCTGGGGATCGGCGAGGGCGCGGCCCTGGACGTGGTCGCCACCGCCACGGGCATGGCCGGGGCGCTGTGGCAGATGGCCGCGCCCGGCACCGGACTTCGTGAACTCTACGAAAGCCACCCGGAGCTGGCGCACGCGGTGGTCGACGTCGAGCCCCGGCTGACCCGCATCCTGACCGCCCTGCTGGACGGTCTGCGCGCCACGGCTCCGGAGGTCTGAGACGCCGGTGCCGGGCGCGGCTTCCGGCCGCCCTCCGGCGCGGCGCGGCGTCGTCCGCTCAGGCGGCCCGGTCGACCTCGTGGACCAGCTCGATCGCCCGGCCCAGGGTGGCGAGCCGCTCCTCGAGGGTCTCACCGGCCGGATAGAGCCGTACCATGTCCACGCCCGCGTCGCGCCAGACGGCCAGCCGCTCGCGCACCATGGCCTCGGTGCCGATCAGCGTCGTAGCGAGCACCATCTCGTCGGTCACCAGGGCGGCCGCGCCGTCGCGGTCGCCGTCCTGCCAGCGCTCGTGCACCTCGGCGGCGACCTCGGCCCAGCCCTGGCGGCTGTAGGCGCCGTTGTAGAAGTTGGTGGACGCCGACCCCATGCCGCCGAGGCTGAAGGCGAGTTCCTTCTTGCGGCCGGCGACCATCGCGCCGAGCGCCTCCTCGTCGGGCGCGAAGGCGACCTCGGCCCCCTGGCAGACGTCCAGGTCGGCGCGGGTCCGGCCGCCGCGGGCCAGGCCCTCGTCGAGAGGGGCGAAGTAGGCGTCGGCCGCGCCCTCGGGCACGAAGCTGGTGCCGAGCCAGCCGTCGGCGACCTCACCGGTCAGGCGCAGCATGGCCGGTGACAGGGCGGCGAGGTAGACCGGGATCCGGTGCTCGGCGCGCATCGACAGCCGCATCGGCACGGCCTCGCCGCCGGGCAGCGGAACGTTGAACTCGGCGCCGGAATAGGACAGTCGACCACCGTCGAGCACCCGCCCCACGATCTCCACCGTCTCGCGCATGCGCCGCAGCGGCCGGGCGAAGGGCACACCGTGCAGTCCCTCGATCACCTGCGGGCCGGAGGCGCCGAGGCCGAGCAGGAAGCGCCCGCCGGACAGGTTGGAGAGGGTGACGGCCGTCTGGGCCACGGCTGTCGGCGTCCGGGTGCCCAGTTGCATGACGCCGGAGCCGAGCAGCATCCGGTCGGTGAGCGCCGCGTAGTAGCCGAGGGCGGAAGGCGCGTCGGAACCCCAGGCCTCGGCGACCCAGCAGACGTCCAGGCCCAGCTTCTCCGCCTCGACGACGAAGTCGCTCAGCTGGGACCAGTGTTCGCTGCCCGAGGCCTCGATCGTGGTGGCTGTCCGCATCACGCCTCCGCCCGCTGCTTGATCTGCGTGAGGGTGGCGGTGATGCTGCGCTCGAACTCCCGCAGCCGTACGAACACGATCTTCTGCTCCTTGTCGGGCATCCGGTCGATCGCCACGGACAGCCCCGACCGGCCCGGCCCGAGTTGCATCCACTGCGACAGTTCGGTCCCGCCGTTCTCGCGGCGCAGCCGGAACCGCCAGACCGCGGAGGGAGCGGCGGGGTCCTCGACGGCCCAGGCGAGCACCGACCCCGGTTCGCACTCGATCACCTGGGACGTGGTCTCCCAGGTGCCGAACGCCTCGTGCTCGCTGCGGCCGACGAACCTGGCGCCCACCTCGGGTCCGGCCACGCCGTCCAGCCAGGTGACGGACCGGAGTTCCTCGCTCATCTCCGGCATCAGTTCGATGTCGCTGACCAGGGCCCACACCCGCCCCGGTGGGGCGTCGATCCAGGTCCGCACCTCGACCGTCGGTCTGTCCGCGTAGCGTGCGCCCGTCCACTCCAAGATCGTCGGCCTCCCTGCCGTCAAGCGTCTGACCAACAGAGTTGCGTCATGAGACTCACCATGTCAAGGGAGCGCGCCGAGTTCAGTCGGTACCGAACCGCCGTCGCACGTCCGGCCGCTGCCTGAGCCGCTCGGGATAGCCGGGCCCCATCCGCATCGAGGTCTCCTCGGCCCGCAGCGGGGTCCGGCAGTGGGCGCAGACCACCTCGGCCGTGGTGTCGTGGTCGCACGCGTCGTGATGGAACACCACGGGGACCCCGCGCTCCCCGGCCAGCCAGCGGTCGCCCCACGCGGACATCGCGGCGAGCACCGTGAACAGGTCCCGCCCCTTCTCCGTGAGGACGTAGTCGTAGCGCGGCGGCTCGGCCTCGTACTGCCGCTTCTCCAGGATCCGCTCGTCGACCAGGTGACGCAGCCGGTCGGTCAACGTGTTGCGGGCGATGCCCAGTTCCCGCTGGAAGTCGTCGAAGCGGCGGATCCCGTAGAACGCTTCCCGCAGCACCAGCGGAGTCCAGTGGTCACCCAACAGATCGACGGTCCGTGCGATGGAGCACGGCCACGTGGCGAACGACGTCCGTTTCATGCCCTCACGATAACGAGTCTCGGCGGATAGAGTCTCATCAAAAGACTCAGCTGACGGTGGCCGTGCGGGATCGCCCCACCGGCGAGCGGCCGGGTACGGGCCGCGTGGACAGCGATGCCCGGTGCGCTTTGACTGGTCATGACGGGTTCCCTGCGCCGAGACGAGGTGTCCGACCATGAAGATCGAGGGATCGGTCGCGTTGGTGACCGGAGCGAACCGCGGGATCGGCCTGGCGTTCTCGCGCGCGCTGCTGGCCAGGGGCGCGTCCAAGGTGTACGCGGGCGTCCGCCGGCCCGAGGACTTCACCGAGCCCGGACTGGAACCGCTGCGCCTCGACGTCACCGACGACGACCAGGTCGAGGCCGCCGCCCGGACCGCGTCCGACGCCACCATCGTGATCAACAACGCGGGCATCCAGGGCGGACCGCCCCTGCTGGCGGGCGGTTCCCTGGACGGGGCGCGGCGGGAGCTGGAGGTGAACTATCTCGGCACCTGGGCCGTCTCCCGGGCCTTCGCGCCGGTCCTCGCGGCCAACGGCGGCGGAGCCCTGGTGAACATGCTGTCCGTGGCCTCCTGGCGGGCGAACAGCCGCTTCCCCAGTTACGCGGCGTCCAAGTCCGCACAGTGGTCGCTGACCAACGCGCTGCGCCTCGCCCTGCGGGACCAGGGGACCCTGGTCGTCGGTGTGCACGTCGGCTATGTGGAGACCGACGCCACCACGGAGATCGAGGGCCCGAAGATCGACCCGGCCGAGGTGGCGTCGCAGACCATGGACGCCATCGCCCGTGACGAGCCCGAGGTGCTGGTGGACGAGACGACCCGAAAGGTTCGCGCCGCCCTGTCCGGGCCGCTGGATCTCCTCTACGGCACCGTCTGATCGTGCGGCGGTGCAGTGCGCTGACCGACCCGACCCAGTGGTGAGGTGGAGCCATGCAAACCGACTTCGATGTCGTCGTTCTCGGGGCCGGGCCGGGCGGCTACGTGGCCGCGATCCGGGCCGCCCAGCTGGGCCTGCGCACCGCCGTCGTGGAGGGCCGGTTCTGGGGCGGTGTCTGCCTGAACATCGGGTGCATCCCGGCGAAGGCGCTGCTGCGCAACGCGGAGGTGGCCCAGCTGATCCTGCACGACGCGGAGAAGTTCGGCGTGAAGATCAGTGGCGAGGTGGGCCTGGACTACCGCGCCGCCTACGAGCGCAGCCGGGTGGTGGCCGACGGACGCGTCAAGGGCGTCGGCTATCTGATGCGCAAGAACAAGATCGAGCAGTTCGAGGGGCAGGGCACCTTCCTCGACCCGCACACCCTGCAGGTGCGGATGCGGGACGGGGAGACGGCACTCACCTTCCGGTCCTGCATCATCGCCACCGGCTCGACCGTGAAGCTGCTGCCGAGCACGGCCCTGGGCCGGCGCGTCGTCACCTACGAGGAGCAGATCCTCTCCGACAGCCTGCCCGCCAGCCTGGTCATCGCGGGTGCGGGCGCCATCGGCGTCGAGTTCGCCTATCTGCTGCGGTCCTACGGCGTCGAGGTGACGCTGGTGGAGTTCCTGGACCGGATCGCGCCGCTGGAGGACGAGGAGGTCTCCGCCGAACTCACCCGGCGCTTCAAACGGCAGGGCATCCGGGTGCTGACCTCGACAGCCGTGCAGGGCATCGAGGAGACCGAGGACGACGTCCGGGTGACCGTCCGGCAGGGCGACACCGAACAGGTGCTCCAGGCGGACAAGATCCTGCAGGCCACCGGCTTCCAGCCGCGCACGGCCGGCTACGGACTGGCCGCCACCGGGGTACGGCTCACCGAGCGCGGGGCCATCGACGTCGACGGGTACTGCCGTACCAGCCAACCGCACATCTACGCCATCGGTGACGTCACGGCGAAGCTGATGCTGGCGCACACCGCCGAGGCGATGGGCATCGTCGCCGCCGAGAGCATCGCCGGCGCGGAGACCATGGAGCTGGACTACCGCATGATCCCGCGGGCCACGTTCTGCCAGCCGCAGATCGCCAGCTTCGGCTGGACCGAGGCCCAGGCCCGTGCCGAGGGCTTCGACGTACGGGTGGCGAAGTTCCCCTTCACGGCCAACGCCAAGGCCCACGGCTTCGGCGACACGGCCGGGTTCGTGAAACTGGTGAGCGACGCACGCTACGGCGAACTCCTCGGCGGCCACCTGATCGGCCCGGACGTGACCGAGCTCCTGCCCGAGCTGACGCTGGCCCAGAAATGGGACCTCACGGTGACCGAACTCGCCCGCAACGTCCACGCCCACCCCACCCTGAGCGAGGCGGTCCAGGACGCCCTGCACGGCCTCGCCGGCCACATGATCAACCTCTGAGCCGGGGCCGGGCGTACGGCCGGGTGAAGTAACCTTCTTCGACCCCGACACCGCGCCCTGGAGGAGACGTGCCCACCGCGGACGAGCTGATCAGTCCCGACGGCATCCGCCGCCTGTCCGGCATCCTCCAGGAGGCCGCCCCCGTCGCGTCGCGCTGGCAGGCCGTGGCGGACAGTGCGGCGCTGCTTCGCCCGCTGGGCCTCAGCGAGCGGGCCCGGACGGTGGGCGACGCACTCCTGGCCGACTGCGGCCGTGACTACGAGCAACTGGCCCAGGCGGTACGACGGTCCCTCACCCGGGCCGATCTGACGGGCTGGATGATCTGGCCGGTCAGCGAGGCCGTCGCCGTCGGCGCCACCGCCTCCGGCACCGGCCGGCACTTCGACGACGGCCTCGACCTGCTGGCGCGGCTCACGCCCCGCCTGACCGGTGAGTTCGCGCTGCGCACCTTCCTCGTCGCGGACCTGGACCGTACCCTCGCCACCGCCCTGACCTGGACCGGCTCCCCGGATCCGGCCGTACGCAGGCTGGCGAGCGAGGGCACCCGCCCCAAACTGCCCTGGGCCCGGCAGGTGGCCGCCCTCAACCGCGACCCGGCGGTCACGCTCCCCGTGCTGGACAGGCTGTACACGGACGCCTCGCCGGACGTGCGCCGGTCGGTGGCGAACCACCTCAACGACGTCTCGCGGCTGGACGCCGCACTCGCCGCCGAGGCCGCCGCCCGCTGGCTGCGGAAGCCGGAGTCCACCACCCCCGCCCTGGTCCGGCACGCGATGCGGACCCTCGTGAAGAAGGGCGAGCCGGCCGCCCTGGAACTGGTCGGGTTCCACGGCGGCGGCGAGGACGTGAAGGTGGTGGGCCCGCTGCTGTCGAAGACCGATGTGCCCATGGGCGGAGACCTCGTCTTCACCGCGCGCATCACCAACGTCTCGGACGGACCGGTCTCCCTCGCCATCGACTATGTCGTCCATCACCTGAAGGCGAACGGCAGGCCGGCGCCGAAGGTGTTCAAGCTCGCCAAGCGCCGCCTGGGCCCCGGAGAGTCGGCCGACCTGACTCGAAGCCACTCGTTCCGTCCCCTCACCACCCGCGTCTACTATCCGGGCGCGCACGCCGTGCAGCTCCAGGTCAACGGGCACCGCTACGACAGGGCGGACTTCCGGCTCCTGAAGGCCGACGGGCCCGTGTCGCCGGACGCCGGGGAGTGATCTTGGGCACGCCGGTGGTTTCGATGACGGTCGTACTATGACGTGACCGTCCCGAAGTCACCCCGAGGAGTCACCGTGGCCCGCCCCCGCACCGCGGCACGCACAGTGGAGCACCCCGAGCTGTCGGAGGTCTCGCTCCAGCAGGTGCTGGAGGCGCTGGTGGACCCGGTGCGGCGCATGGTGGTGACGCAGCTGGCCGGCGCGGGCGAGGACCTGAGCTGCGGGACGTTCCAGGCGCCGGTGTCGCTCTCGACGCTGACCCACCACTTCAACGTGCTGCGCGAGGCCGGTGTGATCCGGCAGTACTACGTCGGGACGGCCAAGATGAACACGCTCCGCGCCGAGGAGATGGAGCGGCGATTTCCCGGCCTGCTGACGGCCGTGCTGGCCGCCGCGACCGCGGAGGAAGGGGCGAGCGCCGCCTGACCCGGCCGACAGTACTTTGACGGCTCTCGAAATTTGACGGTCATCGAAGCTTGGGGCAGGGTGGGTGATGACGCCGAGTTCGTACCGGCGCGACTCCCCTCATCCCTGCCCCGAGGACGGATGCACCATGGCACGACTCGTACAGTTCGATCAGACCGGCGGACCCGAGGTCCTGACCCTCCGTGACGTCGAGATCGGCGCCCCCGGCGCGGGAGAGGTACGGATCCGTGTCGACGCGATCGGTCTGAACCGCGCCGAGATCATGTACCGGGAGGGCGGCTACTTCTACGACCCGGTCTTCCCCTCCACGCTGGGCTACGAGGCCGCCGGAGTCGTCGAGGCGGTCGGTGAGGGGGTCGCCGGTCTCGCCGAGGGTGACCCGGTCGCGGTCGTGCCGCAGTTCCTGCAGACCGACTACGGCACCTACGGCGATCACGTCATCGTTCCCGCCTCTGCCGTCGTGCCCCGCCCCGCCGAGGTCGAGCCCGTGCGGGCGGCGGCCGTCTGGATGGCCTACATCACCGCCTACGGGCCCCTCGCCGAGAGCGGCCGGGTGCGTCCCGGCGACCACGTCCTCATCTCCGCGGCCTCCAGCAGTGTGGGCCTGGCCGCCCTCCAGATCGCCCGCCACGTCGGCGCGATCCCGATCGCCACCACGCGTGGCCCCGGCAAGAGGGAGCGCCTCCTGGACGCGGGCGCCGCCCACGTGATCGTCACCGACGAGGAGGACCTGCCCGCCCGGATCAAGGAGATCACCGGCGGCGAGGGCGTCCGGCTGGCCTTCGACCCGGTCGCCGGACCCGGCGTCGAGACCCTCGCCCAGGGCATCGCCCCCGGCGGGTTCCTGGTGGTCTACGGCGCCCTCGACCCGCGCCCCACCCCGCTGCCGAACGCGCAGTCCTTCCCGGCACTGACCAGCAGCACGTACACGCTCTTCGAGATCACCACCGACCCCGAACGCCTGCGCCGCGCGGTCGCCTTCGTCAACGCGGGCCTCGCCTCCGGCGCCTTCGCGCCGGTCGTCGACCGCACCTTCGACCTCGCGGACATCGCCGAGGCCCACCGCTACATGGCGGCCAACGGCCAGGTCGGCAAGATCGTCGTCACTGTCACCCACGACGACGACACCTCGGCGTGAACCCCGCCCGGCGCCCACCGGCCGTCCCGGCCGGGACGGCCGGTGGGCGCCGCGTCGGACCGGTCGGTCACGCACCGACGAAGCTCACCGTCTCCCCGATGCTCGCGCGCCCGGTGCGCAGCAGGGGTGCGTCTTCCTTCTCGAAGCCGGCCGATACACCGCAGAACAGGACGAGGCCGTCATCGGCGCCGACCGCCCGGCTAACGGTCCTGCGGTACATCGTCCACATCACCTGAGGGCAGCTGTGCAGCCCTTCCGCTCTGAGCAGCAGCATGACCGTCTGCAGGTACATCCCCGCGTCCCCCCACTGCCCTGGGCCCATCGTCCGGTCGAGGTAGCAGAACAACACGACCGGAGCCCCGAACGCCTCCGTGTTCAGGGCGGCGACCTTCATGGGCCTGCCGGGGTCGTCGCGCTCGATCCCCAGTGCCTCGTACCGCTGCGCGGCGGCGGCCGAGAAACGGTCCAGATACGGCGGGACCAGTTCGGCCGGATACATCGGATACTCCCGCTCGTCACCGGGATCTCCCGCCAGCGCCCTGGCCGTCGCACGTCTCTTCAGTTCGGCCAGGGGGCCGCCTGCCACGACGTAGACGTGCCACGGCTGCAGGTTCCCGCTCGACGGAGCCCGGGCCGCCGTGGCCAGAACCCGTTCGAGCACCTCTCTGGGCACCGGCTCGTCACTGAACGCCCGCACGGCCCTTCGACTGCGCACGGCCTCGTACACATCCACGTCCTCGGGTCCTTTCGTCCGGCGACGGCGGCCTTGTCCCGGCGTTTGCGGGTGTGCCGAGTGGGGACTCGGCCGGGGTGAGTGCCATGGGGGAGACGACGGGGGAGTTCCTGCGCGCCGGGCCGGAACGGGGCCGGGCAGAGAGAAGACGAGAAGCCGTGACCAGGGAAGCCATGAAGACGGGCAGCGCCCGCGGATCCGAGACGGGTTGGGCGAAGGCACGCCGCCTGCGCGGCAAGGGCATACGCACCTGGGTGCGCGCGACGACCGACGGCACCGCGGGCCGGCCGCGGAGCGGGGACGACTGGAACGTCGTGCGGGGTGAGGACTGAGCCGCCGTCCCCCTCGCGCGGGGCGCGACCGCGGCGCGGCTCGGGCCGGTCATCCGGCGCGCCGCCCTCGTCGGTGCGCAGCGCGCTCAGCGCGGAGGCGAGCTGGGTCCGGAATCCGTCGGGCGGTGAGTCGCCCTGCAGGGCCAGTACGCCCGTGGCCTGGTCCACGGCCGGGTGCGTACGCATGGCGCGCCGCAGCCGAGCCGCCTCGGCCACGAGGTCGTCCGCACCCCGGGCGTCCTTGGTCTCGTCGTCGCTCAGGGCGTCCTCCCTCTCTTCCGCTCGGGGCGTCCTCCGCCCGCCGCCCGGAGCGGAAGAGACGGCACGATCTCTCCACAAGACTTGCCCGCCGGCCGATTACACCTCAAGGGATACCTGAATAGACTTTCAGTCTTCTGGATGCGCGAACAACACGTCTAGCCTGGGAGCATGGGGCAAGCAACTGAGGCACCGAAGCCACACACCGGTTGGACGTTTCTCACCAATCACGCCCGCGTGCTGGTCGCCATCGCGGAGGACCGGTCCACCCGCATCCGTGACATCGCGGCGCGCTGCCGGCTCACCGAGCGGGCGGTCCAGAAGATCATCACCGACCTGGAGTCCGAGGGGTATCTCACCCACACCCGCGAGGGCCGGAGCAACACGTACCGCATCCAGCCGGACACCAGTCTCCGCCATCCGGCGGAGGGCGGCCTCCCCGTCGCCGGACTGCTCGCCCTCCTGCTCCAGCACGACCACGAGCGCGAAGAACACCGGGCATGAGCCCGCCGCGGGCCGGGACCAACGGTGTCAGAGGTCTTCTTCCATCCGGATCGCCTTCCGCAGGTCCTGCCGGACCCCGCGTGCTTCGCCGTCGCTCTGTTCCAGGAGCGCCGCGATGATCGCGTCGAGCTTCCGCTGGACGGCGCGCTCGGCCCGGCGCTCCGAGTTCTTCAGCAACGCCAGCAGCAGCAACGTCACGCACGTCATCAGGTCGCCGGCCAGCATCTGCTGGGAAAGTGCCAGATGGGCGGCGTGCGCGGCTACGAAGAAGGCCACGAGGAGCATGCAGAACACGTAGAACGCGGGCGAGCTCGTCATGTTCGAGGCGGATTCGGCGAAGTGCTCGAATCTCCCTCTGCCCCTCTCGGCAGGATGTCGTACGGCCATGCTCTCCTCGCCTTCCGGAACCGCCAGGGAACTGCCGGCCACCGCGTGCTCCGGCAGTGCGTGAAGGAGCGGGATCCCCACCAGGAGATCCCGCTCGTGACCGGTCTCGTCAGTGCTTGAAGATGTCCTTCGTCTTCTCCTTGGCCTGACGCGCCGCGCCCTTGGACTTCTTGGCCTGCCCCTCGGCCGTCATCCGCTCGTTGCCCACGGCATTCCCGACCGTCTCCTTGGCCTTTCCGGTGGCCTCTTCCATCTTGCCCTTGGCCTTCTGCCCTCCGGCCATCGTCATTCACCGTCCTTGCCGCTCGGGGGATTCGTGCACCACTGCGAGTACCCCGCCTCGGACGGTCAAACGGCCCGGCGGCCGGCATCCGGCGGCCGACGGGCCGCTCCGCGCTCAGGACCGCCCCTCGGGGTGCGTGGGCGGGAGAAGTGTTCCCAGCGGGCCGAGGTCCAGGTTGAGGTCCTCCATGGTCAGGCCGTGGTCGGCGCACAGCTCGGACATGCGGTCGTGGAGGATCATGAGGGTGGAGCCCAGCCGTTCTTCCTGCTCCTCGGTGAGGTCCCCCTGGTCGACACGGTGCAGTGCCTGGCGCTCCATGAGCTGCCGCAGCAGTTCGACCAGGGTGAGCACGAGCCGGACGAGGTCTCGCTCGACGGTGTCGGGGTCGGTGCTGATGCGGCGGGCGGGTTGCGGCGGCCCCGGCTGCCGGGCCGCCGCGATGTCGTCCGGTACGGCGGGCAGCAGCCGGAAGGCCCGGGTGGCCGCGTCGGCGACCTCGGCCAGGCGGTCCGGCGGCCCGGGCGTCCGCCCGGCGCCCGCGCCCGTCACGGAGCGCCCTCCGGGCCCGCCGGTGCCGTCCATGGTGACGGGTTCTGCGCGCTCACGGAGACGATCAGAGCCCGCAGCGAGATCCGGACCAGGTCGATGTCGGCGATCGACAGCACCAGATCCCCGGTGACGACGACGCCGCCACTGAGCAGGCGGTCGAGCAGGTCGACGAGGGCCACCTGGCGTTGCGCCAGCGGCTCGGTCTCGGGAAGCCGCTGTACCTCGTTCATGGCGTCCGGTCCGTGGCGGGGGGCTGGGCCCCGGGCGGGACGGCGAAGGAGTACGGCGCCCAGGGGCCGGTGACGTCGACGCGTACGCCGGGCAGGTCCCGGACGGCGTCCAGGATCCGGCTACGGAACTCCGCTGCCGCCTCGCGCGGGAGCAGGTAGGCGTCGTTGACCACGTTCTCCCCGGCGCCGACGGCGAGTTCCCCCTGCTGAACCCGGTGCCTGGCGTGGTCGGCCGCCATCGTGCGGCCGATCTCCGCCACCCGTTCGGCAGCCTCCCGGGCGGCCCGGTAGGACTCGTCGCGCAGGTGCCGCTGGGAGCGGCGGGCGCGGAGGTAGGCCCGGCCCGGACTGAGCCCGTCGGCCGGGCCGGCCGCCACCGGCGCATCGGTGGGCCGCGGGTCCGGCGGAGGCTCGACGTAGATCTTCACGCCCCATTCGAGGTGCCCCGCCAGCCGGCGCAGGGCACGCGAGAACGCGTCCGTCTGCTCCCGCAGCATCGCCTCCACCCGCTCGTCGTCCAGGTACACCGTGGCGAGCCGCAACGGCAGCACGGTCGTGTGTGCGGCCAGGACCTCGATCACGTTGTGGTGGGCGCGGGCGACCGTCTCCAGCCAGTCCAGGTGCTCCAGATGGCGGCGCAGGGCGTCTTCCCGGAAGTCCTGGGCAGGTACCGAACTGACCGCTGCCGCCGGTGTCCCGCCGGAGTCTGCCGGCACCAGGCGGACGGGTGCCCCCGCCACACCTGCCACGCCGCGCAGGGCCGTGCCGAGGCCCTCGACGGGGAACAGGGCGGCGTAGGCGTAGGCGACTGTCTCAGTCATCACTCACCCCGGTCCCCGCGTCGGGCGGGGGAGTGCCGCGGCGGGCGCGCCGTTCGGCCGGCCGTGTCTTGTCGCCGGACAGAGCCCTCCGGCCCCGCAATGCCTCGATCTCCGCCCGCAGCCTTCTGTTCTCTTCGGCCAGGGCGTGCTCGTCACCGGCACGGGAGGAGAGCGACGGATCATGCTCCCACCAGTCGATTCCCATTTCCCGGGCCTTGTCGACGGAGGCGACGATCAGCCGGAGTTTGATGGTGAGCAACTCGATGTCGAGGAGGTTGATGCGGATGTCCCCGGCGATGACGATGCCCTTGTCCAGGACGCGTTCCAGGATGTCGGCAAGGTTCGCCGAGGAGCCGTGGTCGTTGCTGTACGGGGCCGTTGCCCGGGATGGGTAGGTGCTCAGCCGGTTGGCGGGGGGTTCCGACACCTCGGGTACCTCGATTCCAGCTCAGGAAGGGGCGTCGCCCCGCCGGTAGGCGGCGATCTCTTCCAGACGGTCGAGGAGCAGGTCCTCGCGCTCGTCGAAGTCCGCCTGGTCGATGCGGCCCTCCAGCAGGTCTCTTTCCAGCGCGGCCAGTTCACGCTCGACGGGTTCGGGGTCGTAGTACTCCCGTTCGGCGGCCTCGACCACCCGGTCGACGACCCATCCCACGCCCCGTACCGGCGCGAGCGGAAGGGTGAGGAGCTGAGTCAGCAAGCCCATGAGCCGTACCTTTCACACGAAGCTGTACGGGGGCAGCGGTCCGTACAGCCGGATCGCGCAGTCCTCGCCGAGCTGGTTGGCCAGGCTGATCTCGGTGGCCAGGAACATCTCCTCCTTGTCCGCCGGGACCAGGAAAGAGACGCTGAGGAAGTCCTCGCCGCGGGGGGCGGAGCGGCTCTCGTCGCACACGTACGGGTGCAGCGCCTCGACGATGCCCTTGGCGAGAGCCTCCTGTCGCGCCTCGGCTTCCTGGGCGACCAGTTCGCCGAGCTCGAGTGACATCTGCGGGGTGCCGGAGCCGCCCCGGATCGCGGTGTTGAGCTCGCGGGCCTCGTCGGAATCCGACAGGATCCGGCGCAGCATGGCCTCCTCCTCCCACGAGCACTTCAGGTTGTACTCGGTGGTGCCGTCCAGCGATCGCAGCCGTTGTGCGTACTCGGCGGCCCTGCCCTCCAGGACCGTGCGAACGGCGTCGTCGTCCTCGGCCGTCATGCCGAACCGCAGCGGCAGCACGGCGCCGTCGGCCATCAGCCGCTCCTGGACCTGCTGATGGGCCAGGACGTCGCGCCGTCGGGCTCGCAGGCCCTCGGGCGTCTCGCTGACGACCGCACACAGACCTCCGGCGGTCACCGTGCGCAGCGCGGCGGGCGGCTCGCCGACGCCGTGGACGCCGTGGAGCCTCATCGGGTGGTCCGCCGAGGTGATGGAGTACACGTAGACGGCCATGGTCATTCCCTCCGCCGCCGGGAAGCCGTGGTGGTCGGCCGACGCCGTCGCGGCCGGGGCTCCTCCTCGTCCTCTTCCTCTTCCTCGCCGCCGGTCAGGGTGTCCTTGACGGCGTCGACCGCGCCGGTCAGGGCGCCCTTGGACTTGCCCGCGGCCCCGCCTTCGGTGATCTCGCCGACGAGGTCGGTGAGCTTGGTGGGCTGTTTGCTGCCCGATTCGAGGTCCAGGCGGTTGCACGCCTCGGCGAAGCGGAGGTAGGTGTCGACGCTGGCCACGACGATGCGTATGTCGATCTTGAGGATTTCGATACCGACGATGGACACACGGATGAAGACGTCGATGACCAGGCCGCGGTCGAGAATCAGCTCCAGGACGTCGTACAGACTGCTCGTGCTGCCGCGCGAGACACCGCTGCCGCCCTGTGGCACCACAGTCATGGTGCCTCCTTTCACCCCCCTTGTGCATATCAGCGGCGCCGGTCGATCTGGCCGCGGGTGTAGCGGCGGATCCGTTCGTACGCCAGCAGTTCACCTCTCGCACTCAGCGTCACGTGATAGGTGCCGAGGACGCTGGTGGTCTCGGGTATTCGTTCCAGTTCGAGTACCTCGACGTCGGCTTCCCATCCCTCCTCGGTCGGTTTGATTGCCGAAACCGATTCGGGGGTGCGCCCGAGGAGTTCCTCCAGTTGCCCGGCGGCGGAGCGCATGGCCCAGGCCGCCGAACGTTTGACAGGTTTCCGGGCGCCGACGCCGTCAGTTCTGCGAGCGGTGTCGTCTTTGGGGGAGGGGCGTCTGCCTCTTCCCGTGCCGTTCTTGTCAGACGCGGGCATGTTCCCAACTCCGTCACTGGAGCGGCACTCCGATATCAACAAAATGTACTATTTCAGCATATACATCTTGAAGCAGTGCTGCGACGGGCCCATGACGGCCGCGCGTCGCCGTGCGGCCGTACAGCGGCTCGCCGGAGGGAACGATCGATGAACAATTCGACGAAAATCAGTCTCGCTGCCGCGGTCGCCGGTGGCTACGTCCTCGGTCGCGCCAAAAAGGGAAGGCTCGCCTTCGGCCTGGCCACTTACCTCGCGGGCCGGCGTTTCGGCCTCGAACCCCAGCAACTGGTCACCGAGGGACTGCGAAAGCTCCAGGAGATTCCCCAGGTCGCCGACCTCAACGAGCAACTGCGCGGCGAATTCAAGGACGTTGGCAGGAAGGCCCTCGTCGCGGCCGCCGACCGCAAACTCGCCGACCTGGCAGACGCCTTGCACGAGCGGACCGCACGCGTCGGAAGCGAGAGGGAGGAGGGGGACGAGGGGAGCGACGAAGAGGAGTACGAGCCGGAGGAGGAAGAGGAAGAGGAGGAGGGAGAGTACGAGAACGAGGGCGACGGCGAGGAGGAAGAGGAGGAAGAGGAGCCTGAGAACGAGGAGTTGGAGGAGGCGGAGGAAGAGGAGGAGCCCAGGCCCAAGAGGTTCAGGCCTGGGCGCCGTGGGTCCGGTCGCCGGGCTGAGGACACCACGGAGGAGCCGCCCGGCCGCCGCACGTCCGCGCCTCGCAAGGCACCCGCACACAAGGCCGCCGCACGCAGGACCACCGCCCGGAAGGCGCAGCCCGCCAAGAAGACGGCCGCGAAGAAGTCGGCTCCGGCCCGGAAGGCCCCGGCGAAGAGGGGCGCACCTCCGGCGGGAAAGGCCGCGTCGAAGAAGACCGCCGCTCCTGCCAGGAAGACCGCGTCGAAGAAAGCCGCCGCCAAGAAGACTGTCCCGAAAGGGACGACGGCCAAAAAGGCCTCCGCGCGGCGGAGGTAGGCCGTGGTGAGGACGGCACTAAGGAACGGGCGGGACGAGGCATCGGGCCTCGACCGGTTGCGCGAGGAGTTCGTCGACCACCCCGGCGCACAGACGGAGCATCTCGCGGACGTCGCGGGTGGCAAGGAGAAGGCGAAGAGCAGTTCAGCTCCTTCGCCAAAGGCGTGCGCAGTGTGTCGCAGGGGGACGGGACCAGCAGCGACTGGAAGGTGAAAGTGGGCCCGTCCACGCGTTCGTGGAAGGCGACCATCCAGGAACAGGTAACGGACGAGCGCACGGTGTGGACGTCGGACGGCGCCAAAGGCAGCACCCGGGAATGCCAGTTTCCATGAGGTGACGCCCACGCTCACCCACATCGTGCTCGTCGTCGAGTACTACCCTTCCGGCTTCTTCGAGAAGACCGGCAACCTGTGGCCCCGGGGACGCCGACTGCGGCTGGACGCCAAGCACTTCCAGCGCTTCGTCACGCTCTCCGCCGAGGACGCCGACGGCTGGCGCGGTGAGATCCGCGACGGTGAGGTGGTGCGTACGCACGAGGAGGCGATGGAGGAGGAAGAGGCGCAGGAGGACGGAGAGGACGAGAGGGCGTGAAGCTCACCGCCGGTCCGTCCCTGTCGATCACGCCCATGGCCAGTAGCTGCCGCGTCGAAGCCGCCCTGGACGACGTCCCGGTGACGGCGTGACAGCTCACCGCCGGGACCTGGCGCCTGCCTCGCTGTGCCTCAGCACGCGCCGGCTCGGCGAATCCCCGTCACCCGCCGCCTGGCCGGCACGCCGCGACACGGTCCTGGTCGTGGACGGCGGGCCGGACCGCCGAACACGGCCGCCCCACGGACCCCGTCCCGCGGACGGGAGCCACGCCCGCCTGTGGGCCGCACGGAAGAAGGGCCGCACCTGACGCCGTCACCGCGGTACGTGCACGGGCGCCAGGCCGGGCGTGTCACGGTCCGTCCCGGTGCCCCGGCAGCGTGGCGTGCGGGAGTCCTGGTCTGGCTCCATGCTGGACATGAGGGGCGGGAAACGAGGGGGGCGCGGCAACGGAGGGAGTGGTGGGGATGCAAGTCGTTGTGGACCTCACACGCTGCCAGGGCTATGCACAGTGCGTCTTCCTCGCACCGCAGGTGTTCGAGCTGCACGGGGACGAGGGGCTGCTGTACGCCACGGCCGTCCCCGACGACCAGGTCGATCGGGTGCGGGAGGCCGTGGCCGCGTGCCCGGTGCAGGCGATCCTCCTCGGGGAAGAGGTGAGCGGCGGTGCGCGATGACCTGAAGGACGGCCGTGTCGTCGTCGTCGGTGCGTCGCTGGCGGGGCTGAGGGCCGCGGAGGGGCTGCGCGACCAGGGCTTCACCGGCTCGCTGACCGTGGTCGGGGACGAACCCCATCCGCCCTACGACCGGCCGCCGCTGTCCAAACAGGTGCTGCTCGGGCAGGCCACGGCGGACACCACCGGACTGCCGATGCGCCGCGATCCGGAGGCCGACTGGCGGTTCGGGGTGCGGGCCTGCGGCGTGGACCTGCTCGCGGGACAAGTGCGCCTGGAGGACGGCGAGTCGCTCCCGTACGACCGGCTGCTGATCGCCACCGGTACCCGCGCCCGGCCCTGGCCCAACCCCGAGGAAGGCGCCCTGGACGGGGTGTTCACCCTGCGTACCAGCGAGGACGCCCGGGGACTCGCCGAGCGGCTGGCCGCCGGACCGGAACGGGTCCTGGTCATCGGCGGCGGCTTCACCGGCTCGGAGATCGCCTCCGCCTGCCGGGAACGCGGACTGGCCGTCACCGTCGCCGAACGCGGCCCCGCGCCGCTCGTGGGCGCCCTCGGCGGCACCCTGTCGAAGCTCGCGGCCGTCATGCACCGCAACCACGGCGTCGACCTGCGCACCGGCGTGACGGTCACCGCCCTGCACGGCGACGGGAAGGGCGCGTTCACCGGCGCGCAGCTGTCGGACGGCACCCGCGTCGACGCCGACGTCTGCGTCGTGGCGCTCGGCGCGGTCCGCAACGTCGAGTGGCTGGCCGAGTCCGGGCTGGCGGCGGGACCGCGCGGCGTGGCCTGCGACGCCGGCTGCCGCGCCTTCACCATGTACGGGATCGTCACCGACGACGTCTTCGTGGCGGGGGACGTCTCCCGCTTCCCCCATCCGCTGTTCGGCTACCAGATGCTCTCCCTGGAACACTGGGGCAACGCGGTCGAACAGGCCGCGGTGGCCGCCCACAACATGGTCAATCCGGGGCCGCTGCAACGCCCCCACCTGGCCATCCCGACGTTCTGGTCGACCCAGTTCGGGCTCAACATCAAGTCGGTGGGCGTGCCGACCTACTCCGACCACGTGGTCATCGCCCAGGGGTCGCTGGAGGCGCGCCGCCTGGTCATGGTCTACGGCTACCAGGGGCGGGTCACCGCCGCGGTCACCGTCGACATGGCCAAGTCGCTCGACTACTACCGGCACATGATCGAGACAGCCGCTCCTTTCCCGCCCCCGCCCGGCGCGGCGGACCGGGCACTCGCCGCCGACGTCCCGGTCCCCTCCGACGTACCGGATCCCTCCGTGCTCTCGCACGGCCCCTCCGTGGCGCTCACCGGATACCTGCCCGACCGCCGACTCGCCGTGGTGCCGCCGACGCGCTGATCCGCGTCCGTCCACGACTCCCACTCCGAGGAGCCACCATGGAGTCCGAGACCCTGCTGGCGCGGATCACCGACTACGCCAGCCGCGCCGACCCCTACCCCCTGTACGCGGAACTCCGGGAGGCCGGCCGCGCGGTCCGGCAGGCGGACGGCAGCTTCCTGGTCGGCGGCTACCACGACGTCGCCGCCCTGCTGCACGACCCGCGGATGAGCGCCGATCCCCGCACCGGTGGCCGGGTGACGCCCAAGCCGCCGTTCCTGCGGCTCGACGACCCGGAACACCACAGGCTGCGCACGCTGACCATGCGCCCCTTCGGACCACCGCACAGCCCGGGGCACGTCGACGCGATGCGCGACGAGATCGACCGGATCACGAGGGAACTGCTGGCATCCTTCGAGGCGGGTAGGCAGATCGACGTCGTCGACGACTTCGCCTACCCGCTGCCCGTGACGGTGATCTGCCGGCTGCTCGGCGTGCCCCGCGAGGACGAGCCGCTCTTCCGGGCGTGGTCCGACGTGCTGGTCGAATCGGCCGACCTCAAACCCGAGGACGGCGACTCGGCCGGGAAGCGCGAGGCGGGCGACAAGGCACGGACCGAGCTGGGCGGGTATCTCGTGAACCTCGCCGAGCAGCGCCGTGGCGAGCCGGGCGACGACCTGCTCGCCGCCTTCGTGAACGAGCCGGACCCGGCCCTGCGGCTCACCCAGGAGGAACTCGCCGAGACCGCCATCCTGTTGCTCATCGCGGGACACGAGACGACGGTCAACCTCATCACCAACGGGGTGCTCACGTTCCTGCGCGGACCCGAGCACCTGGACCTCCTCCGCCGCGAACCCGGCCTGATGCCGCGCACGGTCGAGGAACTCCTGCGCTACGAACCCCCGGTCCACATGCGCGAACGCATCCCGCTCGCCGACATCACCGTCGGCGGCACCACGCTGGCCCGGGGCACCCCCGTCATCCTGGCGCTGGCCTCGGGCAACCGCGACCCCCGGCGGTTCGACGACCCCGACCGGTTCGACCCCAACCGCCCGGACAACGAACACCTCGGCTTCGGCAACGGCATCCACCTGTGCTTCGGCGCACCGCTGGCCCGCATCGAGGCCCGGACCGCACTGACCGCGCTGCTCCCTCTGCTCGGCACCGCGAGCCTGGTCCAGGACCCGCCTCCCTACCGCCGGAACGCCATGCTGCGCGGCCCCCGTCACCTGCCGCTCCAGCTGTGAGCGCGTGGCCGGTGCCGGCTACTCCCGGCTGCCGCGGGTGGAGGCGAAGCGGCTGCGGTAGTGGGACGGAGTCGTGCCCAACTGGCGGGCGAAGGCACGGCGGAGGGTCTCGTCGGTGCCCAGGCCGCTGTGGAGCGCGGCCGCGGTGACACTGTGGCCCTCCAGGAGCAGTTGCTGGGCGCGGTCCAGCCGGACCCGCTCGACCCAGCGGGCGGGCGTGGTGCCCAGTTCGGCCCGGAACAGCCGGGCGAGATGGCGCGGGCTCACGGCGGCCGACGCGGCCAGGGCGGGCAGGCTGTGATCGGCGGCCGGGTCGGCGACCACGGACGCGATCACGGTGCGCAGGAGGCCGCTGCGGGCCGGCGGGGTGCTGATGGCCGTGGAGAACTGGGACTGACCGCCGGGGCGTTGCATGAAGACGACCAGTTCGCGGGCGATGTCGCGGGCCACGTCGGCGCCGTGGTCGTCCTCCACCAGGGCGAGGGTGAGGTCGATGCCCGCGCTGATGCCCGCCGAGGTGACGTACCGTCCGTCGCGGACGTGGATGGCGTCCGGCTCGACCCGCACCCGCGGGAAACGGCGGGCGAACGCGGCCGCGTGCCGCCAGTGGGTCGTGGCGCGGCGGCCGTCGAGCAGGCCCAGCTCGCCCAGCACGAACGCGCCGGTGCACACCGAGGCGACCCGGCGGGCCCGCTCGGTGAGGTCACGGGCCGTGGCCAGCAGCCCGCCCTCGATCGGCCGGTCGGCCAGCCGGTCGCCGCCCGCGACCAGGACCGTGTCGACGGGGCCCGCGTCCGCCGCCCGGACCGTGCCGGTGAGCGCGGGCCCGGCGGAGGTGGTGACCGTCCCGCCCTCCGGCGAGACCAGCACCAGCTCGTAGCCGTCGGTGTGCCGGCCCGCCTGGTGCAGAACCTCCGAGGGGCCGCTGACGTCGAGCATGGTCACGCCCTCGAAGACCACAAGGCCCACTCGATGTGTCATGTCCGAATCCGTGGTTTTCCTGGCAGCAGAGACATGGCCCAGCCTACGTCCCCCGGAGAATCCTTGAGGCACATCACCTATCCGGTATGGAGGCCGAGGACGATGAGTGAAGAGATCGCGGGCGTACGCATCCCGGACACCGCCCTGGTGCGGGAGGCCACCGAGATGGTGCGCGACGTGGCCACCCCACTGGTGTTCGACCATTCCCGGCGGGTCTTCCTGTGGGGTTCGCTGCGCGGCCGGGCGCTGGACCTGGCCTTCGACCCCGAGCTGCTGTACGTGGGGGCGATGTTCCACGACCTCGGGCTGACCAAGAGCCTGCGCCGCACCGACCAGCGCTTCGAGATCGACGGCGCGGACGAGGCCCGCCGCTTCCTGCACGCCCACGGCATCACCGGCGAGCCCGCCGACCGGGTCTGGACGAGCATCGCCCTGCACACCACCCCGGAGATCCCGCTGCACATGGCATCCGAGATCGCCCTGGTCACCCGCGGGGTCGAGCTCGATGTCCTCGGCATCGGCTATCACGAGGTCAGCGACGAGCAGCGGGCGGCGGTCGTCGCCGCACACCCGCGCCCGGACTTCAAGAACCAGATCCTGGCCGCCTTCACCGAGGGCATCAAGGACCGCCCCGACACCACCTTCGGCAACGTCAAGGCCGACGTACTGGCCCACTACGTCCCCGGCTTCCGGCGCGGCGACTTCGTCGAGGTCATCAAGGGCTCAGCCTGGCCCGAGTGACCGGAGAGCCGACGGCCGGTGAGCAGTCGGCCCGGCCGGCCGGGTCGCGGGAAGGGAACATGGACGGTGCCTCGGCAAGCTCTGCTCGTCACGGACGTCCAGCAGGCCGTCACCGACCGGTTCGCCGCGGACGGCTACCTGCCGCGTCTGGCCCGGGCAAGCGGCATCCCGGTGATCTACGCGGTCGTCGGCTTCCGCCCCGGGCACCCGGAGATCAGCACCCGCGACAAGACGTTCGCCGCGGTCGCGAGCCGCGCGGCCGGTCCGGCGGGCGACGGCCCGGCGACACGGGTGCACCCCGACGTGGCGCCCGCACCCGGCGAGACCGTCGTGACCAAGCGACGTGTGAGCGCCTTCGCCGGCAGCGACCTCGACCTGGTGCTGCGGGCCGGCAGACCGAGGTCACGACCGTGGACGCCTGGGCGGCCGCGCTCCGACGCCCTCAGCGGGCGGCCGGATGAGGCAGGTCGTGGGCTTCCAGGCTGATCAGCTCCTCCGAGGTCGGGTCGGACAGCTCGGCCACCCGCTGGGCCTGGCGCTCGGTCATCTCCTGGAAGATCTGGCGGGCCGAGCGCCCGTTGCCGAAGCCCTCGCCCCGGGGCATGGCCTCGAAGAGGGCGAGGAGTTCGGTGCGGGCCGTCGCCGTCAGCTCGTAGCGGTGCTGCCCGGCCTGGAACTCCACGATCGAGACCAGTTCGGCGGACTCGTAGTCCTCGAAGAGGAGGGTGCGGCCGAAACGCGAGGCGAGGCCGGGGTTGGACCCGATGAAGCGGTGCATGTCACCGGGGTAGCCCGCGGCGATGACCACGACGTCGTCGCGGTGGTCCTCCATCAGCTTCACCAGGGTCGCCACGGCCTCGGTGCCGAAGTCGTTGCCCGCCAGCGCCGGCGCCAGTGAGTAGGCCTCGTCGATGAAGAGCACACCGCCGAGCGCCCGGTTGAAGGCGGCGGTGGTCTTCGGCCCGGTGTGGCCGACGTACTCGCCGACCAGCGCCGTACGGTCGACCTCGATCAGATGGCCCCGGCGCAGCAGCCCGAGGGCCTTCAGGAGACGGCCGTAGAGACGGGCCACGGTGGTCTTGCCGGTACCGGGGTTGCCCGCGAACACCAGGTGGCGGCTGAGCGGCGGGGCCGGCAGCCCGGCCTCCTCGCGGCGGCGGACCGTCTGCATGAGCTTGACCAGCGAGCCGACGTCCTCCTTGACGCGGTCAAGGCCGACCAGTTCGTGGAGTTCGCCGAGCAGGTCCTCCAGGTTCTCCTCCTCCGGCTCCTCGGCGCCGTCGGCGGCGGTCTTCGCGGCTCTGGGCGAGGGCAGGGCACCGGGCGTGCCGTTCGCCGGGGCCGCGGCGGGCGTGCCGAAGGTCAGCGGGGCGCCGTCGGCCGTGCAGTCCTCCAGGACCGGCTTGGCGCCCTCGTCGGTGCCCAGCGCCTCCGCGCAGTCACGGACCCGGCAGTGCCGGAACACCGGGTCGGCCCCCGCGGCGACGTGCAGGGCCGGGAAGCCGGCCCGGGTGACGTCGAGCCCGGTGAACGTGCCGCCCGCGCCCTCCGCCAGGAACACCCCGTTCTTGCCCGGCCGGTCGATGCGCAGCCCGCTCATCTCCGGCCTGGCGCCGGTCCACACGACGGCACCGGAGCCCGCGCAGTTCTCGACCCAGCCCCCGTTCACCGTCGCCTCGGCGCCCTCGTCGACCACCAGCCCTGCCGCCCCGGCACCGCTGATCCGGATCCCGGCGAGCGAGGCGGCGGCGCCCTTGGCGACCTGGACGCCGATCTCCTTCGTGCCGGTCACCGTGGAGTCGGCGACCGTACTGCCGGTGGGCGAGCCGATGCCGATCCCGGCGCCGGACCCGGCGACCCGGCAGCCGGTGAGCG
The DNA here is from genome assembly GCF_042754285.1 of Streptomyces sp. NPDC059224. NCBI lineage: Bacteria > Bacillati > Actinomycetota > Actinomycetes > Kitasatosporales > Streptomycetaceae > Streptomyces > Streptomyces sp. NPDC059224. The sequence continues at coordinate 67,664 of NZ_JBHZAN010000042.1, forward strand.
TGGCCATCGCCCGCTCCAGGACGCTCACCCCGGTCATCGCGACATCGACGATCCCGCAGTCCGTCAGCTCGATCCGGGCCTCGCCGGTGGCGTGCACACCGTGCTCGGAACCACCGCGCACCCGGCAGTCGGCGAGCCGCCCCACGGCCGTACCGGCCAGATGCACCGCGCTGAAGGCGCTGCGGTCGATCCGGCAGTCCGCCAGGTCGGCCTCGCCCGCCCCCGTCACCAGCAGCCCGTTGGCGCCCGCGTCGGCCACCGAGCAGCCGGACGCGCTGAGCCGTGCGGTCTCCTGCACCACCAGCCCGCTGGCGGCCGCACCGCGGATCTTGCAGTCGGTCAGTTCGGCCCGCGCCGACCCGGTCAGGTGCACCCCGGCCGCGCCGGGCGTCTCGATGCGGGACTCCCCGGCGGTGGCCTCGGTGGCGTCCTCCAGGAGCAGCCCCGCCCGGCCGCTGCCGGCCAGCACCGAGTCGGTCAGCCGTAGCCGGGACCGGCCCCGCAGCCGCACCCCCGACCCCGTGGTGCGTTCCAGGCGCAGCCGCAGGGCGTCCAGGCTCGCCGTGCCGGACAGCACCACGCCGGTGCCGTCGACGCCGGTGACCGCGGTGTCCTCCACCCGGGCACGGACACCCCCGGCCAGGTGCAGACCGGCCAGCCGGGCGCCCTCCAGCCGGCAGCGGCGCAGCACGAGTGCCGTCGTACCGCCTTCCTCGTCCTCCGGGCCCTTCGCCTGCACCCGGCCGCCCTCCACCGAGCACTCCTCCAGGACGAGACCGGCCCCGGGCGACACGCTCACCGCGGGCAGGCCCGCGTCGGAGCCCCACACGGTGATGTTGTGCAGCGCGCAGTCCGGGCCGTCCACGGTCACCGCGGGCCGCTCACCGGGCGGCGGCGCGATCACGACGCTGCCCCGGCCGTGCTCCGCCGTGAGCACGACCGCGCGGTCCAGGACCAGGTTCTCGGTCCAGGTGCCCGGGGCGATCACCACCAGGTCGCCGGGCGAGGCGGCGCGTATCGCCTCGCCGATGGTCCGGTACGCGCCCCGGCCGCCCTGACCCTTGGGCGCCACGGTGTGACGGGTGGTCATCTACGTTCCTCAAGTCTCGGTGATCGTCGCCGGCCCGATCATGGTGCCTGGTAATAGGTGGGATTGATGCTCGCACGATAGGCACTGGTCAGGTACAGCGACTGGATCGACTTCTCGAAGATCTTGAAGGGTAGCTGGATCCAGAAGTCGGCGAATCCCTGGCGGTGGAAGAGCCGGCTGCCCGCGCTCATCACGAACACGTTCTTGACCAGTCCGGTGGTGGCGGCCGTGGTGACGGACGCGGCCGCGTTGATCCCGCCCTCCCAGACCGCGTCCCCGCCGTGCAGCTTCACCGTCTGGCCGTCGGCGTCGGTCACGCCCCACACGGCCGCGTTCATGCTGCCGTTGACCCAGCCGGACAGCGCGCTGCTGAGCACACCGAACGAGAAGTCGTAGGTACCGCCGCGCCAGCGGGTCGGCGTCTCGTTGCCCGCCCACTCGTTGGCCCAGGTCTTGTCGTGGTTCATCGGACGCCGGGTCCACGGCTTGCCGCCGTCGATGTTGGCGACGCCGGCCTTGAGCGAGCCGAGTTTCTCGAACCCGAGGGCCCGGTTCTCGTGCACCGCGGTGCTCAGACCGGTCTTGACGGTCGCGCCGACGGCCGCGTTCGCGAACGACTTGAGCGCGTCCTTGCCCGTGAACGGCTTGTTCTGGACGGCGGCCACGATCCCGTTGACGGCGAGGTTCGCGCCGAACTCCAGGATGAACTCCTGACCGAACTCCAGCGCCGCCTTCTTGGCCACGCTCTGCCAGTACGGCTCGTACCGCGCCTCGCGCAGCACCGCGTCGCCGTCCGGCAGGACGGTCCCCGACCACGGCATGCGCTGCGCCTCACGGGTGGTACGGCCCCAGCCGCGGATCTCGGTGAGCGCGCCCCGGAAGTCGTACTCGTTGCCGGTCAGCCGCATCCGGCCGAAGCTGTCCCGCTCGAACACCAGCCCGTTGTCGGTGCGCTGGGCGATCAGCTCGCCACGGTCGCTGTAGCGGTTCCACTGGCCGCGCCAGGCGTCGGTCTCCAGGAAGCCGTTGCCCTCCGCCTTCCGCTCGCGGACCACACCGCCGTGGTCGTACTCCTTCCACACCGACCCCGGCGTGCCGGCGCCGGTGTCGTAGGTGCGTACCCGCACCGGACCGCCGTTGTGCACCGGGGTCTCGCGCAGGACGGTGGGCGCGGCGCCCTGCCCGGCGCCGGGCAGCGAGTCGCGGAAGTGGCGGGAGCCCGGCGCCCACTGGTCGTGCCAGGCGCCGCCGTGCCACCAGCGCCGGGCCTGGTCGGCCAGGGCCGGGTTCAGGGCCGTGCCGTCGCGCCGGAAGGCGTTGGCGCTCCACAGGCCGTTGCCGTCGCGCCAGGCGTCCACGTAATTGCCCGAGTCGAGCATCCGGCGTTCGCGGACCAGCTGCCCGTTCGCGCCGAAGTCCCGGTAGGAGTCGTCCCAGGGCAGCCGGGAGCCGGTGGAGCCGCGGAAGAACTCCCGCTCTCCGGTGGCGACCTGGGCACCGTGCGCGTCCAGCTCACGCCAGGTCCAGCGGCCGGAGTCGGCGCGGCCGGAACCCTGGATCACATGACCCGGCTGGTTCGGCTTGGCGTGGCTCTGGCCGACCAGGTTGCCGTGCGGGTCCCGCTCGACCCAGAGCCGGTCCTCCGGCAGGCCGGTGTACTCCCGCACCACCCCGCCGGGCAGCCCCTCACGGGCGATCCGGGTGGTGCCGCCGGCGTCCCGGTAGACGTCCTGCCAGAGCCTGCCCCCGGGGTCGTCCGTGAGCGGCTCGCGGTAACCCCGGACGTCGCCGGCCTGCCAGGGCTGGTCGGTGGGGTTCGCCGGGGCGTGGCCGGGACGTCCGGCGTGGTCGCCGACCTTCAGGGACGTGCCGTCGTGCAGTTTGCCGCTGAAGCGGGCGAAACTCCCGTCGGCGGCCAGGTCCAGGGCGCTGCCGTCCATGCCGACATAGCGCACCCCGGAGGCGGCGACCGTGCCGTCGTTCGCCTCCCTGCTCCAGGTGAACAGCTGGTAGGTGTCGTCACCGCGGACATGCGCGTACGGCGGCCGGGTGTGCTCGGCGCCGGTCAGCCAGCGGGTGCGCACCCACGTCGGCGGGCGCTGCTCGCGCCAGCGGTCGGTGGTGAGGAAACCGTCGCCGAACGCCTCGTGCCTGCCGACCTCCTTGCCGTGCGGGGAGTGCCGCTCCCAGGTGGCGCGCAGCGTGCCGTCCGGGTTCATGGCGTGTTCCTGGTACTGGCCGGCCCGCTCGGGCCACTCGGCCATGCCCCACTGCCGCTGCGCGATGTCACCGCCCGCGGTGCGGTCTGTCCAGCCCGCGCCGAGGTGCTCACGGGTCCGCGGGCCGGAGGCGATCTCCTTGCCCGCCCCGTCGTAACGGTGCCAGGTCCAGCCGCCGTCGCCGTCGTCGACGCCCAGGGTGCGCCCGGCCCGTCCGTCGAACTTCTGCAGCCCGTCCCGGTGCTCGCGCACCGTGCGGCCCCAGCCGTCGGTGTCGCGCCAGCCGGTGCCCGCCGTGTCGTAGTGCCGGCTGCCGGTACCGGCCGGGGTGCCGGTCCCGTCCCAGCGCACCCAGTGGGTACGGGGGTTGGTGCGGGCGAAGGAGATGGTGTCGGTACGGCGGAAGGAGTCGACCACGTCGCCGGAGGCGCCGGGCAGCACCTGGCGTTCGAAGACCGGCACCTGCTTCTTGGTCGAGCTCTGCAGCGTGATGTGGCCGTGTGCGGCTCCGGACAGGTCGGCGCTGCCGTGGTGGAAGGACCCGGGCGCCACGGGCGCACCGGACCTGGTGGTCCGCTCCCAGGTGCCCGTGGTGTGGTCGACGACGTACCGGTAGTCCGTGCGCCGCCCGTTGTCCAGCACGTTGAAGCCCTGCCGGGCCACACCGCCGTCGGCGGCCAGGTGCACGAACTCGCCGTGCCGCGGGCTGGTCCGGTCGTTGAACCCGATCCGCGTGGTGCCGTCGGGCCGCCGGACCGCGTCCCAGTGCGCGAGCCTGCCGCCCGCCCCGTCCTCCAGCCAGGCCGCCCCGGGGTGGCCGGCGGCCGGCGGTTCCACGACGAGGAGGCGCCCGCCGTGGCCCGCGGGCAGCGGGGTGCCCTCCGCGGTTACGGCACCGTGGCCGTCGTACCGGGTGAACGAGCCGTCGGCCAGGGTCGTCTGGTGGCCGCCACCGGGCAGCGGGACGGTCTCCCGGACGAACCGGCCGGTGGTCTGGTCGAAGACCTGCCGGCCGCCGCCGGGCAGGGCGATCTCGATCCGGCCGGCCGGATCGAAGGTGACCGCGCGCGCCGGGTCCGGCGCGAAGGCGTCGTCCAGCCGGCGCGGGGCGGCGCCGAGCGGCCGGTCCAGATGCCCGGCCGGCACGCCGTCGCGTCCGGTCAGCCGCAGTCCGTCGCCCGTGAAGTCGCCGCCCGCGCCGAAGGTGCGGTGCCCGGTGGCGTGGACGGTTCGGAAACCGCCGTTGTCCGGGAGCGCGGTGACGGTGTCGGGCAGTCGGTTGCCGTCGGCGTCGGTCAGACGGTGACCGCCGGCCCCGTCGGGCTCGACGAACCGGGCGCCGCGCGGCCTGCCGGCCGGGTCGGCCAGCGCGGTCGAGGTGCTCACCGGGCGGCCCTGGGTGTTGTACAGCACGGACTCGCCGGTCAGGTCGTCGATGGTGCGCGGCCGGTTGCCGCCGACCGCGACCGCCCGCTGGGGCAGCGGCTGCCCCGCCGCGTCGGTGAGCCGGTGACGGCCCGCGCCGTCCGGTACGAGGATCCGGCCGCCGCGCGCGTTCGCCGTCGGGTCGAACAGGGCGAGGCCGGTGTCCTGGTAGCGGCCGTCGGCCGTGAACCTGCTGGTCGCGCCGGTCGTCTCGTCGGTCACCCGGAAGCCGGTGCCGCCGGGCAGCGCGGTGACCGTCTGGGGCTGCCGGGCACCGGAGGGGTCGGTGAGCGTGAAGCGGCCCGCGCCGTCGTCGGCCAGGAACCGCTGCCCGCGCGTGCCCCGCGGGTCGGTCAGCGCGATACCGGTCTCCTGGAGCCGGCCCTGGCCGTCGTGGCGCACGGACACCCCGGTCGTCCCGTCGGTGACCCTGATGCCGTTCCCGTCACCGAGGTGCTGCACCCGCAGGTCCAGACGGTTACCCGCGAGATTGGTGACGTGGACGTCGGCACCGGTGACCCACACCCGGTCCGTCCCGGTGGGGACACCGTTGCCGCCGGTGAGCTGGAAGCCTTCGTCGAGCTGGTGGCCCAGGGCGTCCACGCGCCGGGTGGCGCCGGTGTCGAGATGGGTGATCCGTGCCTCGTCGCCGGGCAGCGGGAACGCGGTCAGCCGGTCCCCGCCGGGGCCGTTCACGGTCAGGGTCCGGCGTGCGCCGTGACCGTTGATGTCCGTGTGCAGACGCAGCCCCGTCGGCCGGCCGCCGGCGTCGTGCAGCGGCATCTCGTAGGCGATCCGGTCGCCGTTCGCGGTGTAGGTGTCGACGGTTCCCGACGGCGTGTGCCGGACGTCGAAGCCGCCGTCCTGCCGGGCGAGGACCGTGCGCGTCGGGTCCGGGTGCGCGTGCTGGTCCACCACCCGCAGTGTCACCGCGTTGTCCTGGCCCACGCTCCGCTCGATGGTCAGGCCGTTCGGCCCGCTCACGCCGGAGTTGTTCAGATCGATCCGGTCGACCACAGGCGGGGCGGTGTCGGGCAGCGTGTCGAGCTTGCCCGCGCCGAGCGTCGCGCCGCGGCGGACGGCTCCCCTCTCGATCTCGTGGATCCGGGCCTCGATCTCGGTCGGACGGACACCGAGCTCCTCGAGGTTCGTGTACGCGGTGCGGAACCGCTCCCGAGCGGAGATCAGCTCGTGGCCGAGCTGCCTGTCGTAGTCGCTGACGCCCCGTGACGTGCCGGCTCCGCCCGGCGCGGCGCGCAGGTCCTCGACCCGGTTCAGTTCGACCCGGGCGGACGACAGCTCGACCCAGGCCTCGCGCAACGGCCCCCCGTCGCCGCCGAGGAGTTCGTCGAACCGCGCGGAATCCTCCGCCCACGGCGCCTCCCCGGGCTGCCGGGCCGGTGCGGTGAGGGTGGTGTCCCCGGTGTCCCGGAGCGGCGGGGGGCCGTCCAGCAGGCTCAGCGCGTCGTTGTGCCGCCGGGCCTGCGCGGAGCTGTCCATCCCGTCGAGCGCCGTCTGCAGCCTGGTCCGCGTGTGCGGGGTCATGCCGCCGTCGGCGAGCGCGGTACGGATGCGGCCGGCCAGCCCGTCCCCGTCGCCGCCGAGCCTCCGGAGGTCGTCGAGCAGCCGGTAGGCGTGCGCTTCGGCGCGCACCTGGCCCAGCAGCCGTTCCACTCCGGGACGGCGGACCGAGACCGGGCGGTCCCGCAGGAATTGCCGCGCGGTGTCGGCCAGGTTGTCCAGGGCCTCGGCGCGCTGGGCGAGCCGGTCCTCGGGGACGTGATGGAAGGCGTCGAGAGCACGGTCGACGTACCGGATCTGCGAGCGGGCGCGGATGCCGTGCTCCCGGTACGTGTCGCGCCGGAAGGCGGCCCGGTCGAGGATGTCGGGCGTGGCCGGGTGAGCGGTGCCGGGCGCCGCCGTCACGGTGGTGTCGCCGGTCCGGCGGGGCGTCCCCAGCAGGTCGTCCAGCACGGGAGCACCGGGCCGAGTGCCGTCCCGCGGGGGCAGCGGGACGAAGTCGCCGTCGCCACCGTGGAGCGGCGCCGCCGGGGGACGGACGTCGTCGAGGTGCGCCGCGGCCGCGTCGGTGTCGGCCGGGTGGGGCGGAGTGGTGTCGGTGTCCGCCATGTGGTGCGGGGAGGCGTCGTGGTCCGTGGCGTGCGAGACGGTGGCGTCGCCCTCCTTGATCACCGGCAGGACCGGCTCGGAGTCGCCGCGGAGCGGTGCGGGGGAGTTGGTGTCGAGGTCGTGGGGTGCCGGGGAGTTGGTGTCGAGGTCGTGGGGCGCTGGGGAGTTGGTGTCGAGGTCGTGGGGCGCTGGGGAGTTGGTGTCGAGGCCGTGGGGTGCCGGGGAGTTGGTGTCGAGGCCGTGCGGTGCCGGCGTGCTGGTGTCCGGGGAGTGGGGCGGCAGGCCGTCGCCGGTGAGCGCGGCAGCCTCGGTGTGCGGGCCCGACCGGGTGTGCGGGAGCTGGGGTTGGGTGTGGGACGGGGACGGGGACGTGTGGACGTCGGTCGCGACCGACAGGGACGGTGCCGTCGTCCCGGTGTCGGCGCTCTGCGGCAGGAACCGCCGGCGACCGTCGTCCGTGAAGTGGAGGCCCTTCGCGTCGCCGTAGACCAGTTTCTCCTTCGCCAGCTGCCTGAACGCCTTGCCGAAGGCGGTCCTGCCCAGGTCGACGGCGGCCGTGGTCTCCGCGCCGGCGCTGGAGTCCACCAAAACCCGGAACCCGTCCGAGTTGGCGAGTGCCCGGACCATCTTCCGCATGTGGTCGGTGATCCCCGGAACGGCATTGAGCGCGTCCTCGGCCGGCTGCGGAAGCGTGCTCAGGTTCGGGCCGTTCACCACGGCGGCCGAAGAGGACGTCCCCGCGGTGGGGGTCTTGCCCGGCCTGGTTTGCGCCTTCACCGTGTCCGTGCCGGGCTGGCCCTTCAGCGCGCCGATACGTCCGTTGATGTCGTCGAGGAGCTTGGTCCGCTCGTCGAGCAGCCCCTTCGCCATGTCCTTGCGGGCGCCCTGGGCGATGTCGTGGAACTCCTGCGTCAGCTTGACCGCCTGTTCGGCCAGGGGCTGCGCCTTGTTGAGGTTGTAGCGCTGCGCCTTCCTGTTGCCGCTGCCGACGGCGTTGTCGGCCTGGCGCAGCTTGTCGGACGCCTCGTCGAACGCCTTGCCCGCGGCCCGGGCGGCGGGGTCCACCGTGCCGTCGGCGAGGTAGCGTCCGTCGCCCTCCATGTCGTGGACCATGAGTGGCTTCGGCCACCGGGATTCGACCTGGCTGGAGAACGGGTTGATCGGCAGCCCGGAGCCGAACTTGGCCTCGGGCCGGTACAGCTTGGAGACGACGGCACCCATCTTCTCCACGTCGACCGGACCCTGGACGAGCTTGAGGACGTCGTCCTTGAAGCCGCCCCCGATCTCGTGCACTTCGCGCACCACGGACAGGGCGAGCGCTTCCTGGACGTGTGCGCCGTGGAAGACCTCCTGGTCGAAGGAGACCGTGCGGGACTTGCCGCCGCCCGGGTACTCGTACGTCCAGCGGGCCCGCTTGCCCATCTCCTCGAAGCCGTCGTCGTACTTGGCGCTGCGGACGGTGTCGTCGCCGAACTTCAGGTCACGCATCGTCTCGCGGTCCAGCGGGTGCAGCTGGTCGTGGAGCGAGACCCAGCCGCCCTTCTCCTCCAGGACCTTGGCGTCGAAGACGAGGGTGGTCGGCCCGTACCGGGTCGCCATCGGCTTGTCGCCGGCCTCCATGCGGAAGAACACGAAGTCGTCGTTGCCGAGGTTGGAGGTGTTCTTCGCCGAACTCTTGCCGGACGCGAGGAACCTGACGCCCCGTCGGGCCAGGTCGCCCTGCGAGGACATCACCCCGCTGTTGGCGATGGCGTGGTAGGCCGGGGTCGCGTGCTTGATGCGATAGGGCAGGTTCTCCAGGCTGGTCAGCAGCTTCTGGAACTCGGCGCGCTCCGTCTGCGGCAGGCTGTCCAGCAGCTCGCGGACGTCTTCGCGCAGCTGCGTGATGTTCCGTTCGGACAGGTTCCGCACGAAATGCGTCTTCTGTGCGGGGGAGAGTTTCTCGAAGTCCTCGAAATTGGGGAAGATCTTCGCCCACTGCTCCTGCGAGCCGGGCAGTTCGGCCTTCCACTGATTTCCGGTGGGCACCTCGGCGTACGCCTTGTTGCTGCGGAAGTGGCGGACGACGTCCGGCATGTCGCGCTGCAGGCGGGAGATCGAGAACTCGGTGCCGTGGAAGCCCCTGAGGGTGATGGAGCCGCCGGGCTTCGCCGTCCTGACGGCGTCGTCGACCCTCCGGGCGAGCTCGTGGGCCACGGTGGAGACGGGGGCGTGCTCGCTGCGGAGGGTGTAGACACCGCCCAGCTCGGCGGCGTCCTTGACGAAACCCTTGAGGGAGGCGTCGAGGGTGTCGGCCGCCTGGTCGAGGGTCCGGGCGAGGCTCTGGAGTTCCAGCGGGGTCTTCTTGCCCGACTGGACCAGGTTCTCCAGCCGCTGGGTGAGCCCGCGCAGTGCGAGCGACTGCTCCTCGATCTCCTTGCCGGTCCTGATGAAATGGTCCGCGGCGGCCTCGGGTGCCTGCCGGGCCTGGACGTCCAGACGCAGGGCGTGTTCCCGGAACCGCAGGGCCCGCTGGATCTCACCGGCACCGGCGAACTGGTCGACCAGCAGGTTGAGGTCGAGCTGGGTGAGCCGGCCGTCGGCCAGCGCCTGTGTCATCTCCTCGTCCAGACGGACCGTGACCTGGGCGGCCTCTTCGTTCGCCTTGGCCAGGGCCGCCTCCATGGCCGGGCGCTGGTGGCCGCCGGCGTTGGCGAGACTGCTCTCGGCCTGCTGCACGCCGCGCTGGGCCTCGGTGTGCTCGCCGAGGGTCTTGGCCAGCTGTTGCGGAGGCGTCAGCGGGACGGCCGTCTCGGTCTCGGTGTGGAGGGCCGGGCCGGAGTGCGCGGGCGGCGGTGTCGCGCCGTCGGCGGGCAGAGACGTGCCGCCGAGCAGCCGGGGCCGTTCCTTGAGGCTGAGCCGGCGCAGGTCGGTGAGGTCGGCCTCCATCCGTGCCGGGTCGATGCCGAGTTCGG
>NZ_JBHZAN010000043.1:0-69984 GCF_042754285.1 Streptomyces sp. NPDC059224
GACCGGAGCCATCCGGTCCCAGCCGCGGCTGAGGTAGATCTGGGTCTTTTTACGTTCCATTACCTAGGAGACGAGGAGGTCGGTGCCGATGGTCCTCGCTCTGACTGTGTGCGGAATCGTGGTCGCGCTCGTGGTGGTGGGACTCTTCCTGTTCGGGCTGCGGCGCAGACTGATCCAGCGCTCCGGTGGCACCTTCGACTGTTCGCTGCGCTGGGACGTACCCGAGAAGACGGACACCAGCGGCAAGGGCTGGAGCTACGGCGTCGCCCGCTACAACGGCGACAGCGTCGAGTGGTACCGCGTCTTCTCCTACGCCTACCGCCCCCGCCGGGTCCTGGCACGCGACCGCATCGAGGTGGCCGGCCGCCGTCTCCCGGAGGGCGAGGAGGAGCTGGCCCTGCTCTCCGACGCGGTGATCCTCACCTGTGTCCATCGGGGCACCCGCCTCGAACTCGCCATGAGCGAAGACGCCCTGACCGGATTCCTCGCGTGGCTGGAAGCAGCCCCGCCAGGACAGCGGGTGAATGTGGCGTAGCCACATTCACCCGCTGGGTGGGGCTCCCCCCGGACTAGGTCCGGGGGGAGCGCCGGTGTCGCTCGGGACCCGTTGTCACAGGTTCGCGTTGATGGCGCTCACCAGTTCGCCGTCGCTCGTGTCACCGCTGAACTCCCAGAAGAACGCGCCGCCGAGTCCCTGGGTCTTGGCCCAGCTCATCTTCCCGGCGATCGTGGCGGGAGTGTCGTAGGACCACCAGTTGTTGCCGCAGTAGGCGTACGCCGTGCCCGCGACCGTGCCGGTGGCGGGGCAGGACGTCTTGAGGACCTTGTAGTCCTCGATGCCCTGCTCGTAGGTGCCCGGCGCCGGACCGGTCGCCGAGCCGCCCGGTGCCGACTGGGTGACGCCGGTCCAGCCGCGGCCGTAGAAGCCGATGCCGATGAGCAGCTTGCTCGCCGGGACGCCCTTCGACTTGAACTTGGCGATCGCGTCGGCCGTGGTGAAGCCGGGCGTCGGGATGCCGGTGTAGGTGGTGAGCGGGGAGTGCGGGGCGGTCGGGCCGTCCGCGTCGAAGGCGCCGAAGAAGTCGTACGACATCACGTTGTACCAGTCGACGTACTGGGCGGCGCCCGCGTAGTCGGCGGCGTCGATCTTGCCGCCGGAGGTGCCGTCCGCGGTGGTGGCCGCGGTGACCAGGTTGTTCGAGCCGAACTTGGCGCGCAGTGCGGCCATCAGGTTCTTGTAGGCCGCGGCCCCGCTGGTGTCACAGCTCAGCCCGCAGGCGTTCGGGTACTCCCAGTCGATGTCGATGCCGTCGAAGACATCGGCCCAGCGCGGGTCCTCGACCAGGTTGTAGCAGGAGTTCGCGAACGCGGTCGGGTTGGCCGCGGCCTGCGCGAACCCGCCGGACCAGGTCCAGCCGCCGAAGGACCACAGGATCTTGATGTTCGGGTACTTGGCCTTCAGCTCGCGCAGCTGGTTGAAGTTGCCGCGCAGCGGCTGGTCCCAGGTGTCGGCCACGCCGCTCACCGACTGGTCGGCGGTGAACGCCTTGTCGTAGTCGGCGTAGGAGTCGCCGATCGCGCACTGGCCGTTCGTCACGTTGCCGAACGCGTAGTTGATGTGCGTGATCTTGGCGGCGGAACCGGACGTCACCAGGTTCTTGACGTTGTAGTTCCGGCCGTAGATGCCCCACTCGGTGAAGTAGCCGAGTTTGACCTTGTCGCCGGTGGGCGGGGGAGTGGTCGTACCGCCGGTGGTGTGGACGGAGACGGCGCCGCTGACCGGGCCGGTCTGGTTCGCGGTGTCGCGGGCCTGGACCGTGTACGAGTAGTCGGTGCCGGCCGTGAGACCCGAGTCGGTGTACGACGTGGTCGTCACGGTGGAGACGACCCTGCCGTCGCGCAGCACGTCGTAGTTCTTGACGCCCTTGTCGTCGGTGGCGGCGGACCAGCTCAGCTTCACCGAGGTGTCGGTGACGGAGGAGGCGGTCGGGGTGCCGGGCGCGGAGGGCGCCGCGTCACCCGGGACGGTGGTGCCGCCGTCACAACTTGCGCCGTTGAGGAGGCAGTTGCTCGGGGAGCCGGAGCCCGCGCCGTTGAAGCCGAAGGAGACCGAGGCGCCGGGGGCGATCGAGCCGTTGTAGGACTTGTTCTTGGCGGTCCAGTGGGTGCCGGAGGACGTCACGTCCGCGTCCCAGGCGGAGGTGACCGAGGTGCCGGAGGGGTAGTCCCACTCGACGGTCCAGGAACTGATCGACGTGGTACCGGTGTTCTTGACGGTCCACTGGCCGCCGAAGCCGGTACCCCAGTCCTGGGTCTTGGTGTAGGTGGCGGTGGCGGTGGTCGCGGCCTGGGCGGGGCCCGCGAGACCGACCAGACCGGCCAGCGGGAGCAACAGGGTCGCGAACCCGGCCGCGGCTCTGTGTCTGAAGCGCATCCTGCGCCTCCTATGGGGAGTTGGGGGGCGCGACTGAGCCTTCGCACCCACAGTGCCGCGAGAATAGAAAGGTCTGGACCACCGGTCAATAGGTCTGGACCACTATCCGGAAGCGGGTGTCGTCCCCTCCAACTCCTCTATAGACTGGACCGCTTGCCGCCCGGCCGGGTGGTTCCGCCCGGACTCAGCGCTCCCCGCCCGGTACCCACAGCACGTCCCCGACGTCCTTGTTGGCCGTGCGGGCCAGGATGAACAGCAGGTCCGACAGCCGGTTGAGGTAGGTCGCGGTCAGCGGGTTCATCACCTCCCCGTGCACCTCCAGCGCGGCCCACGTCGACCGCTCGGCCCGCCGTACGACGGTGCAGGCCTGGTGGAGCAGGGCCGCGCCGGGGGTGCCACCGGGCAGGATGAACGAACGGAGCTTGTCCAGCCGCTCGTTGAAGCGGTCGCAGTCCGCCTCCAGTTTGTCGACGTAGAACTGCTCGACCCGCAGGGGCGGGAACTCCGGGTTCTCGGCCACGGGCGTGCACAGGTCCGCGCCGACGTCGAAGAGGTCGTTCTGCACCCGGGTGAGCACCTTGACGACCTCCTCGTCCAGCCCGCCCAGCGCGATCGCCGCGCCGATCGCCGCGTTCGCCTCGTTGGCGTCCGCGTACGCCGAGATCCGCAGATCGGTCTTGGCGACCCGGCTCATGTCCCCGAGGGCGGTGCTGCCCTGGTCGCCGGTCCTGGTGTAGATGCGCGTCAGATTGACCATACGACCAGCGTAGTTACGCCCCGGCGGTCCGGAACGCGCGTGTGCCCACCGTCACGGCGGGTGTCGCGAAGGTGACGGCGGCCGGCCGGCCGCGGACGGGCGAGAACGCGCTCAACGACGCGGTGTGTGGCCGGGAACGGACCGCGTCGCGGGGCACGGCTGACCGGACGTGACGGTTGTCTCACACCTTGAGACCGTGACACGCATTACTTACCGGGTTTCCCGGCCCCTCGCGAGCGCTAGGGTCCCGCCCAAGAGGCATACCTCAACAGCGTGTAAGGGGAGCGGAGTGGCACGGAAACTTGCCGTCATCGGTGCCGGCCTGATGGGTTCCGGCATCGCCCAGGTCGCCGCACAGGCCGGCTGGGACGTGGTCCTGCGGGACGTCACCGACGAGGCGCTGGAGCGTGCCGTCGGGGGCATCCAGGCCTCGTACGACAAGTTCGTGAGCAAGGGGAAGCTGGAGGCGCACGACGCCGACGGCGCCCTGGCCCGCATCACCACGACCACCGACCTGGACGCGGTCGCCGACGCCGACATCGTCGTCGAGGCCGTCTTCGAGAAGCTGGAGGTCAAGCACGAGATCTTCCGTGCGCTCGACAAGATCGTGCGCCCGGAGGCCGTGCTCGCCTCCAACACCTCCGCCATCCCGATCACGAAGATCGCGGCGGCCACCGAGCATCCCGAGCGGGTCGTCGGCGTCCACTTCTTCTCGCCGGTGCCGATGATGCAGCTCGTGGAACTGGTCAGGGGCTACAAGACCAGCGACGAAACGCTCGCCGCCGCACGCGAGTTCGCCGAGTCCACCGGCAAGACCTGCATCGTCGTCAACCGGGACGTCGCCGGGTTCGTGACCACCCGGCTGATCTCGGCGCTGGTCGTCGAGGCCACCAAGCTCTACGAGTCGGGCGTCGCCACCGCCGAGGACATCGACCTGGCCTGCAAGCTGGGCTTCGGCCACGCCATGGGCCCGCTGGCCACGGCGGACCTCACCGGCGTCGACATCCTGCTGCACGCCACGGGCAACATCTACACCGAGTCGCAGGACGAGAAGTTCGCACCGCCGGAGCTGATGCGCCGGATGGTTGACGCCGGTGACATCGGGCGCAAGAGCGGGCAGGGCTTCTATACGTACTGAAACATCAGTGCGCCATCGGCATGGCATTAGTACGGAAATATTCTGAACCGATTCCGAAAACGCACAAGGCTCGAGAGTTTCACTCTCGAGGGTGAATTCGGTATCGGTTCGCTTACAGATGGCAACCTCTGGCCGTCGAACGCAGTCAGAGGTTGCATCACCGGACATCACTTTCACGGACTAGGACACGCACTCTCGGGGAGCGCATATGCACATCAGGGGCGACCACGCCGAGCTGGTCGTCGGGGGCCGCCTCGACGTTCGCAGCGCGGCGGACGCCCGCACGGTCCTGCACTCGGCCGTCGACGACGGAGTCGGCGATCTGGTACTGGACCTGTCCGAGCTGGATTCCTGGGACGCCACCGGACTCGGGGTGATCATGGGGGCCCACCGGCGGGCCGGCCGCTGCGGCCGCCGTCTGGTGCTGCGCGGCGTGCCGCCGCAGATGCAGCGCCTGCTGGTGGCCACCAGGTTGCACCGGATCCTGGCGATCGAGGGGGGTATCGGGGTGGAGTCGCTGCCACGGGTGTGACACTCGGTGAGGGGCGCCAGGCCTGGACCGGGTGTGCGACGGCGACCGAGTGCGTGGCGGTGAACGGGTGTGCGGCGGTGAACGGGCGGGACGCGGTGGGAACCGGGCGGCGGGGCTGACCCGGACGGACCGCGCACAAGCGCATGTCAGGCGCAATCCTCACGAGACTGTGATGTCTTGGACGGCGCGGTACCCCGGACTGTCGTAGATACTGTGCGAAGGTTTAGGGTTCGGTCGCCCGCTGCCTTGTCACCCTTCGAGCGCGGGCCCGGACCAGAAGCGACAGTGCAGTGTGCAACAGGCCGGGAGGGGCCCGAATTCACGGCACACCACGCTTTTGGGGGGCTAGGAACCTATGGACCCGATCAACCCGGGACCCGAGGCGTACGGACAGGACGAGGGAGGTGTCTCCCGGCCGAGCCTGTTCGAGACCGGGTCGGGCGCCGCGCCGCGCCAGCGCCCGCCGAGGGAATCCCTCACCAACGACTTCGGCCAGAGCACGCCGGCGGTCGTCCGCACGGCGCGGCTGGTCTCCGGCGACTTCCTGCTGACCGTGAACCCGGTCGACGGCAGCGAGATAGAACCCTGCCCGCCGACCGAACGTCCCGCCGCACCGGAGAAGCGCACCGCCGCCGAACGCGCCGAGTACGAGCGCGCCGCCCGGCCGCCGGTGCCGCCCGGTCCCAGCCGGCCCGAGCTGCCGCTCCTGGAGCGCCAGGACGACCGCGAACGCCTGGTACGCCTGCTCGCCCGCGGCCGCTCCGTGCGCCTCACCGGCCCCGCGGGCTCCGGCCGCACCGCCCTCCTCGACCTGGTCGCCGACGACTGCTCGGACCTCGCCCCCGACGGCGTGGTCCGCCTCAACGGCTTCCACCGCACGTCCGAGGACCTGCTCCGCGACCTCTTCTACGCCGTCTACAAGGCGCCCGCGCACCGGCCCGGCCACGACGAGCTCCTCGAACTGGCCGGAGAGATCGGCGCGGTCGTCGTCCTCGACGACATCGAGTTCGGCGGCTCCGGACTCGACGAGCTGATCGACGCCACCCCGGAGTGCGCCTTCCTGATCGCCGCCACCCCGGACGTACCGGCGCCCAGTGCCGACTCCGCCGTCGAGGAGGTGTTCCTCAGCGGCCTGGAGCGGGCCGGGGGAGTGGACATCCTGGAGCGCGCGGTCGGCCGGGTGCTCAGCGAGGAGGAGGCCAACTGGGCCGGCGACCTCTGGTTCGAGTCCGAGGGCCTGCCGCTGCGGTTCGTCCAGGCGGGCGCCCTGCTGCGCCAGCGCGACCAGCTGCGGGCCAGCACCGGCGCCGTCGACGAGTTCGGCGTCTTCGCCTCCGACCTGTCCGACCTGTCCGAGCTGCCGGCCGACGCGCACTTCGACGCCGACGCGGCCGAAGAGATCCCGCTGCCGTCCCTCGGCGAGGCCGCCGCGCCCGCCCCGCTGCTCGCCGCCCGCCTCAGCGCCTCCGCCCGCGCCACCCTGCGCTTCGCGGTCGCCCTCGGCGGCGAGATCCCGCACCAGGCCCACCTGCCCGCCCTGGTGGGCGACACCCACGCGGACGCCGCCCTCGGCGAACTGGCGGGCTGCGGACTGGTCTCCCCGGTCGGCTCCCGCTACCGGCTCGCCGCGGGCGTCCAGCAGCAGCTGGAGGCCGCCGGGTACGCCGACGACATCGAAGCCCAGGCCCTCGCCGCCGGCCGGCACTACTCCTGGTGGGCCGGGCACCCCTCGGTCACCCCCGACCGGGTGTGCGCCGAGGCCGACGCGGTCCTCGCCGCCCTGGCGGTCCTCGTCCCGGCCACCGTGCCTCCGGCCGAGGGCGAGGAGTCCACGCCGGTGCGACTGGCCCGCACGGCCGCGCCCGCGTTCGCGGCCGGACTGCACTGGAGCGCCTGGGAACGTGTGCTCCGGGCCGGCGCGGAGGCGGCCCGCCTCTCCGGCGAGGTAGGGGAACAAGCCTATTTCCATCACGAGTTGGGGATACTCGCGCTCTGCGCCGACGAGCTGGACCAGGCCCGGGCGGAGCTGGAGGCCTCCATCGGGCTGCGTGGCGCGCTCTCCGACAAGCGGGGTACGACGGTCGGCCGGCGGGCGCTGGCGCTGGTCGCCGACCGCCTGGGCGAGGTCATTCCCAGCCTCGCCGCGATGGTGGGCGACGAGATCTCCGACGCCCGCCACGAGGAGTCGATATCCCCGGCGGGCGGTGTCACGACGCCCTTCCCGGCCGTCCACTCCCCGATCTCGGACACGGTGGTCACCCGCCGGGTCCCGGAGCACACGCCGGCGGCGCGGGGCGGCGGTCTCGTGCGCATGGCCCGCCGCAACCTGGTGGCGGTGAGCGCGGGTGTCCTGCTCACCGCGGTCCTCGGCACGGTGGTGGGGCTCGGCATGACCTCCCACGACAACGCCGACGACCCGGCCGACAAGGTGAGCGTCAACCCGTCGGCGGGTGCGGGCGACGGCGGCCTCGACGCCGATCCCAAGCAGTCGCCGGGTGCGGGCGACACGGGCATGACGTCCACCAAACCGACGGACCCCGGCCCCGACGGCACGCTCGGCACGTCGGACGATCCGACGCCGCCGTCGGACGAGGTGACCCCGTCGGAGACGCCGACCGGAACGAAGGGCTCTTCGGGCGGCGGAGGGACGTCGAGCAAGCCGTCAGTGAAACCGACCAAGCCGTCGTCCAGCCCGCCGACGAAGCCGCCGACGACACCGCCGTCCTCGACCCCCCCGTCCGAGACGTCGTCGGCCACCCCCTCGGAGAGCGCCTCCCCGAGCGACACCCCCAGCACGACCGACTCCGCCAGCGGCCCGACCTCCGACACCCCGACCGTCGTCACGTCGAGCGCGTCGGAGGGTGTCCGCCCGGGAACATCCACCGGCACGGTCATCTGAGCAACGCCCGAGGGCCGGTCTCCCGCGTGGAGACCGGCCCTCGGCCGTGTGGGGCGGCGGCCGGCCGGCCGGCGTTCAGAACAGCCGCAGCTTGTCGTCCTCCACGCCCCGCAGCGCGTCGTAGTCCAGGACCGCGCAGCCGATGCCGCGGTCGGTGGCGAGGACGCGGGCCTGGGGCTTGATCTCCTGGGCCGCGAAGACGCCCCGCACGGGGGCGAGATGGGGGTCGCGGTTGAGCAGGTCCAGGTACCGGGTGAGCTGTTCCACGCCGTCGATCTCGCCCCGGCGCTTGATCTCGACGGCGACGGTCTGGCCGTCCGCGTCCCGGCACAGGATGTCCACCGGGCCGATCGCCGTCATGTACTCGCGGCGGATCAGGGTGTAGCCCTCGCCGAGCGTCTCGATGCGGTCGGCCAGCAGCTCCTGCAGGTGCGCTTCCACGCCGTCCTTGATCAGACCCGGGTCCACACCCAGCTCGTGCGAGGAGTCGTGCAGGACCTCCTCCATCGTGATGATGAGCTTCTCGCCCGCCTTGTTGATGACCGTCCAGACGCCCTCCTCGCCGCCCGACCCCTCCTTGAGGGTGCACGGCGGCGACATCCAGTTGAGGGGCTTGTAGGCCCGGTCGTCCGCGTGGATGGAGACACTGCCGTCCGCCTTGACCAGGATCAGACGGGGGGCCGAGGGAAGGTGGGCGGTGAGCCGGCCGGCGTAGTCGACGGAGCACCGGGCGATGACGAGACGCATGGTCGGCAACGCTACTCGACGCCCCGCCCTCCACGCGATTCGCCCAGCCACCGTCAGACCGGCCTCCGACCGGCCGCCGCGACCGGTCCTGACGAGTCGCCTGCACACGCCTGTTCAACTCTGGCCGATTGTGTGCCTAAAGGGACCGTCGCATATACGCAATCTCCTGGTGGCGTCACCGTACGTTGCCTACCGTAGTGAACGGGAGGTCGCTGTGTGTGCACTCAGCGTGTCCGGTATCGCGAACTCCCCCTACCTGTCCGGCAACCCCTGCTGTTCGGGGGTGCGAGAGGAGAACCCATGTCGCTCGACGTCTCACCGGCCCTACTCGAACAGGCCGAGCGAGGCGAGGTCGACGAAGCAGATTTCGTCGACTGCGTCCGGACCTCCCTGCCTTACGCATGGGAGATGATCAGCTCCCTGGTGGCCCAGCTGAAGGTGGACGGCGGAGAGTTCGCCGACAACCAGACGCCCCCGCCGGACGAGCAGGCACGCGGTCAGCTGCTGCGTGCGCTCGCGAGTGACGCCATACGCGGCGCCCTGCAGCGGCACTTCGGTGTCCGGCTGGCCTTCCAGAACTGCCACCGGGTAGCGGTGTTCCCGCTGGACGCCTCGGTGGACGCGACGCTGGCCCGCTTCACCTCGGTGCGCAACCAACTGCTGAACCAGTCCCCGGAGCTCCGGGACTGCTGACGCGGAGCTCCGGTGCTGCTGACGCAGTGAGCCGCTTGCTTGCCGCTCCACACGCGGGAGGTGCAATAAGTCACTGGGGCGGCAAGCTCCCCGCGCAGTTGTGAGGTCACCGGAGGTGCGGCAGTACCTCGGCACCCAGCCGTCGTACGTTCTCCTCCGTGGCCGCAAGATCTCCCGAGCCCTCGGTCAGCAGGGCGAAACGGGAGATTCCGGTCCGCTCGGAGGTCGCCGCGAGCCGGTCGGCACACAGCCGCGGGGTTCCCACCGGGTGCAGTCCGCAGAGGAGTTCGGTGTAGGCCAGCGGATCGCGCATGGAGCGGAAGCGGCCGTCCACCGTCATATGGGCCTCCAGGCCCTGCTTGAGCCAGCCCGGCATCGCCTTCGTCAGCGTTTCCACGGCGTCGGTGCGCCGGTCGGCGATCTGGCAGACGCCGGCCGAGACGTGGGCCGCGCCGAGGATCTCCTCGGCGGGTCGTCCGGCGGCCCGCGCGTGCCGGCGCCACAGCGCGACCATTTCGGCCTTCTCCTCGTCCCCGACATGCATCCCGAGCAGCATCGCCAGCCCGTGCTCGGCGGCCAGCCGGACGCTCGCCGGGGAGGTGCAGGCGACCACCACCTCCGGCCCCGGTGCCTCCGTCAGCGCCTCCGACGGGCGCGGCACGACCGGGACTTCGCGGAAGGAGAAGCGGGGCCCGGAGGCCGACACGGCGGGTTCGCGCAGCCAGCGCATCAGCAGTTCGAGTGATTCCGGGAAGCCGTGTTCATACGCTTCGAGACCGGCCCCGAACACCTCCAGATCCACCCACGGCCCGCCCCGGCCCACGCCGAGCGTGAAGCGGCCGCCGCTCGTGACGTGCAGCAGTGCGGCCTGTTCGCCGAGCGCCACCGGGTGGACCGTCGGCAGTACGCTCACCGCCGTACCGACTCGCAGACGCCTGGTGCGGCCCAGCAGCAGAGCCGCCAGGGTGACCGCGGACGGACAGGTGCCGTACGGCACGAAGTGGTGTTCGGCCAGCCAGACCGCGTCCAGGCCGGCCTCTTCGGCCACCTCCGCCGTGCGCACCGCCCGGTGCAGTGCCTCCCCCTGGCCCTGGCCCGGGAACTGGGCCGCCAGGACAAAACTTCCTACGTGCATCGCATTTCCTGCTTTCCTGGCTCCTACTCGGAGCTCCCCCACCGGGCATAACCGTCTGACACGTGCCGAGGACACGGCCTGGCGAAGAGATTTGCGGATTGTCTGGAGAATGGGTCGCCGTGGAGGGGGACTTGTGGCGGTTGGTGCCCTTCGCGTACCCCCGAGCGCGCGTCGTAGGCTGGAGACAGCTCCTGCTTCCTGTATAGCCCCGTGAGGTGTCCTGTGTCCCCGCGTCGCAACCGAGCCAACGGCCCGAACGGAGCCTCCGCCTCCGCCCGGAGCGCCGAGGACGACCGCGCGGACCGCTACGGCGGCTGGCAGTCCAGCGAGAGCTGGCAGGGCGAGGAGTGGAGCGTGCGGCACGTCGCGGGTGCCAGCGCGATCGGCAAGACCTACCGCTGCCCGGGCTGCGACCAGGTGATCCCCTCCGGCGTCCCGCACGTCGTCGCCTGGCCGGAGCACTCGGGCGTCGACGAGCGCCGGCACTGGCACAAGGCCTGCTGGAACGCGAAGGACCGCCGCACCACACGGGTGCAGCGGTCCAGGAACGCGCCGAAGTTCTAGAGCGGGAGGAGACTCACACGTCCCGCTTCTCCAGCAGCAGGTACGCGCCGCCGAACGCGACGGCGGTCACGAGCAGGATGATCCACAGCGGGTCCCAGCCCGAAGGGCCGGAGTCGCTGAGGGAGTTGGAGTAGAAGACGCTCAGCTGGTTCGGGATCGAGTACTCGAACAGGGCCGTGCGCACCTTCTCCAGCGACGACGAGAACATGAACAGCGCGATCACCAGCGGGGCGAGCACCGCGCCGATCATGATGGTGATGGCGCCCGCCGAGTGCCGGATGACCGAACCGATGACCAGCGAGAGCAGCCCGAGCAGCGCGATGTAGAGGCTGACACCGACGGTGCCCTTCAGCCATTCCCCGCCGGTGGGCGTCCGCGCGACGTCGTTCAGCATCGAGACCTGCGTCATGGCCACGAACGCGCTGACCGCGAGGGTGATCACGAACGCGAGCCCGAAGAAGACGATCGCCTTGGCCGCGAGCACGCGCGCGCGGGAGGGGCAGGCGACCATCGTCGTACGGATCATTCCGGTGCCGTACTCGGAGGCC
This sequence comes from Streptomyces sp. NPDC059224, assembly GCF_042754285.1. Lineage (NCBI taxonomy): Bacteria > Bacillati > Actinomycetota > Actinomycetes > Kitasatosporales > Streptomycetaceae > Streptomyces > Streptomyces sp. NPDC059224. The sequence goes on from NZ_JBHZAN010000043.1 coordinate 11,448, forward strand.
GTGGTCAGCACGCCCAGCGTGATGATGCACATGCTGCCGAGCAGCAGCCCGAAGAAGCCGAGGGACAGCGCGCTCTCGCCGGACAGGTCCTCGGTCGAGGCGGAGTTGCTGACCACCGCGCCGACGAGGAGCCCGATGCCGACGACGAGGAGCACGAAGACGCCGAGCGTCCAGATCGTCGAGCGCACCGAACGGATCTTCGTCCACTCGGAGGCGATGGCGTGGCCGAGGTGCGTGCGCACCACCGGGATCGGCGAGGTGTAACCGGGGTACGGACCGCCGGGCGCCGCCTGCCAGTCGGGCGCGGCCGGGGCTGCCTGCGGCATCGGGGGCTGGTGGGTGCTCATCGGGCGTCCTCGGGCTTGGTCAGGTCGGCGGGGCCGGCGGGGCCGGCGGGGCCGGCGGGGGCGGGAGTGTCGGAGGCCGGCTGTGGCACCGGGGCGGGCGCCTGGGCCGGGGCGGCGTACGGGTTGGGGCGGGGAGCGGCCTGAGGAGCCCCGTAAGGGGCCTGTGGGGCGCCGTACGCGCCCGCGGGCGCTCCCTGTGCGCCGTACGGCCCGGCGAACGGCTGACCGCCCTGCTGGGGCGGCGGCGGGGCGTACCAGCCCGGCTGGCCCTGCCCGGGCACCGGCATCGGCGGAAGGGCACCGGGCGGCAGGGGCTGCTGGAGGCCCGCCTTCTGGTCGATCGAGGACCGGTAGTCGACGGCGCCCTGCGTCATGCGCATGTACGCCTCTTCGAGGGAGGCCTGGTGCGGTGAGAGCTCCCACAGCCGTACGTCCGCCTCGTGCGCGAGGTCGCTGATCCGCGGCAGCGGCAGGCCGGTCACCCGCAGCGCCCCGTCCTGCTCGGGCATGACGTGGCCGCCGGCCTCGGTCAGCGCCGAGCCGAGCTTCTCGCGCAGCTGCGGTTCGGTGTCCGGGGTCCGCACCCGCGCGAAGTCGGCGGAGTTGGCCGAAATGAAGTCCGTCACGCTCATGTCGGCGAGCAGCTGGCCGCGCCCGATGACGATGAGGTGGTCGGCGGTCAGCGCCATCTCGCTCATCAGGTGGGAGGAGACGAAGACCGTACGGCCCTCGGCGGCGAGCGACTTCATCAGGTTGCGCACCCAGAGGATGCCCTCCGGGTCGAGGCCGTTGACCGGCTCGTCGAAGAGCAGCACCTGGGGGTCCCCGAGCAGCGCGGCGGCGATGCCGAGGCGCTGGCCCATGCCGAGCGAGAAGCCCTTGGAGCGCTTGCCGGCCACGCCCTGCAGGCCGACCACCCCGAGCACCTCGTCGACCCGGCGGGCCGGGATGGCGGACAGCTGGGCCAGGGAGAGCAGATGGTTGCGGGCGGACCGGCCGCCGTGCACCGCCTTGGCGTCGAGCAGCGCGCCGACCTGGCGGGCGGCGTTGGGCAGCCGCCGGTAGGGGTAGCCGCCGATCGTCACGGCGCCCGCGGTCGGGTTGTCCAGACCCAGGATCATCCGCATGGTCGTCGACTTGCCCGAACCGTTGGGCCCGAGGAAGCCGGTGACGGCGCCGGGCCGTACCTGGAAGGAAAGGTTGTAGACGGCGGTCTTGTCGCCGTAGCGCTTGGTCAGGCCGACAGCCTCGATCATGCTCCGCACCCATCGAAAGGATCAGGACAGCAGGGCAGACGCCCCCGTAAGGGTTAGGAGGATATCGGGGCGCTGACGGTTCCCATCAAGAGCTGGCAAAGCCGGTCCGTATCGGTCCGGTCACTGGGCATCCCGCTTCTTCAGCAGCGCGTACCCGCCGATGAGCGCGGCGGCCACCCACAGCCCCATGATCCCGAGGCCGCCCCAGGGCCCGTACGGGACGTCGTCGCCGGCCCTCGGCACCACCTGCATGATGTGGCTGCCCGCCTGGTCCGGCAGGAACCGGCCGATCTTCTTGGTCGCGTCGACGTTGCCGAGGATGTTGGAGATCAGGAAGAAGAACGGCATCAGGATGCCGAGGGAGAGCAGCGGCGAACGCAGCATCGTGGCCACCCCCATGGAGAACATCGCGATGAGCGTCATGTAGAGACCGCCCCCGATGACCGCGCGCAGCACCCCGGTGTCGCCCAGGTGGGCCCGGTGCGAGCCGAGCATGGCCTGCCCGAGGAAGAACGCGGCGAAGCTGGTCACCAGTCCGACGACCAGCGCCAGACCCGTCGCCACCGCGATCTTGCTGAAGAGGAAGGTGGCGCGCTGCGGTACCGCGGCCAGCGAGGTGCGGATCATGCCGGTGCTGTACTCGTTGGACACCACCAGCACCCCGAACACGATCATCGCGAGCTGCCCGAGGGTCAGCCCGGCGAAGCTGATGTTCGTCGGGTCGAAGGAGACCCGTTCCCGCGCGGGCATGTCGGAGAAGTGGCTGTCCGCGAGCGCGGACAGCAGCGTCCCGAGCGCCACGCTGACGACCACGGCCAGCGACAGCGTCCACACGGTCGAGGAGACCGACCGGATCTTGGTCCACTCGGACCGCACGACCTGAGTGACGACCGCCATCACGCCCCCTTGTCCCAGCCGGAGCCCCAGCCCTGCGGCACCGGGGCCGGGTCGGCGTGCGCGTGGTACTCCACGGACTCCGCCGTCAACTGCATGAACGCCTCCTCCAGCGAGGCCTGCTGGATGCTCAGCTCGTGCAGCACGATCCCGTGCTGCGCGGCCAGCTCCCCGATCGGCTCGGCCTTCGCGCCCTCGACCTCCAGCGCCCCGGTCCCCGTCTGGACGACGGTGATCCCGGCCGCGTGCAGCACGTCGAGCAGCCGCTCGCGCTGGGGGGAGCGGATCCGGACGTAGGACCGCGAGTTCGTCCGGATGAAGTCCGCCATGGAGGTGTCGGCGAGCAGCCGTCCCTGGCCGATGACGACGAGGTGCTCGGCGGTCAGCGCCATCTCGCTCATGAGGTGGGAGGAGACGAACACGGTCCGTCCCTGGCCGGCCAGGGACTTCATCAGGGTCCGGATCCAGTGGATCCCCTCCGGGTCGAGCCCGTTCACCGGCTCGTCGAACATCAGGATCCGCGGGTCCCCGAGCAGCGCCCCGGCGATCCCCAGCCGCTGCCCCATGCCCAGCGAGAACCCCTTGGCCTTCTTGCGCGCGACCGCCGTGAGTCCGACGGTGTCCAGGACCTCGGCCACCCGGGCCTTCGGGATCCCGTTGCTCTGCGCCAGGCACAGCAGGTGGTTGAAGGCGCTGCGCCCGCCGTGCACGGCCTTGGCGTCGAGCAGCGCCCCCATGTACCTCAGCGGGTCCTTGAGCTGCTCGTACCGCTTGCCGTCGATCCGCACGTGGCCGGCGGTGGGATGGTCGAGCCCGAGGATCATCCGCATGGTGGTGGACTTCCCGGCCCCGTTGGGTCCGAGGAATCCGGTCACGATGCCGGGCCGCACGGCGAAGGTGAGGCCGTCGACCGCGGTCTTGTCGCCGTAGCGCTTGGTCAGGCCCTCCAGCTCGATCATGCGGCCACGCTAAGACCGGCCTCCCGGGCCTGCCACCGGAGCGGAGCCGCGGGGGCCGTTCGGGTAGTTCCCCGCCCCTTTCAGGGGCGTGCACCTGGCGCCCCTGAAAGGGGCGGGGAAGTGTGCGAGCCACCACAGTCCACCCGCAGCGGTACGACAAAGACCCGTACCCCCGAAGGGGCACGGGCCTTTGATGTCGCCAACGCCTAGCGGGACTGCTGGGCCGGGACCCCACGGGAGACCGGCTCGTCCTCCACGGGGCTGCTCGCCGCGGCGACCGCCGCACCGGTCAGCGTGGCCAGCATCTCGCGGACGTTGGTCAGCTGAGCGTTGATGCTGTCGCGGCGGTTGGTCAGCGCGGCCAGCTCGCGCTCGGATTCCGAGCGGATCCGGTCGGCCTTGGCGTTCGCGTCCGCGACGATGTCCTCGGCCTGACGCTGAGCCGTCTCGACGGTCTGACGCGCCCGACGCTCCGCGTCCGTGCGCAGCTTCTCCGCCTCGAGGCGCAGCTGCTCCGCGCGGTGCTCGATCTCGGCGAGGCGCTTCTCGGCCTTCTGCTGACGCGAGGCCAGGTCGCGCTCGGACTGCTCGCGCCGCTTGGCGAGGTTCGTCTCGAAATCGGCGGCGGCCTGCGCGGCCTTCGCGCGGGTCTCCTCGAAGAGCGCGTCCGCTTCCTCACGCTTGGACTGCGCGTCCTTCTGGGCCTCGGAACGCAGCTGCGACGCGTCGCTCTTGGCCTTCTCGACGATCCGGACGCCCTCGTCCTCGGCCTTTGCCTTGCGCTCCGCAGCGAACGATTCCGCGTCGTTGCGAACCTGCTGGGCGGCCGACTCGGCGAGCTCACGGTGCTGCTCGGCCGCCCGGCGGGCCTCCTCGCGCAGGTCCTTGGCCTCTTCCTCGGCGAGGCGAAGGATCTTCTCGACCCGCGCGCCGAGGCCGGCGTACGACGGCTCCGCGTCGGTTACCTGGGCCTGGGCGTTCTGCGTTTCGAGGTGGAGCTCCTCGATGCGCTTTTCCAGAGCGGTGATGCGGGCGAGAGCGCTGTCACGGTCGGAGACGAGCTTGGAGATCCGTTCGTCCACCTGAGCGCGGTCGTACCCACGCCGCACAAGCTCGAAGCCGTAGGGGGAAGTGTCGCTCATGGGGTTCCTGTCGAGTGAGACCGGTGAGGTGATAGGTGGAATCCTAGGGGCCGAAGCGGTGTGTCATCGAGCGGATACGTGTTTGATCTGGAGAATGACACCCCTTTTGGGTGGCTAGCTGTGAGATCGCTTGCCAAAGGCTCTGTCAAAGATTCGGTCAAAAGCACCAGAGCATTACAGAACCGGCACCGGACTCTATCCTTCTGACGACTTGCCACCCGATCGGGGGGCACCCACCGTGCTGCCCGCCTTGACTCCGCCGTCCTTGCCGGCCCCCGGGGTCTCGAAGGACTCCAATGCCTCCAGGACGTCCTGGACACGGGAGATCTCGCCGTTGATGTTCTCGCGGCGGCGCTCCAGGATCTCCAGCTCGCGCTTGCCGGCGTCGACCGTGGCCCGGGCTTCGCGGACCGCCTCGGCCTTGAGCTCCTCGGCCTCCCGGACCAGCGTGGCCTTCTTCAGCTCGGCCTCCTTGAGCAGCCCCTCGGCCTTCTTGACGGCGGCGATCCGGACCTTGCCCGCCTCGGAGTTCGCCTCCGACACCAGGTCCTTCGCCTTGGCCTGGGCCTTGGCGAGCTGCTCCTCGGCGGCCTTGATGAGCGCGTCACAGCGGTCGCCGGTGGACTTCATGGTCTCGGCGGCCTCGCGGCGGGCCCGCTCGTGCAGCTCCTCGATCTCGCTGGTGATGCGGTCGCGCAGCTCCTCCGCCCGCTCCCTTATGGCGGTGGCGTCCCGGCGGGCGCCGACAAGCAGCTCGTCCGCGTCCGTGCGGGCCTTCTCCACCAGCGAGTTGCCCTCGACCGTGGCCTCGGCCACCAGCCGGTCGGCCTCCTTGCGGGAGGCGCCCACCATGCTGTCGGCCTGCGCCTCGGCGTCCGCGGTGGTCTGGCGGGCCTGCTGCTGCGCCTCGGTGAGCAGCTTGTCGGCCTCGGCGGTCGTCTCGTTGATGAGGGTGTCGACCTGCTCGGCCACGTCCTGACGCCGCTTGTTGGCGTCCTTGCGGGCCTCGTCGAGCGTCCGCTCGGCCTCCTCGCGGGCGGAGTTGAGCAGCCGCTCGACCGCCGCCTCCGCGTCGGCCTTGAGCCGCTCGGCGTCGGCCCGGGTCCGCTCGGCGTGCAGCTGTGCGGAGCCGACCGTCTCGGCGGCCTCGGCGCGCAGCCGCTCCGCGTCCCCGGAGGCGTCCGCGATCAGCTTCTCCGCCTTGGCGATGGCGTCCGCGCGGACGCGGTCGGCCTCGGTGATGGTCTCGCTCTGCAGCCGCTCGGCCTCGTTGCGGGCCTCGGTGATGAGGGTGTCGGCCTGCGTCGCCGCGTCCGAACGCAGCCGGTTGGCGTCCTCCCGGGCCTCGGCGCGGGTGCGCGCCGCGTCCTGCTCGGCCTGCGCGGTGGCGTCGGAGGCCTCGGTGCGCACCCGCTGGGCGTGCGCAGCCGCCTCCGAACGCAGCCGCTCCGACTCCGCCACGGCGTCGGACACGGTCCGCTCGGCCAGCGCCGTCGCCGCCTCGGACGCCTCGGACGCCTCCCGGCGGATCCGGGTCGCGTCCTCGCTGGCCCGCTCCCGTTCGGCGTAGGCGTCCGCGCGGACCCGGTCCGACTCCTCCTCGGCCTCCCGGCGCGTGCGGTCCGCCGCGTGCTCGGCGGCCGACCGCAGTCCGGAGATCTCCTCCTGGGCCTGCTCGTGCAGCCCGGAGACCGAGTCCCGCACCTGCTGGGCGTGGAGCTCGGCGGCCGACACCATCTCGGTGGCCCGCCGGTCCGCGTCCTCGACCAGCCGTACGGCCTCGGCCTGCGCCTCCTCGACCCGGTTGCGGGCCTGGGCCAGCAGGTCCTCGCTCTGCTCGCGGGCCCGCTCGCGCTCCTGGTCGGCCTCCTGGCGGGCGGAACCGAGCAGCTCCTCGGCCTCACGCCGGCGCCGGGTGGCCTCCTCCTGGGCGGCGGCCAGTGTCTCGGACGCCTCGGTGGACAGCCGCTCGGCCGCCGCCTGCGCCTCGGCGCGGACCCGGTCGGCGGTGTCCTGGGCCTCCTGCTTGAGCCGCTCCGCCTCGGCCGCGGCCTCGGACCGCAGCCGTACGGCGATGGACTCGCCCTCCGCGCGGGACGCGGACGCGTCGCCGGCGGCCTCGTCGCGCAGCCGCTGGGCCTCGGTCTCGGCCTGCTGCTGGAGCGTGCGGATGCGTTCGGTGGCCTCGGAACGCAGCCGCTCGGTCTCCTCGCCCGCCTCCCGGCGGATGCGGCCGGCCTCCTCGCGGGCCTCGGTGAGCGACTGCTCGGCGCTCGCGAACCGCTCCTCGGCCTCGGTGTGCAGCCGGGTCAGTTCCTCGGCGGCCTCCGCGCGCCGGGCCTCCACGCCCCGCTCGGTCTCCTCGCGCAGTTCGCGCGCGGCCCGCTCGGCGTCCTCCTTTAGGGACTCGGACTGCTCCAGGACCTCGGTGCGGTGCCGGTCGGCCTCCTGGCGGGTGCGCTCCAGGGTCTCCTCGGCCTGCCGGCGCAGCGTCGTCGCCCGCTCGATGGCCTCGGTGCGGACCTTCTCGCTGTCCGTGGTGGCGGTCTGCCGCAGCTCGTCCGCGTCGGCCTTGGCCTTGGCGAGCAGTTCCTCGGCGGACCTGGCCGCCTCCTCGATCTGCTGCACGGCCTCGCGCCGGGCCTCGGCGCGGATCGACTCGCCCTCGGCCACCGCGTCGGAACGCAGCTGCTCGGCCTCGCCGCGCAGCCGGCGGGCCTCCTCCTGCAGCTCGACCGTCTTGGCGCGGTACTCCTTGGTGTCGTCCTTCGCCGTGCCCTTGAGCTGCTCGGCGATGTCGTGCGCCTCGGCGCGCAGCCGGTCCGCCTCGGTCTCCGCCTCGGTGCGGATCCGCTCGGCCTCCTCGGCGGCCGCCTTGGTGGTGTTCCTGGCCTCCTCGGCCGCCCGGTTCAGGACGTCCTCGGCGGTCTTGGCGGCCTTGGACAGCTGGGAGGCGCTCTCCTCGGCGGTCAGGGTGCGGGCCTTCTCGGAGGCCTCCGCGATGATCTTCTCGGCCTCGGCGCGGGCGTCCGCGACGACCTGCTCGGCGCTCGCCTTGGTGGCCTCGGCCTCCTTGGTGGCCTCGCTGACCAGCCGGGCGACCTGCTCCTTGGCCGTCTGGGTGCGCTGCTGGTTGGTGGCCTCGGCGCTGGAGAGGGCCTTGGTGGCGTTCGCCTCCGCCTCGGTGACCAGCTTCTCGGCCTCGGACTGCGCCTTGCGCAGTGCCTCCTCGGCCTCGGCCATCCGCTGCTCGGCGGCCCGGCTCAGCTCGCCGGCCTGCCGGCGGGCCGTGTCCGACTCCGTCGCGGTGGAGCTGCGCAGCTGCTCCGCGTGGTCGGTGGCCTCCTGGGCCTGCGTGGAGGCGGCGTTCAGCAGCCGCTCGGCGTCCCGGCGGGCGCGCAGCAGCAGTTGCTCGGCCTCGGCGCGAGCCGCCTCCGCGTCGCCGGCCACCCGCTGGCGGGCCTCGGTGGCGATCCGCTCGGCCTCGGCGCGGGCGGTGGCCATGGCCTGCTCGGCCTCGGCCCGTGACTCGTCGAGCAGCCGCCGGGCCTGGGACTCGGTCCGGGCCCGCAGCTGCTCGGCCCATGCCACGTTCTCGTTGACGTGCGACTCGACGGTCTGCCGGCGCTCGGCCAGCTCCTGGTCCAGCTGCTGGCGGCGGGTCACCGCCTCCTGGTGCAGCTCGGTCTGGAGCCGCGCGGCCTGCTCGGCGTGCTCCTGGAGGATGCGCTGGGTCTGCGCCCGCGCCTCCGCGGCCACCCGCTCCGCCTCCTGGCGGATCTGGTCGGCCTGCACCTGGGCGTTCCGCAGCAGCTGCTCGGCGTGGTACCCGATGTCACCGCCGTCGAACGCGGGCCGGGACATGATGGTGCGGCGCGCCTCGTGCAACTTGGCGCGCAGCACCTCGACCTGGTAGCCGAGGTCCTCGGCATGCTGGATCGCCTTTTCCCGCTCGGTCTTCAGCCGTTTCATCTCGGCCTCGAACCGAGAGAGGTGGTCGACGTCAGCCGCCGGCTCTCGCTCCTGGCTCTCGTAGCCCCGCACTGCGCGGTCCCATCCGTCCCCTGGTCGCAACCTTCTCCGAACGAGCTCCGTTCTTCCGTCGAACGGGGCCCCCGGGGAATGGTGTCAGATCAGCGGCGGAGCACGGGCTGCTGCCCCGACGCTCGTCCCCCGAAACCCGGACCCCGGCATGCGGCCGCCCCGGCCCTGCGAACGTACGAAGGGACGACCGGCCCCAACCCTACCGGCCCATATGTACGAGGGTCAGTGCTCAGGTGACTCAACAGCCGCCGAAGTGACCAGTTCTGTCAGTACACCGTGGCAATCCTTCGGGTGCAGGAAGGTGATCCGCGACCCCATGGAGCCGGTCCGTGGCTCCTCGTACAGAACGCGTACGCCCTTGGCACGGATGTCCGCGGCGTCACCGTCGACGTCGGCGGTACCGAAGGCGATGTGGTGCACCCCTTCGCCGTTCTTCGCCAGCCACTTGCCGACCGCCGAGTCCTCCCGGGTCGGTTCCAGAAGCTGCAGGTAGGAGGCGCCTCCGTCGGACGTCTCGTTGATCTTGAGCATGGCCTCCCGGACACCCTGCTCCTCGTTGACCTCGGTGTGGAACACCTCGAAGCCGTACGTCGCCCGGTAGAACTCGACGGTCGCGTCGAGGTCGTGGCAGGCGATCCCGATGTGGTCGATTCGCGTCAGCATGGATTCAGTGCAGCGCCACCGCGATGGTTACGCAACGTGCCAGCGATCACACTGACGGCCCGATGACGGCACGGAGTGCCACGCAATACATTCGAAGTAAACCCTCGTTCACTCCTCGGCAGTGCAGCCGGTAAGGGGATTCGCAGCTCATGACTTCTGGAACCGCTGGAACCACCTCAGTGATCGTCGCGGGTGCGCGCACGCCCATGGGGCGACTGCTGGGCTCGCTGAAGTCCTTCTCCGGGGCCGACCTGGGCGGCTTCGCGATCAAGGCCGCCCTCGACCGTGCCGGAATCGGCGGCGACCAGGTGCAGTACGTGATCATGGGGCAGGTGCTCCAGGCCGGCGCCGGCCAGATCCCGGCCCGCCAGGCCGCCGTGAAGGCCGGCATCCCGATGAGCGTCCCGGCGCTCACGATCAACAAGGTCTGCCTCTCCGGCCTCGACGCCATCGCCCTGGCCGATCAGCTGATCCGCGCCGGCGAGTTCGACATCGTGGTCGCGGGCGGCCAGGAGTCCATGACCAACGCCCCGCATCTGCTCCCCAAGTCCCGCGAGGGCTTCAAGTACGGATCGATCGAGATGCTCGACGCGATGGCGTACGACGGTCTGACCGACGCCTGGGAGAACATCCCGATGGGCGAGTCGACCGAGAAGCACAACACCCGTCTCGGCCTCGGGCGCGAGGAGCAGGACGCGGTGGCGGCCCTGTCCCACCAGCGGGCCGCGGCAGCGCAGAAGAACGGCGTCTTCGAGGCCGAGATCACCCCGGTCGAGATCCCGCAGCGCAAGGGCGAGCCGGTCGTCTTCAGCAAGGACGAGGGCATCCGCGGCGACACCACGGCCGAGTCGCTGGGCAGGCTGCGGCCCGCGTTCACCCGCGACGGCACGATCACGGCCGGCTCCTCCTCGCAGATCTCCGACGGCGCGGCGGCCGTGGTCGTGATGAGCAAGGCCAAGGCCGAGGAACTGGGCCTGGAGTGGCTGGCGGAGATCGGCGCCCACGGCAACGTGGCGGGCCCGGACAACTCCCTGCAGTCCCAGCCGTCCAACGCCATCCGGCACGCCCTGAACAAGGAGGGCCTGGAGGTCGGCGACCTGGACCTCATCGAGATCAACGAGGCCTTCGCGGCCGTCGCCGTCCAGTCAATGAAGGACCTCGGGGTATCCACCGAAACGGTGAACGTCAACGGCGGTGCCATCGCCCTGGGCCACCCCATCGGCATGTCCGGCGCCCGCCTGGTCCTGCACCTCGCGCTGGAGCTCAAGCGGCGCGGCGGCGGGGTCGGCGCGGCCGCCCTGTGCGGTGGCGGCGGCCAGGGCGACGCCCTGATCGTGCGGGTGCCGAAGGCCTGAGCAGGTTTCGCCGACCCGACGGAAGCGAACGGAGCGAACGGAGCTGTGATGCAGGACGTCTCCTCACTGGTGGCCCAGGCCAGGGAGGGCCGGCCGCGTGCGGTGGCCCGGCTGATCTCACTGGTGGAGGGGGCGTCCCCGCAGCTCAGGGAGGTCATGGCGGCGCTCGCGCCACTGACGGGCAACGCCTATGTCGTCGGCCTGACGGGCTCTCCGGGGGTCGGCAAGTCGACCTCCACCTCGGCCCTGGTGACCGCCTATCGCAAACAGGGCAAACGCGTCGGCGTACTCGCCGTCGACCCGTCCTCCCCCTTCTCCGGAGGCGCCCTGCTCGGGGACCGCGTCCGGATGTCCGACCACGCTTCGGACCCCGGCGTCTACATCCGCTCCATGGCCACGCGAGGCCACCTCGGCGGCCTCGCGTGGGCGGCCCCGCAGGCCATCCGCGTCCTGGACGCGGCCGGCTGCGACGTGGTCATCGTCGAGACGGTGGGCGTGGGCCAGTCGGAGGTGGAGATCGCCTCCCAGGCGGACACGTCCGTCGTCCTGCTGGCCCCGGGAATGGGCGACGGCATCCAGGCGGCCAAGGCCGGAATCCTGGAGATCGGCGACGTGTACGTGGTCAACAAGGCCGACCGGGACGGCGCGGACGCCACCGCCCGCGAACTGAACCACATGCTCGGGCTCGGCGAGTCCCGGGGCCCCGGCGACTGGCGCCCCCCGATCGTCAAGACGGTCGCCGCCCGCGCCGAGGGCATCGACGAGCTGGTGGAAGCCCTGGAGAAGCACCGCGCCTGGATGGAGGAGCGGGGCGTCCTGGCCGAGCGCCGGCTGGCCCGCGCCGCCCGCGAGGTCGAGACCATCGCCGTGACGGCGCTGCGCGCACGCATCGGCGATCTCCACGGAGACCGCCAGATCGGCGCGCTCGCCGAACGTATCGTCACCGGCGAACTCGACCCGTACCGCGCGGCCGACGAACTGGTGGCGGGGCTGACGGAGAACCGATCGTGACCGGCGGACGGCCCCGGCTGCTATTTTGACCCGCATGTTCCTCTCCATGGCGTAAGCGGGCACCCGCGCCACCGGCACCGCGATGTCCCGTGCCGTGGCGCGCACAGGTGTTCCCCCTTCCGCCTCCGCCCGAGGAACCGCCCCATGTCCGCGCTGACTTCATCGCGCCCCGCACCTGCCCGGCGACCGTCGTACGCCGCCGTCCTGCGCGTCCCGCACGCGCGCCGCACCTTCCTCGCCGCCCTCGCGGCCCGCCTCGCCTACGGCACCGTCTCCCTGTCCGTCCTGCTGTCCGTGACCCGCGCCACCGGTTCCTACGCCGTGACGGGGCTGGTGATGGCCCTCTTCGGCGGCGCCGCGGTCGTCCTGCTGCCGGTCCGGGCGACCTTGGTGGACCGGTACGGCCCCCGGCGGGCCCTGCCTCCCATGGCGGCCGCCTACAGCGGCGTGCTCTGTCTGCTCGCCGCCCTGACGTGGCGTCCGGGCGCTCCTGCGGCGGCGCTCGCCGTCACCGCCGCCCTCTCCGGCTGCCTGGCGCCACCGCTCGGCCCCACCATGCGGGCGGTGTGGGGCCGCCTGGTCGACGAGCCGGCGCTGCTCCGGCGGGCCTACAGCCTGGACGGGGTCGCCGAGGAGCTGCTGTTCGTGTCCGGCCCGGCGCTGGTCGGCCTGCTGCTGCGGTTCGGTCCGCCGCCGGCCGGGCTGCTGCTGAGCGCGGTGCTCATGCTGGCCGGTACCTGCGCGTTCGTGACGTCACCGGCGGTGCGGGGCGTGACCGCCTCGAAGCGTACGGCCGGCGCGGCGCCCGGGCGTTTCCCGGCGGCCCCGGTGGTCGCGGCCGCCGGGCTGGGACTCGCCCTGAGCGGTGCCGACCTGCTGGTGATGGCCTTCGCCGAGCAGCGGCCGAACGGCACCGAGGCCGTCCCCTGGGTGCTGGCGGCGCTCTCGGTGGGCAGCGCGGTGGGCGGCCTGCTGAACGGGGCGGTGGACTGGCGCCTCCCGGCCGCCGCCCGGCTGGTAAGGCTGACGGTGGGCATGGGGTCGGCGCTGGCTGTCGCCGGGCTGGCTCCCGGGGTCTGGACCCTTGGCCTGGCCATGACGGCCACCGGCGTGTTCGTGGCGCCGACCCTGACCACGGCCTACCTGCTCGCCGACGAGACGGCGGGCGAGTCGGCACGGACCCGGGCCGGGGCGTGGGTGAACGCCGCCGTGAACGCCGGAAGTTCGGTGGGTTCGGTGGCCGCGGGGCTGGCGCTCGGGCGCCTGCCGGTGGGAGCCTGCTTCGCCCTGGCGGCAGCCGCGGCCCTGTGTTCCGCCACCGCCGTGTGGGCGGTGACCCGGCTGCGTCCCTGACGCGGGCGGCGGACGAGACCTGAACCCTCGTCCGCCGCCGTCAGGTGCCGTTCGCCGTCATGGGCGCCCGCGTTGTCCCCGCAGGTGTTCGGCGATCGGCCTGAGGCCCTTGTCGAGCTCTATGAGCGCCTCCGGTGACAGCAGGTCGATGAAGTGCCGGCGCACGGAGGCCACATGATGGGGCGACACCTTCTTCATCGTCTCCATGCCGTGTTCGGTGAGGACGGCGAACAGTCCGCGGCGGTCGGACTCGCAGTTCTCCCGGCGTACCAGGTTCGCGTTCTCCATACGGGTGATCTGGTGGGAGAGCCGGCTCTTGGACTGGAGCGTCGCCGCGGCGAGGTCGCTCATCCGCAGCCGGTAGTCCTCGGATTCGGACAGATTCACCAGGATCTCGTAGTCGTTCATTGTCAGGCCGAACGGCTGCAGATCCTTTTCGAGCTGGTACGTCAACAGCCTGTTGACCTCCAGGTGGGTGCGCCAGGCGCACTGCTCCGCATCGGTCAGCCAGCGCGTGGCCGTCTCGGTCTCCATGTATGAAGTCTACCTAAAATGTTGAAAGGCGAACTAGTGAGGGTGGTGTGACTGCGCGCACGCGTTCGATGTCACACTCCGCAGACTACCGCTCACAGCCCGAAGCGACGTTGCAGGTCTCCCAGCTGTCCGGGAAGGCGCGGTGCGCCCGACTGCTGTGAATGACCTGTGAAAGGCCCGCTCGCGCCGGGTACCCCGGGCTCGTGTGGAACCGCTCCCGTCGCCTGCTCCGCCATCAGGGTCTCGGTGGACTGGAGCAGGACCGTGCCGGCCCCCACGAACTCGAACTGGTGCTCCTCCCCGGAGGCCCCGCCGAGGCCCGTCATCGCACGTAGACCGCCCATGACCCCGGTCATGTACCCGTGGTCGTAGTGGTGGCACGGGGAGGGGCAGTCGGCCCACCCCACGAGCGCCTGCGGGTCCACCCGGATCGGGGGTTCCATGAACACCACCGGACCGTTGGACGCGGCCACAAACTTTCCGGTTCCGATAAGGGTCAGAAAACCCGGCACGATCGACTGTTTGAGCGCGAGACTTGGCTGAAAAGCGAGCAGGTTGCCAGAGCGAATGGTCAGGTTGCCCTCGTCCAGATCGTAGGAATTGACGTCGAAGGCCCGGTCGGCGAGGAGCATCTTGCCCGAGCCCTCCGCCACCACCCAGTCGCTCGCGTGCAGAGGTGAATGGAAAGAAGTGCGGACCAGACGGTCCAGACGGCCGTGTCCGACGCCGTTGAAGTCGATCGACCCGTAGTAGGCGATCATCTTCCCCTTCTGCAGGAACCACTGGCCGCTCTTGAGCTCCACGCAGAAGGTGTACTTGTTGACGTTGTCGTCGACGGGGAGGGTCATGGGGTCGTGGACCACCGGCCCGGCGGCACCGTATGCGCTCACAGCTTCTCCTCCGACGCCTGGACGTACACCGTGCCGTTTCCGCTGAGCTCCAGCTGGAACGCCTCGCCGGAGCCGCGGCCCACCATGTCCCGCCAGCCGAGCGCGGTCGACAGCTTGTTGCGGACGTCACCGTGGTGGGCGACGTAGGCCTGCGGGTCGACGTGGACCGGGCGCTGCGGGGTGATCGGGACCTCGAAGACCCCGCCGTGGGCCATCACGGCGACCGCGCCGTGGCCCTTGAGGGTGGTCGTGAACAGGCCCTGGCCGGTGACCTGGCCGCGCACCATGCCCATCACACCGCCCTGGGCGCCCATGAACATCGTGCCCTGCTGCAGCGTGCCCTCGAAGGCGAGCAGCCGGTCCGCCTCGACGTACAGGGTGTCGCCGGTGAGGGTGATGACCTGGACGTGATGGCCGCCGTGCCCGAAGAAGACCGTGCCGCTGCCCTCGACGGTCATGAGCGGGGTGGCCTCGCCCGCGACCCGGCGGCCGATCATGGACATCAGGCCGCCCTGACCGCCCTGGACGTTGGGGGTGAAGGACACCTCGCCCTTGTAGGCGAGCATCGCGCCACGCTGGCTGTACAGCCGCTGTCCGGGCGTGACGGTCGCCTCGACCATCTTGGAGTTCACCTCGCGCAGGGCCATCTCACACATCCCCCGCGATCGTGTTCCGCTCGCTCGGCTGCACGTACACCAAGCCGTCCCCCTCGAACCGGATCTGGAAGGCCTCGCCGCCGCCCTCTCCGAGGAAGGTGCGGAATGTCACACCTGACTGGAAGGACTGGCGGAGGTTGCCCTGGTGGGCGATGTAGGCGCCCGGGTCCACGGTCAGCGGGTACTGCGCGCTCACCCGGAGCACCACCGCCGGGCCGTCCGACATGATCGCCGCTTGGCCGTGGCCCTCGACCGTGGTCGTGAACAGGCCGTTGCCCTGGGAGGCGCCGCGCAGGCCCGTGAAGGTCGTGCCGGTGCGCAGGCCGGCGTCGGTCGCGAGCAGGTTGCTCGACTCGACGTACAGCCTGTCGCCCTGGAGGCCGACCAGGTTGATCTCGGACGCCCGGTCCGCGAACCAGCACGTCCCGTGCCCCTTCACCTCCATCACCGTCATCTGCTCGCCGGTGAGCCGCCGGGTCACCATCCCCCGGAGCCCCTCACCGCCGCCGCTCAGTTTCTTGAACGCCATCTGCCCGTCGTACGCGACCATCGAGCCGTTCTTCGCCTTCACGGCGTCCCCGGTCATCTCGACGGCGAGCACCTTGCTGCCTTGGAGTCGGAACATCGCCACGCTGCGAAGGTAGCCGCAGCCCGACGACACCGACAGGTCCCACGGGTGGACGTCCTCCCGGATCCGTCCCCCGGGGGACCGGTGAGACCTGTGCGGAGACCGGGGCCGGTCCTCCACCCCCGCGCGGGGGCCGCGAGGCTCCTTTGCCACAATGGGAGGACGTTTGTGCTCGCGTTCACAAAGAGTGGACGTCTCTCCCACCGAAGGTGACTCGTGGACATCAAGACCGCCACCGCCCTCCGCCGCCTGCGCCTGGTCTCCGCCCCGGAGGCCGTCTCCTTCCTGATCCTCCTCGTCTGCTCGGTGCTGAAGCGGACCACGGACTTCAACGCGGTTCCCGTGATGGGCGCGATCCACGGTGTCCTGTTCGTCCTGTACGTGATCTTCTGGGCCGACGCCTGGAACCGCACCAAGTGGTCCCCGGGCACCGCCGCCTTCTACTTCGTCCTCTCCGTCCTGCCGACCGGTGGCTTCTTCGCCGAGCGCAAGCTCAAGCGCGCCGCCGAGGACGAGCTCATCGCCGCCCGCGCCCGCAAGGAAGGGGTCGTGAACGCATGATCGTCGCCTTCTCCGTGACGCCGCTGGGCGTCGGCGAGGACGTCGGGGAGTACGTCGCCGACGCCGTCCGGGTGGTCCGCGAGTCCGGGCTGCCCCATCGCACCGACGCCATGTTCACCTCGATCGAGGGCGAGTGGGATCAGGTGATGGACGTGGTCAGGCGCGCCGTCGCCGCCGTCGAGGAGCGTGTCCCGCGCGTCTCCCTGGTCCTGAAGGCGGACATCCGCCCCGGTGTCACCGACGGTCTCACCAGCAAGGTCGAGACGGTCGAGCGGTATCTCGCCCCGTAGCCGGCGGCGAGCAGGAGAACCCCGGCCCTCCCCTGGGCCGGGGTTTTCTTCTCCCGTCCGATTGAGCGATCGCTCAAAAACGAGTAGCGTCGCCCACCGTGGTCTTGAGCACTCGCTCAAAAGGCTCTCGAAAGACCAGGTGGCAGGGGGAGGACAGCCATGGGGCTCTACATAGAGGCGCACATCCGCGCCGACCTCGACGCACTGTGGGCACACACCCAGGACCCGGCCCGGCACCAGCGCTGGGACCTGAGGTTCACCGAGATCGACCACCTCGCGCGCGTGCCGGGCGAGCCGCAGCGCTTGCGTTACGCCACGCGCGTGCTGCCGTGCCTCGTCATCGCCGGGACCGGCGTCTTGGCGGGGGAGAGGGAACGCCCCGACGGCACCCGCACCTCCGCCCTGCGCTTCGCCTCCCCGCATCCGCTCTCGCTGCTCGCCGAGGGCAGCGGCTACTGGCGTTACGTCCCGGTCGGCGACGGCGTCCGCTTCCTCACCGGCTACGACTACCGGCCGCGCTGGGGCCGCTTCGGCGCGCTCGCCGACCGGTTCGTCCTGCGCCCGCTGACGGGCTGGGCCACCGCCTGGTCCTTCGACCGGCTGCGGCTGTGGCTGGAGCGCGGGATCACCCCGGAGCGGGCGCGGCGGAACTGGCTGGCCGAGACGGCGGCCCGCGCGCTGACGGCGGTCGGCTGCGTCGCGGGCCTGAGCCGCGGGCCGGTCCTGGACGACCTCTCGCCCGCCGTCGCCTTCCTGGTCCCGCTCCTCCTCGTGGTCGCCCTCTCCCTGGCCCTCGGCGCGCCCCCGCTCGCCACCACCCCGGCCGCCCGCCGCTGCCGGCGCACGCCGTCGGCCCGGGTGACCGCGCCCCGGGTCCTGCGTGCCCTGGAGAGGCAGCCGTGACCTCCATGTTCCGTACCGTGCTGGGCGAGAGCTTCGACCGGCTGCATCCGCAGCTCCGGCGGCGCTTCTCGGTCGGCCTGGCGAGCGGTGAGGCCTGTACCGGCCGGGGCGTGATGGAACGCGTCTGGCACGGGCCGGCGTTCGTGAAGCCGTTCCTGGCACTGGGCACCACCCGGAACATCCTGGTCCCGGAGGCCGGCCGGAACATTCCGTTCGTGATCGAGAACGTGCCCTACGCCGACTCCTACGGCCGTGAGACGGCGACCTTCGTGCGCACCTTCGACCTGCCCGGACGCTCCCGCCGCTTCGACGCCCAGATGGTGCTCAGCCCCAAGGGCGACCGCATCCTCGACTACCTCGGCACCCACCAGCACCTCGCCAGCGAGCTGCACTTCCACGCCGAGCCGGACGGCTCGCTGCTCATCCGCTCCGGCGAACACCGCTTCCGGGAGGGCCCGGTGGACGTCCGCGTCCCGGAGCTCGCCGGTGCCGCCGCGGAGGTGCGGGAGTCCTACGACGACCGGGTAGGCCGCTTCCGCATCCAGGTGCGGGTGGTGAACCGGTACTTCGGCCCGCTCTTCGGCTACCAGGGCTCCTTCGAGGCGTCGTACGGCGATGTCCGCCGTCGCGGGGTCCGGCCGGGGCTGCGGCCGGTCCGTGAGGAGCCGCGCGCGTGAGCCCGGAGACCGCCAAGTCCCTGGAGACGAAGAACAAACTGCTGGAGGGAGCGCTGCGCACGCTCACCGAGCAGGGGATCGCCAGGACCTCGGCCCGTACGGTGGCGTCGGCCGCCGGGGTCAACCAGGCGCTGGTCTTCTACCACTTCGGTTCCATGGACGAACTCCTCGCGGCCGCCTGCCGGTACGGCGCCGGGCAGGCCGTCGAACGGTTCCGCCCCCGCCTCGCCGGGGTCGGCTCGCTCGCCGAGCTGCTCGCCGTGGGGCGGCAGATCCACGAGGAGGAGCGCGCGGGCGGCCATGTCGCCCTGCTCGGCCAGCTGCTGGCCGGCGCCCAGACCCAGGAGGCGCTCCGTCCCGCCACCGCGGCCGGCCTCGACCTGTGGATCGCCGAGATCGAGACGGTACTCGTCCGGGTCCTCGCGGCCACCCCGTTCGGCGAGTTCGCCGACCCGGCCGGGCTCGCCCGCGCGGTCGCCGCGTCCTTCGTGGGCATCGAGCTCTACGAGGGCGTCGACGCGTCCGGTGCCCACGCCGCCCTGGACGCCCTCGAACAACTCGGCGCGCTGGTCGCCGCGTTGGACGACCTCGGCCCGGTGGCCCAGCGCGCGGTCCGGCACCACCTGCGCCGCGTCGGCCGCCGTTAGGACCGTGGCGACCTCGCCCAGGCGCGGGAAGCCGGACGAGTGGACCGTGCGGGGCGGCGGGCCGCGGGTGACGTGCGGAAGGCGCTCGGCGGGGTGTTCCGCCTCGGACAGGCCGCCCAGGAGGTCCAGGGCGCCGTGGCCCGGCCAGGAGAACAGGGCGCGCGGCCGCGGTTCGGCGCGGGCCGCCCGTGCGGTCTCCACCAGTCCGCCGGTCGGGTGGCCGCGGGTGTCGGGGCGCCGTGCGAGCGGGGGCTGCCGGGCGGTGGCCGCGTCGGGTGCTTCTGGCAGGGGCCTCGTCGTGGCCCGGCTCAGCCGGCCGGGGCTCCCGATGCCCCCGATGCCAGTGCGATGCCCAGCGGGGTCCGCTCGTACAGCACCTGGTGGCCGTAGCGGCGGGAGGTCAGCAGGCCCGCGTCGCGCAGCGCCGCCAGGTGCGCGAAGACCGAGGACGGGGCCAGGCGCAGCCGGTGGGCGACGGCGGTGGTGGTGGCCGGCTCGGTCAGGGCGGTCAGGACCGTGGCGCGTCCCCGGCCCAGCAGCCGTACCAGGGCGCCGGGCGTGGTCTCGGCCGGATCGGTCCACAGGCCGCCGATGCCCCGGGCCGGGTAGACCAGCGTGGGCCGGGCCGGCGGGTCGAAGGTGCTGACCACGTCCGGCCAGGTGAACACGCTCGGCATCAGCACCAGGCCCTGCCCGCCGAGGCGCCGCTCGTACGCGCCGGGGGAGGCCACGGTCAGCGTGCCGGACCGCCAGCCGCACCGGCGGTGGATCTCCGGCAGCAGCGCGCCCAGGCCGACCTCCGCCAGCCGCCGGGAGTGGAAGGTGATGTCCGCCTCCAGCAGCGCGCGCAGCCGGGGCCAGTCCGGGGCCACCAGGACCTGCCAGGCCGCCTCCAGCGCCTCCGTCAGCTCCCGGACCATGCGCGGCGGATCGGCGAGCCAGGCCCGGCCGGTCGCCGACTCCAGCGCGCCGGGCGTGTCCGCGAGCGAGCGGGCGGTGTCCGCCCGGGCCGTCCGCGGGTCCACCGCCCGCAGGGCCGCCAGTTCCTCCTCGAAGGAGGCGGCCGGACCGGTCGGCGGCGGCACCAGCCAGTCGGGCGAGTGACCGCGGCGGGGCATCAGCAGCCACAGCGGGGCCAGGTCGAGCGTGGCGGCCACCGCCCTGATCCGCCGCAGCCAGGGCGCGTGATAGCCGTGCCGGTCCGGTCGCCGCAGGGTGCGCACCGCCTCCTGGGTCTCCCACAGCGGGGACACGGCGAACCGGCAGCGGAGGAAGTCGTCCTCGTCGAAGTGGAGGCGGGAGGGCATGGCGGGTCCCGGGCGGCGGAGCGGAAGATTCGGCTGGTGCCGAAACTCTGAGCGGCGGACCGCGGCGCGGGCACGCTGCCGTCCATGTCCGCGCCTGTTCTGGAGAGACCCGCCGGCTACGGCCGGGTCCTCGCCGTCCCCGAGTTCCGTGCCGTCTTCGCCGCCCATGTGCTGTCCATGCTCGGCGTGATCGTCAGCGAGATCGCGCTGTCCGTGCTGGTGTACGACCTCACGGGATCGCCGCAGCTCAGTGCCCTGACCTTCGCGCTGGGCTTTCTGCCCTACCTGGTCGGCGGGACCCTGCTGGCTCCGGTCGCCGACCGGTTCCCGGCCCGCCGGGTGCTGGTGGTGTGCGATCTGGCGTGCGCGGGGTGCGTCGCCGTGATGGCGGTGCCCGGCACCGGCATCGGGGTGCCGCTCGGGCTGCGCTGTGCGCTCGCCGTCGTCTCGCCGGTGTTCGCCGGCACCCGTATGGCGACCCTCTCCGACGTCCTCGGCGGCGGCGACCTGTTCGTGCTCGGCCGCTCGCTGCTGCGAATCGTCGCGCAGAGCGCCCTGCTGGCCGGCTACGGCCTCGGCGGCCTGCTGCTCGCCGTCCTCAGCCCGCGGCACGGCCTGCTGATCACCGTCGGCACCTTCCTGGCCTCGGCCGCGCTGCTGCGCCTCGGCACCCGGCGCCGCCCCGCCCGTACCCGCGTCCGCGAGCGCGGCGGTACCCGGCAGCTGCTCGCCGACCGCCGGGTCCGCCTGCTGCTCCTCCTCTTCTGGGTCCCGGCGATGTTCGGCGTCGTCCCCGAGGCGCTCGCCGCCCCCTACGCCGACGCGCTCGGCACCGGATCCCCGGGGCTCGGCCTGCTGATGTGCGCGCTGCCGGTCGGCACGGTCGCCGGGGAGCTGTACGCCGGCGCCCGGCTCGGCCCGGCCGCCGGGGAGCGGATCGTCCTCCCGCTGGTCTGCTTCACCCTGCTGCCGTACCTGGGCTACGCCCTGCACCCGTCCCTCGCCCTCTCGCTGCTGCTCCTGCTGGCGGCGGGGGCCGGGTCGGCGTACACGCTCGGCCTGGACCAGTGGTTCGTGCGGGCGGTGCCGAAGGCACTGCGCGGCCGGGCCATGACCGTGCTCAGTACGGGGCTGATGACCCTGCAGGGCGTCGGCATGACGCTGGCGGGGCTGGCGGCGGAGGCCGTGGGGGTGCGGGCGGCCGTGGCGGGCGCCGGGGCGGTGGGGGTGGTGTGCTGTTGCGGACTCGCGGCGGCCGCCCGGCGGACGCCGCCGCCGGTGCCGTAGCGGCCGCCGTACGCCGCCGTTCCAGGCACGCCGGGCCCGAGGTCTCGCCGGCGGCGGGGGCCGGGTGACCGAAAGCCGAGACAGGGCTGACCGGTATATGACCGGCCGGTAGGGTCGGTGGCGTGCCGAAGCCTCTCAGTCTTCCCTTCGACCCCATCGCCCGTGCCGACGACCTCTGGAAGCAGCGCTGGGGGAACGTCCCGTCGATGGCCGCGATCACCTCGATCATGCGGGCCCAGCAGATCCTGCTGGCCGAGGTCGACGCGGTGGTCAAGCCGTACGAGCTGACGTTCGCGCGCTACGAGGCGCTGGTGCTGCTCACCTTCTCCAAGGCCGGTGAACTGCCGATGTCGAAGATCGGTGAGCGTCTGATGGTGCACCCGACCTCCGTGACGAACACGGTGGACCGGCTGGTGCGGTCCGGTCTGGTCGCCAAGCGGCCCAACCCCAACGACGGGCGCGGCACGCTCGCCACGATCACCGAGAAGGGCCGCGAGGTGGTCGAGGCGGCCACCCGGGACCTGATGGCGATGGACTTCGGGCTCGGGGCGTACGACTCCGAGGAGTGCGCGGAGATCTTCGCGATGCTGCGCCCGCTGCGGGTCTCGGCGCACGACTTCGACGAGGACTGACCTTCGGCGCGGAGCGACCCGGGACAAGATCTCCCGGAACGGGTGGTTACGCTCGTCCCCATGAAAAAGAGCGTGCTGACCCGCTACCGCGTCCTGGCCTATGTCACCGGTGTGCTGCTGGTGCTGCTGTGCCTGAGCATGATCGCCAAGTACGGGCTGGACATCGACGGTGCGGCCGACGTCACACGGGTCGTCGCCATCGCGCACGGCTGGCTCTACGTCGTCTACCTGGTCTTCGCCTTCGACCTGGGCTCCAAGGCGAAGTGGCCGGTCGGCAAGCAGCTGTGGGTGCTGCTCGCGGGCACCATTCCGACCGCGGCGTTCTTCGTGGAGCGCAAGGTCACCCGTGAGCTAGACGCCAAGGTCACCGAGGGCACCCCGGTCGTGGCCAAAGCCTGATCCCACCGCCGTACGGACCACCGTGCGGCGGTTCGCCATCGACATTTACTAGGACGTCCTAGTAAATTCGATGGTATGGACGCTGACGCCATCACGGAGGGCCGCCTGCGCTGGCAGGCCCGTTACGACACGGCCCGCAAGCGGGACGCGGACTTCACGACGCTCTCCGGGGACCCGGTGGAGCCGGTCTACGGGCCGCGACCCGGTGACACGTACGAGGGATTCGAGCGGATCGGCTGGCCCGGAGAGTACCCCTTCACGCGCGGCCTGTACCCGACCGGCTACCGCGGGCGCACCTGGACCATCCGCCAGTTCGCCGGGTTCGGCAACGCCGAGCAGACCAACGAGCGGTACAAGATGATCCTCGCCAACGGCGGCGGGGGTCTGTCGGTGGCCTTCGACATGCCGACCCTGATGGGCCGCGACTCCGACGACCGGCGCTCGCTCGGCGAGGTCGGGCACTGCGGCGTGGCCATCGACTCCGCCGCCGACATGGAGGTCCTGTTCAAGGACATCCCGCTGGGCGACGTCACGACGTCGATGACGATCAGCGGTCCGGCGGTCCCGGTCTTCTGCATGTACCTCGTCGCCGCCGAACGGCAGGGCGTCGACCCGGCGGTCCTCAACGGCACGCTCCAGACCGACATCTTCAAGGAGTACATCGCCCAGAAGGAGTGGCTGTTCCAGCCCGAGCCCCATCTGCGCCTCATCGGCGACCTGATGGAGTACTGCGCGGCCGGCATCCCCGCGTACAAGCCGCTGTCCGTCTCCGGCTACCACATCCGCGAGGCCGGCGCGACGGCCGCGCAGGAACTCGCGTACACGCTCGCGGACGGCTTCGGCTACGTGGAGCTGGGGCTCAGCCGCGGCCTGGACGTCGACGTCTTCGCGCCCGGACTCTCCTTCTTCTTCGACGCGCACGTCGACTTCTTCGAGGAGATCGCCAAGTTCCGCGCGGCCCGCCGGATCTGGGCCCGCTGGATGCGGGACGTGTACGGGTCCCGGTCGGAGAAGTCGCAGTGGCTGCGCTTCCACACCCAGACCGCGGGTGTCTCGCTGACCGCCCAGCAGCCGTACAACAACGTCGTGCGCACGGCTGTGGAGGCGCTCGCGGCCGTGCTCGGCGGGACCAACTCGCTGCACACCAACGCGCTCGACGAGACCCTCGCGCTGCCGAGCGAGCAGGCCGCCGAGATCGCGCTGCGCACCCAGCAGGTGCTCATGGAGGAGACCGGGGTCGCCAACGTGGCGGACCCGCTGGGCGGTTCCTGGTACGTCGAGCAGCTGACCGACCGGATCGAGGCCGACGCCGAGAAGATCTTCGACCAGATCAAGGAGCGTGGGCTGCGCGCCCATCCGGACGGGCGGCACCCGATCGGCCCGGTCACCTCAGGGATCCTGCGGGGCATCGAGGACGGCTGGTTCACCGGGGAGATCGCCGAGTCCGCCTTCCAGTACCAGCGGTCGCTGGAGAAGGGCGACAAGCGGGTCGTCGGCGTCAACGTGCACACCGGGTCCGTCACCGGCGACCTGGAGATCCTGCGGGTCTCGCACGAGGTGGAGCGGGAGCAGGTACGAGTCCTGGGCGAGCGCAGGACCGCCCGCGACGAGGGCGCGGTGCGTGCCGCGCTCGACGCGATGCTCGGCGCCGCCCGCGCCGGGACCAACATGATCGAGCCGATGCTCGACGCGGTACGCGCCGAGGCGACCCTGGGCGAGATCTGCGGGGTGCTGCGGGACGAGTGGGGGGTGTACACGGAGCCGGCGGGGTTCTGACCGGCCGGGGACGGGGGAGGGCCCGAGGCGGCCCTCGACAC
This sequence comes from Streptomyces sp. NPDC059224, assembly GCF_042754285.1. NCBI lineage: Bacteria > Bacillati > Actinomycetota > Actinomycetes > Kitasatosporales > Streptomycetaceae > Streptomyces > Streptomyces sp. NPDC059224. The sequence continues at coordinate 35,700 of NZ_JBHZAN010000043.1, forward strand.
CCGCTGACGGTGACCGTGATGAGCTGCGTCCTCACGGTCACCGCGGCCGACGAGGAGGTCTGGGAACCCGCGCTCGTCCGCCGGCCGGCTCTTCGCGGGCGGCGTCGACGCGCCCGGTTCGCGGATCCCCACAGGGCCCAGTGGACCCCACGACGTCTGCGGCGACCGGGCACCAGAAGGTGATCGGAATGATGGACGGCCCGCCGCCCGTGATGGTCGTGCCGGCCGACAGCGCCCCCGTCACCGCGAACACGCCGACGGAGCGCACCTGGCCGGACCGGGCCCCCGACGAGGAACGCGGCCCGCGAGGGCATGTCGTGGAGATGGGTGACGGCACCGTCGCCGTCCGCTGAAAGCGCCCGGTGCCGATGTCGCGGTGGGGCCCGTGGTCAGGTCCTGGCGTCGTCCGCCGCGCCCGCCAGGCCCAGCAGCAGGATCCTCGTCAGGCCGCGCACCCATTCCTCGTCCGCCGGTTTGCCGCTCACCAGGGCGCGGTGCACCACCGAGCCGGCCACCAGGTCGAAGATGAGGTCCGCCGTGCGGTCCGCCTCGCACGGGTCGGGCTGCGCGGGGAGTTCGCCGCGCAGCTGGGCGCGCTCCCGGCCCTCCAGGACCAGCCGCTTCTGGCGGTCCACGATGGACGCGCGGATACGTTCCCGCAGCGCGTCGTCCCGGGTCGACTCGGCCACCGCCGCCATCAGCCCGCTCTTCGCCTCCGGGCGGTCCAGGATCGCGGCGAACTGCAGCACCACGCCCTCGATGTCGTCGGCGAGGCTGCCCCGGTCGGGGAGTTCGAGTTCGTCGAACAGCTCCGCGACCGCGTCGACGACGAGTTCGTTCTTGCCGGCCCAGCGGCGGTAGAGGGTGGTTTTCGCAACCCCGGCCCGCGTCGCCACGTCTCCCAGGGTGAGCTTGGACCAGCCCAGTTCCACCAGCGCCTGCCGGGTCGCCGCCAGGATCGCGGCGTCCGCCTCGGCGCTGCGGGGGCGGCCGGTACGGGCGGCTGGGGTGCGGCTCTGCATCCCACGACCATAACCGGCGGTTCATGTGACGTCGTGAGGGAGATCACCGGGAAGGGGTGTCGCGCGGGGTCGGCATGGCATTACGCTACGACTCGTAGCGAAAGCTCGTGGGTGACCGCACGGGCGACGACCACGGCGCCGGGTGGGGACCCGGCGTCCGCTTCAGACGTTTGTTCGGCCTGGCTTTCACAACGTTTTTCACACACGCGCGGGAACGGGGGAGGATAGGCGCATGCAGCCACGGAACATGTCCATGAGCGGCGTCGTCGACCTCGCCGCGGTGAAGGCGGCCCAGGAGGCCAAGGCCAAGGCCGAGCAGACGCGCGCCGAAGCGGCCCGGCAGGGTGGAGCCGGCGCCGTCGCCCCGGCCGACCTGGTCATCGACGTCGACGAAGCCGGCTTCGAGCGCGATGTCCTGCAGCGGTCCGCCGAAGTCCCCGTCGTCATCGACTTCTGGGCCGAGTGGTGTCAGCCCTGCAAGCAGCTGAGCCCGGTCCTGGAGCGGCTCGCCGTCGAGTACAACGGCCGCATCCTGCTGGCCAAGATCGACGTCGACGCCAACCAGATGCTGATGCAGCAGTTCGGGGTCCAGGGGATCCCGGCGGTGTTCGCGGTGGTCGCCGGGCAGGCGCTGCCGCTCTTCCAGGGCGCCGCCGGTGAGGACCAGATCCGCGGCACCCTCGACCAGCTGATCCAGGTCGCCGAGGAGCGGTTCGGGCTGACCGGCCTGACCGTCGACCCCGACGCGCAGCCGGGCGCCGCCCCGGCGGCCGGGCCCGCGACGTCCGCCGGTCCGTACGACGCGCTTCTCGAAGCCGCCGTACAGGCGCTGGACGCGGGTGACCTCGGCGGCGCGATCCAGGCGTACCGGAACGTACTGAGCGACGACCCCGCCAACAGCGAGGCCAAACTGGGGCTTGCGCAGGCCGAGCTGCTCCAGCGCGTGCAGGGGATGGACCCGCAGCAGGTGCGCAAGAACGCGGCCGAGAAGCCGGCCGACGCCGAGGCGCAGATCGCGGGCGCCGACCTGGACCTGGCGGGCGGCCACGTCGAGGACGCCTTCGGGCGATTGATCGAGACGGTACGGCGGACGGCCGGGGACGACCGGGACGCCGTACGGCGGCGGCTCCTCGAACTCTTCGAGGTCGTCGGCACCGATGACCCCCGGGTGGTGGACGCACGCCGGGCACTGGCACGGGCGCTGTTCTGAAGCACGGTCTGACCACGGTTCTGACCAGTCGCTAAACGTCACGTCCTGTGATGCCGAAGTGAAAGATTCGCCGACGCGAGGTCACAGCGGCCGCTCTTTACCAAATCTTGGTAATAGCGGCCGCTGTTACTCGCAGTAAATCAGGGGCCTTGATCTGTCTGGTTTCGTCCAGGGGTCAACTGTTTTGTTCTGCCCCCGAATGCCACCCAGCGTCGCGCTCCGAGACCGGTGGGTCGTTCATCGGTTATCCGGCCGTTACTACCCAGTAACGAAGCCCCTTGTGCGGGCGGCGAGAATGCACCACGATCGGCGACGCTCGGTCCATTGCCGTACCCCGACAACCAGTCGGGCCCGCGGGCTCATCTGGGTCCCCACCGAGCAGAGTCGGCGGCAGTGACGCCGGCTCTTGGGCAGGGGGGTCTTCGCCGCGAGGTGGAGCCTGTCCAGCAAGGTTGTGCGTGATGCGTGTCAGGCGCGACCAGTGGTTGTCGCTCGGGGGTGATCGCCGGTGATCGAGGTGCGGTTCGCGCCTGTGAACGCGGGCGCTCCCCTTCCGAGGACGTAGCACTTCTCCCATCCCTGCCCGGCCGAGCCGCCGTTGGGGGCGATTCCGGGCCAGGAGATGTACGTCCGAGAAGGAGGAAATATGGAGTCCCAGGTGCGTGGCGGGACCAGATGGAAGCGGTTCGCTGTGGTCATGGTGCCCAGCGTCGCCGCCACGGCGTGTATAGGTGTCGCCCTCGCGCAGGGTGCTCTCGCCGCGTCGTTCAGCGTGTCGGGCCAGCAGTTCAAGGTCACGGCCGACCAGCTCGAAGGTGACGGGTTCGTCCAGTACGGCGCCGTCGACTCGGGTGTCACCCTCGCCGGTGACAAGACGATCCACCCGGTGGCGGTCTCGGCGTTCAAGAGCGCGGAGATCACCAACCTGTGCCAGTCCGTGGTCACGCCGAACGTCCCGATCTTCGGGAACGTCAGCCTGATCCTGCACGCGGGCGCCGACGCGAAGAAGCCGGTCGAGGCCAGCAAGCTCTACATCGACCTCGACGACCTGAGCGCCGACGCGACGTTCACCAACATCAACATCGGTGTCGCGGCCGGCAGCTCGACCAAGGGTCCCGGCATCAAGTCGGACGAGGTCGCCAACAAGCAGACGAACCCGAACGGGTTCGCGCAGGAGGCCGACCACGCCTCCCTGTCCGGCGTGAAGCAGACGGCGTGGGCCACCACCGCCGGAACCTTCAAGCTGAGCGGTCTGCACATGTCGATCTCGACGAAGGGTGCGGAGTGCTACTAAGCACTCCGTGACGGGCGGGGGCGCCGACGGCACCCCCGCCCTCCACCTTCTTCCCGCGGTCTTCACGCGCGGTGCACATCACGGCACCGCCCAACCACAGCATCTACACCACAGCAACGCCGCACCAGGGAGCTGTTTTCCATGAGCGCCGAGACTCCTGCCGCACCCGGCCAGTTCGACCGCCGGAGGCTGCAGTTCCGCTCCTGGCGGGGCACGCGGCCGTTCTGGGCCGGTCTGTACATCCTGCTCGCCGGTTTCCCGATCATGTACTTCCCGTACGCGCATCTCCAGATCGGCAACCTCACGGTGGCGATGGCCACCACGGCGGGTGCCGGGTCCCTGATCATCGGCGTGCTGCTCGTCGTCCTCGGCATCAGCGTCTGGTTCCAGAAGCACATCCGCACGTTCGCGGGTGTCGCCGCGATCCTGCTGGCGCTGGTGTCCCTCCCCGTGTCCAACTTCGGCGGCTTCATCATGGGCTTCCTGTTCGCCCTGATCGGTGGAGCGATGGCCGTGGCCTGGGCACCGGGTGCCCCGCCGCAGTCGGAGGTCGCCTGGGCACCGGGCACGCCGCAGCCGGAGGGCGATGTTCCGCCGGCCGGGGACCACACCCCCGGCGCGGACACCCACTTCACGGGCCAGGACGCCGTGGGCAAGGCGAATGACCTGTCAGGAACGAGCCCGCTGGACGGGGCGAACGGGAGGCACAGTGCCGGCTGACGAGGTGATCCACGGGACTGATGTGGACGCGTCCCGTGTGAGAACCGGGCCGCGCCACGCGGCACCCAAGAAGCCGCTGTTCACCAGGTTCCACATGCCGGCCGGCAAGGCGATAGCCTCCGTGGCGATGCCGACGGCCGTGATCATGGGCATGGGGTTCACGTCCACGCTCGCGATCGCCGACACGAACAACACGGCCTCCGCGTCGAACAGCCAGAAGGCCGACGAGTACAAGGACTGCGTCTCCGCCCTGGACTCGGCCTCGCCCTCCGCGAGCGCGAGCGACGACTCCAAGGACAAGGACTCGGCCACGCCGTCCCCCTCGGCGTCCTCCGGCGCCAAGGACCCGGCGTCCTCGGGCACGGGCAAGGACTCGGGCAAGGACGCGGCGTCGGATTCAGGTTCCGACGACGCGAAGACCCCGACCCCGACCAAGTCGTCCTCGTCCTCGGACGGCTCGGGTTCGTCCGGATCCGACGGCACGGCCACGCCTTCGCCGTCCGCCTCCGCGAGCAGCGGCAACGGCGGCGGCCTGCTGGACTCCATCGGGGGTGCCATCACCGGCATCCTCGGCGGTACCTCGACGGGTTCGTCCGCGTCGGACTCCACCGCGAGCCCGACGCCGTCCGCCTCCGCGTCGACCTCGTCGTCCTCGTCCTCCTCGGACAAGTCGTCGGGCACGGACAAGGGCGACAGCGCCTCCGGCACCGTCAAGGACACGGTCACCAAGGCCGCCGAGACGGTCACGGACACCGTGAAGGACACCACGGACACGGTGACCAAGGCGGCCGGCGAGGTCACCGGCGACGTCACCAAGGCGGCCGGCGACGCCACCGCCACGCCGAGCCCGTCCGCGAGCGCCGGCACGTCGGCCGACGGCTGCGACGTCGCCACCGACGACGTGGGCGGTGTCGACAACAAGGTCGCGGTGGCGGACGACCCCTGGTACCTCAGTGCCAGCTCGCTGCTGCTGAAGAGCGCCGACTACCAGGGTGTCGTGGAGGTGAAGACGGCCGGCGGCAAGACGAAGAAGGTGCTGAAGTACGTCATCTCCGGCGGCACCGACATCGGCGACCTGCACCAGACGGTCAAGGACGCGAACATCGGCAAGACCTACCACGTGCAGGCCGCGGCCGGTTCGAAGTCCACCATCACCGGCGGCGACACCACGATGTACACGGAGTCGATCTCGGGCAACCTGTTCGGTCTGATCCCGATCACGTTCGACCCGGACAACCCGCCGCCGCTGAACATCCCGCTGATCTACTTCACCAACGTGAAGGTCGTCCAGGCGGCCCAGTTCGGCGGCACCCTGCACGTCCCCGGTATGCACGTCTACACCACCGACGGCACCGGCTGAGCGCCACCCACCGACCCGTTCGGGAGCCGCAAGGAGACTGTGCCCCGCCGAGTACCGATTCGGCGGGGCACAGTTCTGCGCGGCGCCGCACCGAGCTCGGGCTCCGTCCCTCGGGCAGGAGTGGAAGGACGAGATGATCACTTTCTTCTTCGCGCCCCGCGCCGAGGACCCCTTCTGGTCCTCGGCGCAGCGACCGGAGAACACGGACCGGCCGGAGCACCCTGAGCTGACCGGCGCGGACTTCTCCGTGAGCTGTTTCCGGGCAGATGTACGGCTCGTCGTCCACGGCGTGGATCTCAGCCTTCGTACGCCGGGGCTGCCCGTGGTCGACTTCGCCCTCATGCTGGAGTACGCGCGAGGAGAGCTGGAGACCCGGAGCGACATCGCGGTGGAGACGAGCGTGACCGGGCACGTGTTCTCCTTCAGCCGCGGACCGGAGGCCGTCACCCTCACGACGAACTACGCGCCGCGCGTGGTGGAGTTGGCCTGGGACGAGTTGGGGCAGCTCGCCAGCCGGGCGAAGGCCGAGGCGTTCCGGCTGATCACCGCCGCCCATCCGGAGCTGCGCGGCAACGCCTGGCTGCGGGAGACGGTCGGAGCACCGCCGGGCAGGTGATCCGACGGCAAGGACTGAGGGCGCCCCCTGCGACAGGGGGCGCCCTCGGTGCCGTACAGGACCTGCTACGGGTACCTCAGTTGGCGGCGGAGCCGCCGACGTGGTGAACGCGGAGCATGTTCGTGGTGCCGGGGACACCGGGGGGCGAGCCGGCCGTGATGATGACGGTGTCGCCCTGGTCGAAGCGGTTGATCTTGGCGAGCTCCTGGTCGACCATGTCGACCATCTCGTCCGTGGTGTTCACGAACGGCACCACGTGCGACTCCACGCCCCAGCTCAGCGTGAGCTGGTTGCGGGTGTTCTCGTCGGTGGTGAAGGCGATGATCGGCTGCTGGGCGCGGTAGCGGGAGAGACGGCGCGCCGTGTCGCCGGACTGGGTGAAGGCGACCAGGCCGCGGCCGCCGAGGAAGTCGGCGATCTCGCAGGCCGCACGGGCCACCGAACCACCCTGCGTACGCGGCTTCTTGCCGGGGACGAGCGGCTGCAGGCCCTTGCTCAGCAGTTCCTGCTCCGCCGCGACGACGATCTTCGACATCGTCCTGACGGTCTCGACCGGGTAGGCGCCGACGGAGGACTCCGCCGAGAGCATGACCGCGTCCGCGCCGTCCAGGATCGCGTTGGCCACGTCGGAGGCCTCGGCGCGGGTCGGCCGGGAGTTGGTGATCATCGACTCCATCATCTGGGTCGCCACGATCACCGGCTTGGCGTTGCGCCGGCACAGCTCGATCAGGCGCTTCTGCACCATGGGGACCTTCTCGAGCGGGTACTCGACGGCCAGGTCGCCACGGGCCACCATGACGGCGTCGAACGCCATCACGACGCCCTCCATGTTCTCCACCGCCTGCGGCTTCTCCACCTTGGCGATGACGGGGACCCGGCGGCCCTCCTCGTCCATCACCTTGTGGACGTCGTCGACGTCCTTGGCGTCCCGCACGAAGGAGAGCGCGACCATGTCGCAGCCCATGCGCAGCGCGAACCGGAGGTCCTCGACGTCCTTCTCGGACAGCGCGGGCACGTTGACGGCCGCGCCGGGCAGGTTGATGCCCTTGTGGTCGGAGACGACACCGCCCTCGATGACGATCGTCTTCACCCGGGCGCCCTCGACCCCCAGGACCTTCAGCTCGACGTTGCCGTCGTTGATGAGGATCTGGTCGCCGCGCGAGACGTCGCCCGGCAGGCCCTTGTAGGTCGTACCGCAGATGGTCCTGTCACCCGGGACGTCCTCGGTCGTGATGACGAACTCGTCACCGCGCTCCAGCTCGACCGGCCCCTCGGCGAAGGTCTCCAGACGGATCTTCGGGCCCTGCAGGTCGGCGAGGACACCGACGGCCCGGCCGGTCTCCTTGGAGGCGGCCCGGACCCGGTCGTAGCGGCCCTGGTGCTCGGCGTGCGAGCCGTGGCTGAAGTTGAAGCGGGCCACGTTCATGCCGGCCTCGATCATGGCCACGAGCATCTCGTGGGTGTCGACCGCGGGGCCGAGAGTACAGACGATTTTCGAACGGCGCATGGGGCGATCCTATCGGTTTGTTTCGCTGCGGAATATTCCGTCTGGCGGAAGATACAAATGGGCGCCGATATGCTCAGCTGTTATTTCTGCCGCCGCCGACCAGTGCGTAGGTCTGGGTGGCGATCTCCAGTTCCTCGTCCGTCGGCACCACGGCGACGGCGACGCGCGCGTCCGCCGGCGATATCAGCCGCGGCCCGTCCGCCCGTACGGCGTTCAGCCCCGGGTCCACGGCCAGTCCCAGCCCCTCCAGCCCGGCCACGGCAGCCTCCCGCACGGGCGCCGCGTTCTCGCCGACCCCCGCCGTGAACGCCACGGCGTCCACCCGGCCGAGCACGGCGTAGTAGGCGCCGATGTACTTCTTCAGGCGGTGAATGTAGATGTCGAAGGCGAGTTCGGCCTGTTCGTCGCCCGCGTCGATCCGGCGCAGGATCTCCCGCATGTCGTTGTCACCGCACAGTCCGAACAGACCGCTCCCCTTGTTGAGAAGAGTGTCGATCTCATCCATGGACATTCCGCCAACACGCGCCAAATGGAAAATGACGGCGGGATCCAGATCACCGGAACGCGTACCCATCACCAGCCCCTCCAAAGGCGTCAGCCCCATGGAGGTCTCCACGCACCGGCCGCTCCGGACCGCCGAGGCCGACGCCCCGTTGCCGAGATGCAGCACGATGACGTTCACCTCCTCAGGTGTCTTTCCCAGCAGCCGCGCGGTCTCCCGGGAGACATAGGCGTGCGAGGTGCCGTGGAAGCCGTAGCGGCGGATGCGGTACCGGTCGGCGACCTTCGGGTCGATCGCGTAGCGGGCCGCCGACTCCGGCACGGTCGTGTGGAACGCCGTGTCGAAGACGGCGACCTGCGGCAGATCGGGGCGCAGCGCCCGTGCGGTACGGATACCGGTCAGGTTGGCCGGGTTGTGCAGCGGGGCGACCGGGATCAGCCGCTCGATCTCGGTGAGCACCTCTTCGCTGACGACGGTCGGCTCGGTGAAGAACATCCCGCCGTGCACCACCCGGTGTCCGATCGCGGCCAGCTCCGGCGAGTCGAGCCCGAGCCCGTCCCTGGACAGTTCCTCCGACACGGCCTTCAGCGCAGCGTCGTGGTCGGCGATCGGTCCGCTGAGCTCACGGGTGTCGCCACTGGTGAGGCAGGTGTGCTTGAGCCACGAGGTCTGCTCGCCGATGCGCTCGACCAGGCCGACCGCCAGCCGCCCACCGTCCCGCATGTCCAGCAGCTGGTACTTCAGGGACGAGGAGCCGGAGTTGAGGACGAGGACACGGGTGGGGCTCACTGGGCGGACGCCTTCGCGTTGGAGGGGCTGGAGGAGCTGGAGGGGCTGGAGGTGCTGGAGGAGTCGGCGGTGCCGGAGGAATCGAGGTTCTGGGCCTGGATCGCCGTGATGGCGACGGTCGTCACGATGTCCTGGACGAGGGCGCCCCTGGACAGGTCGTTGACGGGCTTGCGCAGCCCCTGCAGCACCGGTCCGACGGCGATCGCGCCGGCCGACCGCTGCACGGCCTTGTAGGTGTTGTTGCCGGTGTTGAGGTCCGGGAAGATCAGCACGCTGGCCTGCCCGGCGACCTCGGAGTCCGGCAGCTTGGTGGCCGCGACGCTCGGCTCCACGGCCGCGTCGTACTGGATCGGCCCCTCGATCTTCAGGTCGGGCCGGCGGGAGCGCGCCAGCTCGGTCGCCTCCCGCACCTTGTCCACGTCCGCCCCCGAACCCGACGTGCCCGTGGAGTACGACAGCATCGCGATCCGCGGCTCCACCCCGAACTGGGCGGCGGTGGCGGCCGACTGGATGGCGATGTCGGCGAGCTGCTCGGCGTTCGGGTCCGGGTTGACCGCGCAGTCGCCGTAGCAGAGCACCTTGTCCGCGAGGCACATGAAGAACACGGACGAGACGATCGAAGAGCCCGGCTGCGTCTTGATGATCTCGAACGCGGGCCGGATGGTCGCCGCCGTGGAGTGCACGGTCCCGGAGACCATGCCGTCCGCCAGCCCCTCCTGGACCATCAGCGTGCCGAAGTAGTTGACGTCGGTGACCACGTCGTACGCCAGCTCCACCGTCACCCCGCGGTGGGCCCGCAGCAGGGCGTACCGCTCGGCGAAGGCGTCCCGCAGTTCGGAGGTGGCGGGGTCGATCAGCTGCGCGTCCGCGAGGTCGATACCGAGATCGGCGGCCTTCTTGCGGATCTGGTCGACGGGCCCGAGCAGGGTCAGGTCGCAGACTCCCCGGCGCAGCAGCACCTCCGCCGCGTGCAGGACGCGCGTCTCGGTGCCCTCCGGCAGGACGACCCGCCGCTTGTCGGAGCGGGCCTGTTCGAGCAGCTTGTGCTCGAACATCATGGGGGTGACGCGGCCGCTGCTCGGCGCGGAGACCCGCTTGTTGAGACCGGCGGTGTCGACGTACCGCTCGAACAGGCCGAGCGCGGTCTCCGCCTTGCGGGGGGTGGCCGCGTTCAGCTTGCCCTCCAGGGAGAACAGCCGGGCGGCGGTCGGGAAGCTGTTGCCGGGCACCGAGAGGACCGGGGTGCCCGGGGCGAGCCGGGCGGCCAGGGTGAGGATCTCGTCACTGGGCCGCTCGTTCAGGGTGAGCAGCACGCCGGCTATCGGCGGGGTGCCGGCGCTGTGCGCGGCGAGCGCGCCGACGACCAGGTCGGCGCGGTCGCCGGGAGTCACCACCAGGCAGCCCGGGGTCAGCGCGGGCAGGAAGTTCGGCAGCATCGCGCCGCCGAAGACGAAGTCCAGCGTGTCCCTGGCCAGCCCCGAGTCGTCGCCGAGCAGCACCTTCGCACCGAGCGCGTGGGCGATCTGGGCGACCGTGGGCGCGGACAGCGCGGGCTCGTCCGGCAGCACGTACACCGGGACCGGCAGCCGCCCCTCGATCCGCCGGGCGATCTCGTCCCGGTCCTCGCGGGCGACCCGGTTGGCGACCATGGCCAGCACGTCGCAGCCGAGACCGTCGTACGCGCGGAAGGCGTTCCGGGTCTCCGCGAGCACCGACTCGGCGTTCTGGTCGCGGCCGCCGACCACCGGGATCACCGAGGCGCCGAACTCGTTGGCGAGCCGGGCGTTGAGGGACAGCTCGTCCGGGAACTGGGTGTCGGCGAAGTCGGTGCCGAGGACGAGGACGACGTCGTAGTCGCGGGCGACCAGGTGGAAGCGGTCGACGAGGGTGGAGACCAGTTCGTCGGCGCCGCGCTCGGCCTGGAGGGCGGAGGCCTCGTGGTAGTCCATGCCGTAGACGGTCGCCGGATCCTGGGCGAGACGGTACCGCGCACGCAGCAGCTCGAACAGTCGGTCGGGGCCGTCGTGGACCAGCGGGCGGAAGACGCCCACCCGGTCGACCTGCCGGGTCAGGAGCTCCAGCATGCCCAGCTCCACGACCTGGCGGCCGTCGCCGCGGTCGATCCCGGTCACGTACACGCTGCGCGTCACGTGTGCACTCCGTCTCTGTGTAGTTCCTGTGCGGCCACATAAAAATCGCCCACCGGGGTGAGCGGAACCCTCTTGACAATACCCCTGGCGCCGGTTAAGGCGCCCGTCAGGATCTCACTGCCTCGTGGGGCATGAAACAATCGGATCGGCTCACCGGCAACGACAGCGAGCAGGAGACACACCACCATGCGCATCGGAGTTCTCACCGCAGGCGGCGACTGCCCCGGCCTGAACGCCGTCATCCGATCGGTGGTACACCGTGCGGTCGCACAGTACGACGACGAGGTCATCGGTTTCGAGGACGGCTTCCGGGGTCTGCTCGACGGCCACTACCGCACCCTCGACCTGGACGCGGTCGGCGGCATCCTGTCCCTCGGCGGCACGATCCTGGGCTCGTCGCGGCTGGAGCGGGACCGGCTGCGCGAGGCGTGCGACCGGGCCACCGACATGGTCGAGGAGTTCGGCATCGACGCGCTGATCCCGATCGGCGGCGAGGGCACGCTGACGGCGGCACGCATGCTGTCCGACGCCGGCCTGCCGGTCGTGGGCGTCCCGAAGACCATCGACAACGACATCTCCTCGACCGACCGCACGTTCGGCTTCGACACGGCGGTGGGTGTCGCCACGGAGGCGATGGACCGGCTGAAGACCACCGCCGAGTCCCACCAGCGGGTGATGGTCGTCGAGGTCATGGGCCGGCACGCCGGCTGGATCGCCCTGGAGTCCGGCATGGCCGCCGGCGCCCACGGCATCTGCCTTCCCGAGCGGCCCTTCGACCCCGCCGACCTGGCCAAGATGGTCGAGGAGCGGTTCGCCCGCGGCAAGAAGTTCGCGGTGGTCTGCGTGGCCGAGGGCGCGCATCCCGCCGAGGGCACGATGGACTACGGCAAGGGCGAGATCGACCTGTACGGCCACGAGCGCTTCCAGGGCATCGGTACGGCGCTGGCGTACGAGCTGGAGCGGCGGCTCGGCAAGGAGGCCAAGCCGGTCATCCTCGGGCACGTCCAGCGCGGTGGTACGCCGACCGCCTACGACCGGGTCCTCGCGACGCGGTTCGGCTGGCACGCCGTGGAGGCGGCGCACCAGGGCGAGTTCGGGAAGATGACGGCACTGCGCGGGACGGAGATCGTGATGGTGCCGCTGGTGGAGGCGGTCACCGAGCTGAAGCGGGTGCCGAAGGACCGGATGGACGAGGCGGAGTCGGTCTTCTAGGCCTGGGGTCCCGATTCCGGCCGCGGGTGCGCGGGGGCCGTTCGCGCCCCGCGGCGGAGCCGCGTTCGACACAGCCGCCCCCTTGTCAGGCGCGCCCGCCCGCCACCGTGTCCCAGAAGTGACCGACGATGCCCGCCAGGAAGTCCTTCCCCTTGTCGTCGGCTGATCCGCCTGCCGGGATGTCGCCCCAGGTCAGGGTCGCCGTCATCCGGCCCTGGTAGTCCTCGTAGAGGGGCCGCAGCACGTTCTCCAGCACTCGGCGGTCCAGCGGGACCAGTTTGCCCACCGGGCGGACATAGGCCTGCCAGCGGGTGGTGACCGCACTGCGCAGCAGATCGGCCAGTTTCTCCTCCTTGCCGGTGACGGTGACGAAGTCCGGCAGGGACAGCCGGAGGGTGCCGGCCAGGACGGCGGACTGCCGTTCGGTGCCCTGCCACCGCCCGTCCTCCTCCATGGCGAGGTACGCGAGGAGTTCGAAGCCCACGGCCAGCGCCACGTCCTCCGGTGCCAGCCCGCGCGCGATGCGGTGCTCGCGCAGGGTCCGCGGCCGGCCGATCAGTTCGCCCGGGGAGCACCACAGCACGCCCGAGAGCGCGGTGAGTTCGGGGCTGCTGGGGAGCGCCGCGCCGCGCTCCCAGGCGAGCACGAGGTCGGGGGTGGCGTACGGCATCCCGTACGAGGCCCGCAGATGGTGGGCCACGTGCCCGGGGTCCATGCCGAGCGCGGCACGGAGTCTGCGGGCGGCGGCGGCGTTGAAGGGGGGACCTGGCTGGTTCGGCAGAGCTGGGGGTCGGCGCACAGCGCACAAGCTAGGGGCGCGCGGGGGCGCTGACTACGGTCCGTTCGGCCAGGAACACGGATTGTGGGAACGTACGGATGCGGACGTACGGCCGACCTGTTCATCCCTTCACAGCGCCGCCCAGGGCGAAACCACCACCCAGCCGCCGCGCCACCAGGACGTACAGCAGGATCACCGGCGTCGAGTAGATGACGGAGAACGCGGCGAGCTGGCCGTAGGCGACCATGCCACGGTTGCCGAAGAAGTCGTTGATGCTGACCGAGGCGGGCATCTGGTCCGGTGAGAGCAGCAGCATGAAGGGGACGAAGAAGTTGCCCCACATCATCACGAAGGCGAAGACGGTGACGACGGCGAGCCCCGGCCCCATCAGCGGGAGCACGATCCGCACCAGCGACTGGGCGGGGCCCGCGCCGTCCGTCCAGGCGGCCTCCTCCAGCTCCTTCGGCACCCCGTCCATGAAGTTCTTCATCAGCCAGATGGCGAAGGGGAGTTGGGAGGCGGCGAAGAACAGGATGGTGCCCTGCATGGTGTCGATGAGGTTGATCCGTACGAACAGGGCGTACACCGGCACCATGATCGCGGTGATCGGCAGACTGGTGGCGAAGAGGATGGAGAGCAGGAACGGCCGGTTGAGGCGGGAGCGGTAGCGGGAGAGCGGGTAGGCGGCGAGGGCGGCGCAGACGACGGTGAGCGCGGTGGCGCCGCCGCACAGGATCAGGCTGTTCAGGAGCGGGGTGTAGGTGATGTCGGGGGTGAGGATCGCGTCGAAGTTGGCGAAGGTGAACCCGTCCGGGATCCGCACCCTCAGGCCGGCGTGCGGGTCGACGGCGGAGAGCAGCACCCAGGCGAGCGGCAGCACGAAGGCGGCGGCCACGACGAGCAGTCCCAGGTCGGCGGCGAGGCGGCGCGAACGCCGGCGGTTGCGGGGCATCTGTCTTGTTCACACCTCTGTACGCAGCAGCCGCATGTAGACGACGGAGAAGAGCGAACCGACCAGGAGGAGGAGCAGGGCGACCGCCGTCCCGTACCCGATCATGCTGTTCTGGAAGGCCTGTTCGTACATGAACAGGGGAAGCGTCTGGCTCCTGTCGCCGGGCCCGCCCCGGGTCATCACCCAGATCAGCCCGAAGACGGAGAGCGTCTGGAGGGTGTTGAGCATCAGGTTCGTCCCGATGGACCGGCGGATCATCGGCAGCGTGATGTGCCACATCCGTCGCCATCCGTTGGCGCCGTCGACCTCCGCCGACTCCTCGATCTCGTTCGGTATCTCGTCGAGGGCGGCGGAGTAGACGAGCATCGAGAAGGCGGTGCCCCGCCACACGTTGGCGAAGGACACGGCCAGGATGGGCAGGGTGTACAGCCAGTTCTGGGACGGGAGATGGAGGAAGTCGAGGAGGGCGTTGAGGGTGCCCTCCCGGCGGAAGAAGGCATACAGCAGAAACCCCGCGACGACCTCCGGCAGCACCCACGCGGTGATCACGATCCCGCCAGTGAGCGTCCGTACCGGCTTCGACGCCCGCCGCATCAGCGCGGCGAGCGCCAGCCCCAGCGTGTTCTGCCCGACGAGCGCGGACAGCACGGTGAAGACGAGGGTCAGCCAGACGGCGTTCAGGAACGCGTCGTCGTGGAACGCCGTACGGAAGTTGGCGAGACCGACGAAGGACGAGTGCGCCTGACCGGTGAGCTGGAGGTCGGTGAAGGCGATCCAGGCGCAGTAGACGATCGGCCCGCCGAGGAAGAGCAGCAGCAGGGCCAGGGCGGGGGTGAGGGGCAGGGCGCGGAAGAGCCGCCGGGTGATCGCGGGGTGACTCACTGGGTGACCACTTGGTTGTCGGTCACGTCCTTGAGGGTCGTGTCGTACTGGCCCGCCGCCTTGTCCACGGAGGCGTCACCGGTCGTCACGCTCTCCATCGCCTCCTGGATGGCGGTGGAGACCTTCGGGTAGGCCGGGTAGGCGGGCCGGTAGTGCGTGCTGGCGACGAGGTCCGTGAAGAACTTGATGCCCGGCTGGGCGGCCGTGTACGACGGGTCGCTCGCGACGTCCTTGCGCACCGCGATCCCGGAGTTGGCGATGTACCACTTCTGGGCGTTCGCCTTGGTCTGCATGGTCTTGACGAAGTCGAAGGCGAGGTCGGGGTTGCCGGCCTTGGCCGGGACCGCCCAGGTCCAGCCGCCGGACATGCTCACCTTGCCGGGTGCCTGGCCGTGCTGGGTCGGCATGTACGCCAGCCCCAGCTCCTTGGACCAGTCGGCCCACTCGTGCCCGCTGCCCTTGTTCCAGTCCTGTGGCAGCCACGAGCCGTCCAGGTCGATGCCCAGCTTGCCCTGGGGGAGGAGTTCACCGCGTACGGCGGTCCCGAAGTTGGGGTCGAGGGCGTCGGAGACGTCCGGCCCGAGCTTCTCCTTGTACACGGTCTCGACGAACGACAGCGCGTCCTTGAACCCCTGGCTCCCGGCGATCCACTTCTTGCTGCCCTTGTCGTACAGCGGGTCGCTGGTGCCGTCGTTGGTCCCGTACAGCAGCATCTCCAGGCCCTGCATGGTGGCGGCCTCGCCGGCGGGCTTGCCGGTGTAGACGTTGAGGGGGGTGACGCCGGGCACCTTCTTCCTGATGGTCCGGGCGGCGGCCAGCACGTCGTCCCAGCTCGTCGGCTGCCAGTTCAGCGGCAGCCCGGCCTTCTTGAAGACGCGCTTGTCGAACCAGAGGCCGCGGGTGTCGGTCCCGTCGGGCACGCCGTACGTCTTCCCGTCCTCACCCCGGGCGGCCGACTTCGCGGTGTCGATGAACTGCCCCCAGTCCTTCCACTTGGCGAGGTAGGGGTCGAGCGGCTTCAAGTACCCGCTGGTGATGTCCGAGTTGATGAGGAAGGTGTCCTCGTAGACCAGGTCGGGAGCGGTCCGCGGAGAGCGGAGCATCTGCTGGAGCTTGGTGTAGTACTCGGAGTCCGGAGCCTTGATCGGAACGAGCTCGACCTTCTTCCCCGGGTACTCCTTCTCGAACTGCTTCTTGATGTCCGCGAGATAGGTGCCCATCACCTTGATGGAGTTGTCCGTGGACTGCTTGAAGGAGATCTTCACGGTGTCGGGACTGCTCCCGGACCCGCTGCCGCACGCGGTGAGTGACGCGGCGGCGGTGACGAGGGAGAGGGCAAGGATGCTGACGGCGGTGGGGCGCACGGGCACGACCTCCTTGGCGGCCACTGCGCTGTGGCCTGGGGGTTCGTCTCTTGCCGAGTGAAGGTAAGTGGAGTGGTCTAGTCAGGTCAATGAGTGTGCGGGGGTTTGCTGAGGGAGGGGAGAGGTGAGGATGCCCCCGTGCATTCCGTGGACCGTAGGGGCAAGTTGGACGATTTCGTGCGTGAGCGGCCGCCGGCGCCGAACTTCAATCCGGCGCGGCGTACCGGAGGGCTGGGCTGAGTACCGGCCGGCGCTGACGGGCCCCGATCGCCTCCCGGGGGCGGCAGGAGAACCCCTCGCCCGAACCCGGTCCTGCTCCCTGGTGTCATTCCGGGTCAGAGCCTTGTGCGCGGCCCGCAGCAGTTCTTCCGAGAGCGGGTTGCCGCGGGTGGCGCAGGCGAGGGCGCCGACAAGGGTGCGGAACTGGGCCAGACCGTCGTCGCCGCCGGCCGGCAGGGCGGCGCGGTTGCGTACGCCGTCGACGTGGATCTCGCGGGAGCCGGCGGCCTGGCCGGGCTCGTGCCCGAGGCCGGCGGCGAATCCGGAGACCGGGGCAGCCCTCCGCGGCGTGATCGCGGCCCCGCTAGGCACATCGGCCAGGTCCACGAGCTGACCGGGCCGAGCTCGGTCGGCCTCACGGAGGCGGCGGCGGAGTTCTCCCGGGTGCTGGGCCGTGAGGTCTCCCACGTGGACCTGGCTCGGGAAGGCCGGGAGGAGCAGCTCCCGAAGCTGGGCCTGTCGGCCCACGTCGTCCTGCACATCATCACCGTGGCCAAGCTGCACCGGGACAACCGCTACGGCCGCACCACCGACGGCGTCGAGCGGGTGACGGGAGTCCCCGCGCGGTCGATCGAGGCGTTCGTGGCCGCGCGCAGGGACTTCTGCCTCGGCTGAACCGCGCCGGCGAGCGAGGCCGGGCCGGCGGCGGCAGGGTTGGCCGCCGTCGGTGCGGCCGCCGGACGGGGGAGAGCCGAATGCCGGACGAACAGGGCTTCACCGTCGGGCAGTTGCTGCTCGCCGAGTACCAGACGATCAAGGACGAGCACAGGGCGCGGATCGGCTTCCGGGACAACCTGCTGTACGTGACGCTCGGTGCGGTGGCCGTCGTCGCCGCGGCGGCGCAGGCCGAGCAGGCGTCGACGCTGCCGGCGCTGCCGCCGGCGTGCGTGGTGCTCGGACGGACCTACCTGGCCAACGACGAGAAGATCGCGGCGATCGGGCACCGGGTGCGCGAGGAGCTGGGGCCGCGGCTCGCCCGGCCGGCCTGCGCCGAAGGGGACTTCACCGCCTTCGGCTGGGAGGCACACCACCGGACCGACGTCCGGCGGCGCACCCGCAAGACGATCCGGGCCGTGATCGACCTGACGGCGTTCTGCGCGGTGCCGCTGGCCGCGCCGGCGGTGTTCTGGGCCGCCGCACCGGCGGGGCCCGGCTCCCTCACCGCCCCCGCACCCACCGGTAGACCAGCTCCGGCCGCCCCACCTGCCCGTACAGGGGACTCCGCGCCGCCCACCCCGCCTCCACCAGGTGCTCCAGGTACCGCCGGGCCGTGATCCTCGAGATGCCCACGCTCTCCGCCAGCGCCGCGGCCGTCAGGCCCTGCTCCGATTCGCGCAGGGCGACCGTGACCCGTTCCAGGGTCGGCGCGCTCAGCCCCTTCGGGAGCGCCGCGGGCGACGGCGCACGCAGCGCGCCGAGCGCCCGGTCCACCTCGTCCTGGCCGCTCGCCTCGCCCACCGCCCCGCGGAACTCCGCGTACCGGGTCAGGCGGTCGCGCAGTGTCGCGAAGGTGAACGGCTTCAGGACGTACTGGACGACCCCCAGCGAGACGCCCTCCCGCACCACCGCCAGGTCCCGCGCCGAGGTCACCGCTATGACATCGGCCTGATGGCCGGCCGCCCGGAGCGCACGCGCGAACTGCAGCCCGTGCACGTCCGGCAGGTGCAGGTCCAGGAGGAGCAGGTCCACCGGCGTGCGGTCGAGGATCCGGCGCGCCTCCGCCCCGGTGTGCGCCTTGCCCACCGCGACGAACCCCGGCACCCGGCCCACGTACATGACGTGCGCGTCCGCGGCCACCGGGTCGTCCTCGACCACCAGGACTCTGATCGGCTCCCCGGTCACCGGGCCCCGCCTCCCGCCGGCGAGGTGCGCAGCGGCAGCCGCACCTCGAACACCGCCCCGCCCTCCGGCGCCTCGGTCACGGTCAGGGTGCCCTCCAGCCGGTTCACCGCCTGCCGGACCAGCGCCAGGCCCAGTCCCCGCCCGCCCGGTCCCGCCGGTTTCGTGCTGAAGCCGCGCTGGAAGACCAGTTCCGCATGCGCGGGGTCCACTCCCGCGCCCGTGTCCGCCACCCTCATCACCAGCTCGGCATCGTCGTCGTCCGCGTACGCGGTCACCGTCACGCGCGCCCGGACCGTCCCCTGGGCCGCGTCCACCGCGTTGTCGATCAGGTTGCCGAGGACGGTGACCAGATCGCGCGCCGACAGGCTCTCCGGTAGCAAACCGTCATCCAGCCGGCTCTCGTCCGAGACCACCAGTTCCACGCCCCGCTCGTTCGCCTGGGCCGTCTTGCCCAGCAGCAGGGCCGCGAGGACCGGCTCGCTGACCGCCGCCACCACCTGGTCGGTCAGCGCCTGTGCCAGCTCCAGCTCCGCCGTCGCGAAGTCGACGGCCTCCGAGGCCCTGCCCAGCTCGATGAGCGAGACGACGGTGTGCAGGCGGTTCGCGGCCTCGTGCGCTTGCGAGCGCAGCGCCTGGGTGAAGCCCCGCTCCGAGTCCAACTCGCCCATCAGCGCCTGAAGTTCGGTGACGTCCCGGAGGGTGACCACCGTGCCGCGGCGCTCGCCGCCCGACACCGGCGAGGTGTTCAGCACCAGCACCCGGTCCGCCGTCAGATGCACCTCGTCCACCCGGGGCTCCGAGGCCAGCAGCGCGCCGGTCAGCGGGGCCGGCAGACCCAGTTCGGCCACCGGGCGGCCCACCACGTCGCCCTCCTGGCCCACCCCCAGCAGGTCCCGGCCCCCGTCGTTGATCAGGGCCACCCGGAACCGGCCGTCCAGCATCAGCAGGCCCTCGCGGACCGCGTGCAGCGCCGCCTGGTGGTAGTCGTGCATCCGGCTCAGCTCCGCCGCGTTCATGTTGTGCGTGTGGCGGCGCAGGCGCGCGTTGATCACGTACGTCCCGATCGCGCCCAGCGCCAGCGCGCCCGCCGCCACCCCGAGCAGCGCCGTCACCTGCTCCTGGACCCGCTGGCTGATCGCCTCCACCCTGATGCCGGCGCTCACCAGGCCGATCACCCGGCCGTTGTCCAGGATCGGCGTCACCGTGCGCACCGAGGGGCCGAGGGTGCCCTTGTAGGTCTCGCTGAAGGTGTGGCCGTGCTGGGCCGCCTCGATGTGGCCCAGGTAGTGCCGGCCGATCTCGTTCTTGTCGGGGTGGGTCCAGCGGATGCCGTCCGCGGTCATGATCGTGACGAAGTCGACCTCGGTGTCCCGCATGACCTGGAGGGCGTACGGCTGCAACTCGGCGCTCGGGTCGGGGGTGTGGATCGCGGTACGGACCGAGGGCGCGTCGGCGACCGAGCGGGCCACCGCCGCCGCCTGCCGGGCGGCCGCCTCCTGGGCCTGGTGGCGGTCGCTGACGTAGGTGAACAGCGCGTACCCGGCGACCAGCACCGCTATCAGCACGGCCTGCATGGCGAAGAGCTGCCCGGCCAGGCTGCGGGGGCGGGGGACGGTCGGGACGCGCATGTCAGCAGTGTGCCTCCCGGGTCGGCGATGAACTAAATGAACGGAAGGGTGACCGGGCTCACAGGGCGGGAGATAGTCACCGCAACCCCCATATCCCCCGGACGTGAGCCGCACGCCGGTGATGCCGACGAAGACGTCAAGGAGGGCAGCCGTGGCCGCCGCAAGCACCCCCAGTACGGCACCTGCCGCTCCCGCTTTGAAGCGGGACCGTACCCATTACCTGTACATCGCCGTGATCGTCGCGGTGGCCCTGGGCATCGCCGTGGGGCTCATCTGGCCCGACGCCGGCGTCGAGCTCAAGCCCCTCGGTACCGGTTTCGTCAACCTGATCAAGATGATGATCTCGCCGATCATCTTCTGCACGATCGTGCTCGGGATCGGATCCGTACGGAAGGCCGCCAAGGTCGGTGCCGTCGGCGGTATCGCGCTCGGCTACTTCCTGGTGATGTCGCTGGTCGCGCTCACCATCGGCCTGGTCGTCGGCAACATCCTGCACCCCGGTGACGGGCTGCACATCACCAACGCCCTGAAGGCCACCGGGCACGCCCAGGTGGACTCCGAGGCACTCGGCGGCGTCGACTTCGTGCTCTCGATCATTCCGACCACGTTCGTCTCCGCCTTCACCGAGGGCCAGGTGCTGCAGACGCTGCTGATCGCACTGCTCGCCGGGTTCGCGCTGCAGGCCATGGGGTCGGCCGGGCAGCCGGTGCTGCGGGGCGTCGAGCACATCCAGCGGCTCGTCTTCCGCATCCTGGGCATGATCATGTGGGCCGCGCCGATCGGTGCGTTCGGGGCCATCGCCGCCGTCGTCGGCTCCGCCGGGCTCGACGCGCTCAAGAGCCTCGCCGTGCTGATGCTCGGCTTCTACGTCACCTGCGTGCTGTTCGTCTTCGTGGTGCTGGGCGCGATGCTCCGGGCCATCGCCGGCCTGAACATCTTCTCCCTGTTCAAATACCTCGCCCGCGAGTTCCTGCTGATCCTGTCCACCTCCTCCTCCGAGTCCGCGCTGCCGCGGCTCATCGCGAAGATGGAGCACCTGGGCGTCAGCAAGCCGGTCGTCGGCATCACCGTGCCGACGGGGTACTCCTTCAACCTCGACGGCACCATGATCTACATGACCATGGCCTCGCTCTACATCGCCGACGCCCTCGGTACGCCGATGTCGGTCGGCGAGCAGGTCCCGCTGCTGCTCTTCCTGCTGCTGGCCTCCAAGGGCGCGGCGGGTGTCAGCGGCGCGGGTCTGGCCACGCTGGCCGGTGGTCTGCAGTCGCACAAGCCCGCGCTGGTGGACGGCGTCGGCCTGATCGTCGGCATCGACCGGTTCATGAGCGAGGCCCGCGCGCTGACGAACTTCGCCGGCAACGCGGTCGCCACGGTGCTGATCGGCACGTGGACGAAGGAGATCGACAAGGGGCGCGTGCGGCTGGTGCTCGCGGGTGAGCTGCCGTTCGACGAGAAGACGCTGCTGGACGACGGGGAGCAGGGGACGCCCGAACTGCCCGAGCAGCGGGAGGAGCTGGCGAAGGCCTGAGCGATCTGCCGGGCGGCTGCGGATCCGCGGGTGCCGGTCGCGGGTGGCTGGTCGCGCGGTTCCTCCCCCAGCCTTCGGCCGGGGTACCCCCGGCGCCCCCTTCGGGGCACTTCCGAACCGTCGGACGCCCGGCCCCGCCTGAACCGGGGCCGGGCGTCCGGCCGAAGCCTCCGGGCGGCCGGCAACTCCCCCCGTTCGGCCGCCCGGAGCCCGGCCCGGCTAGTCGCTCAACTCGGCCACCAGCCGCGTGGCCCTGGAGGCGGGTACGCCCGCCGCCGTCAGTGCGCTGACGGCGGCGGAGCGGCCCGCCTCCTTCGCGTCGAGGAGGCCGTCGTTGACCGCCTCCATCACCGCGAACAACAGCTGCTCGTGCACGTACGCCAGGGCCGGTGCCGGCAGCGGTGAGCTGAAGTGGCCCTCGTCGAGCCCGCGTTGCAGCAGCTCCACCTTCTTCTCGCGCAGGGGGGTGAGACGGTCGCGGATCCCCTGCATGGTCACCGTGCGCTGGGCGAGGCCGATCAGCAGCCGGTAGCGGTCGGCGATCTCCCAGACGGCGAGGACCGAGCGGGCCACCGCCTCCGCCGGGTCCGCCGTCTCCCGGCCGGCTCTCTCGTCGGCGGCCGTCAGCGCCTCCACCGCGCCGTCGACGAGAGTGCCGATCAGCGCCTCCCGGCTCGGGAAATGCCCGTACACGGTCCGCCGTACGACCCCTGCCGCGCGCGCGATCTGGTCCATCGAGGCATCGGGGTCGCGCAGCAGCTCGGCGAGGGCGACGTCCAGGATGCGGCGCCGGTTCAGGTCGGCGCGGGAGGGGTTGCCCGTGGTCATGGCTGCCATTGTGCCTGGCCCGCAGCAGGGCCCGCCGCCTCCGCGCACGTGCTTCACCCCGTTCGTTTGCACAGTGCTGTGCAGATCCCCTACATTGCGCAGGGTTGTGCAATTGCACGGCGATGTGCAAGTCCTGTCGTGTGCATCGGACGGCACCGGACGCGTGAGGAAGGCGATCCCTGTCATGCGACTCGTCATGAAGGACCCGGTCGAGACGACGGCGCGGCCGTATCCGCGCCGCTGGTGGGCACTGCTGGTGCTCTGCCTGAGCCTGCTGGTCATCGTGATGGCCAACACCGCCCTCACGGTGGCGGCGCCCGACATGACCGCCGACCTCGGGCTCGGCAGCGCCGACCTGCAGTGGGTCATCGACGGGTACACCGTTCCGTACGCCGCCCTGATGCTGCTGCTCGGCGCGATCGGCGACAAGTACAGCCGCCGCGGGGCCCTGCTCGTGGGGCTGGTGGTGTTCGGCGGTGGCGCCGTCCTCGGCTACCTCGCCGACAGCGCGGCGACCGTGATCGCGGCCCGCGCGGTGATGGGCACCGGCGCCGCGCTGATCATGCCGGCGACGCTCTCCCTGCTGGCCGCGACCTTCCCGCGGACCGAGCGGGTCAGGGCGATCACGCTCTGGACCGCCACCGCCGGGCTCGCCATCGCCGCCGGGCCGGTGGTCGCCGGCGCCCTGCTGCGCGACCACGGCTGGTCCTCGACCTTCCTCATCAACGTGCCCGTCGCGGCCGTCGCCTTCGTCGGCGCGCTGGTCCTCGTGCCGCCGAGCAAGGCCGGTCACCACGATCGCATCGACTACGTCGGCGGCCTGCTCTCCGTGCTGTGGACCGGCTCGCTGGTCTACATGATCATCGAGGGGCCGCACTTCGGCTGGGGCGTCAGGGCGGTCACCGCGGCCGTGGTCGCGGGCGCCGGCATCGTCGCCTTCGTCCTGTGGGAGCAGCGCCACCCGCATCCGGTCCTGGACGTCCGCCGCTTCACCCACCGCCGCTTCGCCGGCTCCAACCTCGCCGTCGCCCTGTTCTTCATGGCCGTCTTCGGCGCCTTCTACTACCTCACCCAGCACCTCCAGTTCGTCCTCGGCCACGACGCCCTTGGCACCGGCGTCCGCATGCTCCCGCTGGCCGGGGCGGTCTTCGCCGGCTCGGCCCTCACCGGCTGGCTCACCCCGCGCGTCGGCATGAAGTGGACGGTCACCGCGGGGATGGCCGGCGGGACGACCGCACTCGCCCTGCTCACCCGGGTGGACGCCGGCTCGGGGTACGGAGAGTTCGTGGCGCCGCTGATCATCCTCGGGCTGGCCATCGGCCTCGCGCTCTCGCCCTGCACGGACGCGATCATGGGTGCCTTCCCGGAGTCCGAACTGGGCGTCGGCGGCGCCGTCAACGACACCTCGCTGGAACTGGGCGGCTCCCTCGGCATCGCCGTCCTCGGCTCGCTGCTCGCCACCTCGTACGGCAGCCACCTCACCGACGCCGCCGGCGGCAGCGAGCTGCCCGCGAGCGCGCTGACCACCGCGCAGGACTCGGTCGGCGCCGGTTACGCGGTCGCCCAGGGCATCGGCGAGCAGGCCAGGCGGACGGCCGCCCGGGCCGCGCAGGCCACCGACCCGCAGCAGGCCGCCCAGCTGAAGGCGCAGGCGCAGCAACTGGCCGAGGGGGCCCGGCAGATGACGGACGCCGTCGGTTCCTCCTTCGCCTCCGCGGTGGCCCACACCAGCCTGGTCGGCGCGGTCGTGCTGGGTATCGGGACCGTACTGGTGGCGGTGCTGCTGCCGGGGCGTGAGATGGCGGAGCAGGAGGCTCGGGCCGAGGAGCGGGAGCCGGCGGAGAGCGGGGCGCACTGATCCCTGACCGGCACTCGTCAGCCGTATCCACTAACGTGCCGCTCCGGGCCAACCGGAACGGCACGTTGGCATTCCTGGCAGGAGGCACGGGGGATGAAGATCGACTGGGACCGTCGGCACTGCGCGCGCAAGGGGCATGTGACCTACGCCCCCGACGACCCGCGGCTGCGGGTACGGCTGCACGCCCAGACCGCGGTCGGCGAGGCCTGGCGCTGCCTGCGCTGCGGCGACTTCGCGCTCGGCGAGCCGCACGGCTCGGGCCCGGCGGCCGAGGCCCCGCTGGTGCCGCGCGGAAAGGTGCTGCGGGACCTGTTCATCCTGCGGTTCCTGGCGATCGAGCGGGCCGTGCGCGGGGTGTTCATCGTGCTCGTCGCGGTCGCGGTGTGGAAGTTCAGCAACAGCCAGGACGCGGTGCGCCGGCTCTTCAACGAGTACCTGGACACCTTCCGGCCGGTCTTCAAGCACTTCCACTACGACCTCGACCACTCACCGGTCGTCGGCTCCATACAGAGGGCCTTCGGCTACAAGCACTCCACGCTGCTGCTGGTGGCCGGGCTGCTGCTGGCGTACGCGCTGATCGAACTCGTCGAGGCGGTCGGGCTCTGGTACGCCAAGAGGTGGGCGGAGTACCTCACGGTGGTCGCCACCGCCGCCTTCCTGCCGCTGGAGATCTGGGAACTGACCGAGAAGGTGAGCTACCTGAAGATCGCCACCCTGGTCCTCAACATCGTCGCGGTGCTCTACATCGCCCTCGCCAAGCGGCTGTTCGGGCTGCGGGGCGGCCGCCGGGCCTTCGACGAGGAACGGCACAGCGCCTCCCTGCTGGAGGTCGAGGAATCCGCCGGGGTGCAGCCGAGCTTGCCTTGACGTCGGCGTCAAGGCCTACCGTCGTACCCATGCGAATCGGCGAGCTGGCCGCACGGGCCGGTACCACCACACGCACCCTGCGCTACTACGAGGCGCGCGGGCTGCTGCCCGCACGCCGCTCCCACAACGGCCACCGGACCTA
This sequence comes from Streptomyces sp. NPDC059224, assembly GCF_042754285.1. Classification (NCBI taxonomy): domain Bacteria; kingdom Bacillati; phylum Actinomycetota; class Actinomycetes; order Kitasatosporales; family Streptomycetaceae; genus Streptomyces; species Streptomyces sp. NPDC059224. Next base: position 61,033 of record NZ_JBHZAN010000043.1, read on the forward strand.
CGACGAGAGCGATCTCAAGCTGCTCACGCAGATCCGGACCCTCCAGGACTTCGGCTTCGAGCTGGAGGAGACCCGGCCGTTCGTGGAGTGCCTGCGGGCCGGGCACCCGCAGGGCGACACCTGCCCGGCGTCGCTCGCGGTCTACCGGCGCAAGCTGGCGGAGCTGGACTCGCTCATCGGCGAGTTGCAGGCCGTGCGGATCGAGGTCGGGGCGCAGCTGGAGCGGGCCGAGCTGGCGCGTCACCGGCTGGCCGTCGAGTCGGAGGTTCCGGGTGGTCCGGAACCGGTGTGCGAGCTGGGAGGGGACGGCGGATGACCAGGGCAGCGGGTGTGGCCGAGGTGACGGACGCGGACTTCGCGGCGGAGGTGATCGGGGCGGCGGGGCCGGTGCTGGTGGAGTTCACCGCCGACTGGTGCCCGCCGTGCCGGCAGATGGCGCCGGTGCTCACGGCCCTCGCGGCGCAGGAGGGGGAACGGCTGAAGGTGGTCCAGCTGGACGTGGACCACAACCCGGAGACGACGAACGCCTACAAGGTGCTGTCGATGCCGACGTTCATGGTGTTCCGGGACGGCGAGCCGGTGAAGGCGATGGTGGGAGCGCGGCCCAAGCGGCGCCTCCTGGAGGAGCTGTCCGAGGTCCTCTGAGCTCACCCCGTACACAAGAAATCCCCCGGCAATTGCGCCCGGGGGATTTCTTTGCGTATATTCAGGAGTTCGTGACTTCAGACCGACAATGAAATCGATAGAGGTCGCGAAGAAGTTCAGTGGGCACAGTATATCCGGGCGGGAGCGGAATTGTCAAACACCGAATTTCCGGACGATGAATTGCGGCACGAGCAGGAATTCATCGACGGACTGTACGCACGGGTGGACGCGCTGCGCGGCGACACCGAGGCCTCGGTCGCGGACGCCCTCTCCCTCGGCGACAAGCCGATGCAGGCCCGGCTGGAGCGGGACATCCTGGTCGCCGAACGGTCCGGGCTGCTGGCCGCGCTGGACGCCGTGGACGGCTCGCTGTGCTTCGGCCGGATCGACCTGACCTCCGGTACGAAGCACCACATCGGCCGGATCGGACTGCGCCGGGACGACGCCGAGCGCACCCCGCTCCTCATCGACTGGCGCGCCGCGGTCGCCCGCCCCTTCTACCTGGCCACCGGCCACACCCCGATGGGCCTGCGCCGGCGCCGGCACATCGCCACCGACGGCCACAGGGTCGCCTCCCTGCACGACGAGATCCTCGACCTCGGCGACCGGGAGCGCACCGGCCACGAGGACCCGTCGGGCGACGCGGTGCTGCTCGCCGCCCTCGACTCGGCCCGCACCGGCCGGATGAACGACATCGTGCAGACCATCCAGGCCGAGCAGGACGAGATCATCCGGGCGCCGCACCGCGGGATCCTGGTGGTCGAGGGCGGGCCGGGGACGGGCAAGACCGCGGTCGCGCTGCACCGGGCCGCCTATCTCCTCTACGAGCACCGGGAACTGCTCGCCAAGCGGGCCGTGCTCATCGTCGGCCCCAACCCGGCCTTCCTCGGTTACATCGGCGAGGTGCTGCCCTCGCTCGGCGAGACCGGCGTGCTGCTGGCGACGGTCGGCGAGCTGTACCCGGGCGTGAAGGCCACGGCGGCCGACACCCCGCAGGCGGCCGCAGTCAAGGGCCGCGCCGACATGGCCGACGTGCTCGCCGCCGTCGTACGGGACCGGCAGGCGCTGCCCGACCCCGTCATCGCCGTCGAGCACGACCGGGAGGTGCTGATGCTCGACGACGGCCTGGTCAACATGGCCCGCGAGCGCACCCGGGCCGCCGGGCTCCCGCACAACGTGGCCCGCGAGTACTTCGAGGGGCACATCCTGAACACGCTCACGGAGCTGTACGCGGAGCGGGTCGGCACCGACCCCTTCGACGGCAGCAGCCTGCTGGACGCCTCCGACATCACCCAGATCCGCGACGAACTCGCCGAGAACCCGGAGGTCTGGTCCGCCGTCGACCGGCTGTGGCCGCGGCTGACCCCGCAGCGCCTGGTCGCCGACTTCCTCGCCGCTCCCGAGGGCCGTCTCGGCGCGGAGGACGCGGCCGCGATCCGGCGCCCGGTCACCCGGGCCTGGACCGTCTCCGACGTACCCCTGCTCGACGAGGCGGCCGAGCTGCTGGGCGTCGACGAGCGGGTCGCCCGGGCCCGCGCCGATCGTGAACGGGAGACCCAGATCGCCTACGCGCAGGGCGTCCTCGACGTCTCCTACGCCTCCCGGACCTACGAGTTCGACGACAAGGAGGACAGCGACCCCGACGCCTCGGAGGTCCTGTCCGCGCACCACATCATCGACGCCGAACGCTTCGCCGAGCGCCACGAGGAGGAGGACTTCCGCAGCGCGGCCGAACGCGCGGCGGCCGACCGCACCTGGGCCTTCGGGCACATCATCGTCGACGAGGCGCAGGAGCTGTCGCCGATGGCCTGGCGGCTGCTGATGCGCCGCAGCCCGACCCGCTCGATGACCCTGGTCGGCGACCCCGCCCAGACCGCGGAGGCGGCGGGAGTCGGCGCGTGGGACGACATCCTGCGCCCCTACGTCGAGGACCGCTGGGAGCACACCCGCCTCGGCGTCAACTACCGCACCCCGTCCGAGATCATGGACCTCGCGGCAGCCGTGGTCCGTGCCGAGAACCCCGCCTTCGAGCCCCCGAGCTCGGTCCGGTCCACGGGTGTGACCCCGTGGATCCGGCAGGCCCACGACGACCTGCCCGGCGCCGTCGAGAAGGCGGTGGCCGAACTGACCCCCGCCGAGGGCCGCCTGGCCGTGATCGCACCCCGCGACCTGCACCGCGCCCTCGCGGCCCGCCTGGACGGCGTCACGCCCGGCACCGAACCCGACCTGACCCGGGCGGTCGTGCTCCTGGACCCGCGCCAGGCCAAGGGCCTGGAGTTCGACTCGGTCCTGGTGGTCGAACCGGGCCGCTACGGCACCAGCGACCTGTACGTGGCGCTGACCCGGGCCACCCAGCGCCTGGGCGTGCTGCACACCGGCCCGCTCCCGGACGGGCTCAGGCAGGCCGCAGCCACACCGTAGCCAGCGGGGGCAGGGTCAGGCGGACGCTCGCGGCGCGGCCGTGGGACGGCTGGTGTTCCGGCTTCACCGGGTCGGGGTTGGTGATGCCGCTGCCGCCGTACCGGGCCGCGTCCGAGTTGAGGGCCTCGTGCCAGGCGGGCACCTCGTCCGGGACGCCCAGGCGGTAGTCGGCGCGGACCACCGGGGCGAGGTTGGAGACCGCGAGGAGCGGGGCGCCCTCGGCGTCGTACCTCAGGAACGCGAAGACGTTGTCCTCGGCCGCGTCGCCCGCGATCCACTGGAAGCCGGCGACGGAGGTGTCCCGCTGCCACAGGGCGGGGGTCTCCCGGTAGACGGTGTTGAGGTCGCGGACCAGGTCGCGCACGCCCCGGTGGTCGGCCTCGGCGCCGTAGGCCGGGTCCAGCAGCCACCAGTCGGGGCCGTGGGCCTCGGACCACTCCGCGCCCTGGGCGAACTCCTGGCCCATGAAGAGCAGCTGTTTGCCGGGGTGGGCCCACATGAAGCCCAGGTAGGCACGGAGGCCGGCACGCTGCTGCCACCAGTCGCCGGGCATCTTGGAGACCAGCGAGCGCTTGCCGTGCACGACCTCGTCGTGGGAGATGGGCAGCACGTAGTTCTCGCTGTAGGCGTACACCATCGAGAAGGTCATCTCGTGGTGGTGGTACCTGCGGTGGACCGGCTCGTGGGCCATGTACTCCAGCGAGTCGTGCATCCAGCCCATGTTCCACTTCAGGCCGAAGCCGAGCCCCCCGCTGTCGGTGGGGCGGGTCACCCCCTCCCAGGCAGTCGACTCCTCGGCGATCGTGACCACACCCGGCACCCGCCGGTAGACCGTCGCGTTCATCTCCTGGAGGAACGCCACCGCGTCCAGGTTCTCCCGGCCGCCGTGCTCGTTCGGAGTCCACTGGCCCGGTTCGCGCGAGTAGTCGAGGTAGAGCATCGAGGCGACCGCGTCCACCCGCAGCCCGTCGATGTGGAACTCCTCGCACCAGTACACCGCGTTCGCCACCAGGAAGTTGCGCACCTCCCGGCGTCCGAAGTCGAACTCCAGGGTGCCCCAGTCGGGGTGGGCCGCCCGGAGCGGGTCCGAGTGCTCGTACAGCGGCCGTCCGTCGAACTCCGCCAGCGCCCAGTCGTCCCGTGGGAAGTGCGCGGGCACCCAGTCCATCAGCACCCCGATGCCCGCCCGGTGCAGGGCGTCGACCAGGTACTTGAAGTCGTCGGGGGTGCCGAGGCGGGCCGTCGGCGCGTAGAAGCCGGTGACCTGGTAGCCCCAGGAGCCGCCGAAGGGGTGCTCGGCGACCGGCATCAGTTCCACATGCGTGAAGCCCAGGTCACCGACGTAGCGCGGGAGCTGCTCGGCCAGGTCGCGGTAGGTCAGGCCCGGGCGCCAGGACGGCAGGTGCACCTCGTAGACCGAGAAGGGGGCCTCGTGCACGGGGATGTCGGCCCGGTGCGTCATCCACTCCTCGTCGGCCCACTCGTGCCGGGACGCGTCCACGATGGACGACGTGCTGGGCGGCACCTCGGTACGCCGGGCCAGCGGGTCGGCCCGCAGGGTGCGGGAGCCGTCCGGCCGGGTGATCTCGAACTTGTACAGCTCGCCCGCGCCGACGCCCGGCACGAACAGCTCCCAGACCCCGGAGGAGCCGAGCGAGCGCATCGGGTACCCGGTGCCGTCCCAGAAGTTGAAACCGCCGGCCAGCCGGACGCCCCGCGCGTTCGGCGCCCACACCGAGAAACGCGTGCCGGACACGCCCTGGTGGGTCATCGGGTGCGCCCCGAGCACCTCCCACAGCCGCTCGTGCCGGCCCTCGCCCAGCAGGTGCAGGTCGAGGTCGCCCAGGGTGGGCAGGAAGCGGTACGCGTCCTCGGACTCCTGGGCCGTCCCCTCGTACTCCACCAGCAGCCGGTAGACCGGCACGTCGGAGAGGGGGAGCAGGACGGAGAAGAAGCCGTCGCCGTCGTCGTGCAGCCCGGTCCGCAGATCCCGGCCGGCGACCACCGTCACCGCGCGGGCGTACGGACGGAACGCGCGCACGGCTATCCCGCCGCCCGGCACCGGATGGGCGCCCAGGACGGAGTGCGGGTCGTGGTGCGTGCCGAGCAGCAGCCGGTCGCGGTCGTCGGCGGTTACGGATACGGACGTCTTGGAGGTCACGGACGCGTCTCCCGGAGAGATGTCAGGTCGGGTCGGAGGTGGCGAGGCGGTGCACGGCCGACAGGGGCACCGCAAGCCAGTCGGGGCGGTGCCGGGCCTCGTAGACGACCTCGTAGACGGCCTTGTCGGTCTCGCAGGCCCGCAGCAGCACGGGGTCGGTGCGCGGGTCGACGCCGGTGATCTCGGCGTACCCGGAGCAGTAGGCCGCCCGGCACAGTCGCGCCCAGGCGCGGGCCGCCGGGGTCACCGAGTGGGCCGCGTAGTCGAAGGAGCGCAGCATGCCCGCGATGTCGCGCACCGGCGGCTGCGGCATCCGGCGCTCGGGCAGCGGGCGGGCGGGCTCGCCCTCGAAGTCGATCAGGGACCACTCCCCGGACGGCGAGCGCAGGCACTGCCCCAGATGCAGATCGCCGTGCACCCGCTGGGCGGTCCAGGTGCGGCCCTCGGCGGCCAGGCTCCCCAGCGCCTCGTAGGCCGAGCGCAGGCCGTCCTCGTACGGTCGCAGCGCCGGCACCGCCTGGGCGGCCGCCGTCAGCCGCTCGGTCATGCCCGCGACCATGGACTCCAGTTGGCTGTGCCCGAGGGTGACGGTCGGCAGCGCCCGGGCCAGCGCGGTGTGCACCTCGGCGGTGGCCCGCCCCAGCGCCCGTGCGTCCGCTGCGAAGTCCTCGCCCTTGGCCAGCTCGCGCAGGGCCAGTTCCCAGCCGTCGGTCGCGCCGCGTACGAAGGGCTGCAGAACGGCCAGGACGTACGACGCGTCGGGCTCGTCGGACAGCTCCGCCCGCAGCCACGCCGTCGGGGCGGGCACCCGGGCGCAGCCCTCGCGGGCCAGGGCCAGGGGCAGCTCCAGGTCGGGGTTGACGCCGGGCACGACCCGCCGCAGGAGCTTCAGGATGAACGTATCTCCGTAGACGACCGAGGAGTTGGACTGCTCGGCGGTCAGGAGCCGGGCCACCAGCCCGTCGCGTATCTCCGTGCCGGGGGCGTGTTCGAAGAGCAGGCCGCCGATGCGGGCCCGGGTGCGCAGGGCCTCCAGGAGCACCTCGGCCGGGCGGGGGTCGTACAGGGCGTCGTACACCGTGCGTCCGGCCAGCGGGCCCTCGGTGAAGTGGCCGATCAGCGCGGGCGCCAGCCGCGGCGGCAGCGCCTCCCGCGTGCCGATGAGCAGCTGGTAGCAGTCGCCGGCCGCGGCGGGTGCGGGCGGCTGTTCGGCGCGGACCAGTAGATGGTGCAGGCCCAGCTTGCCGTCCGACGGCAGGAGTTCGGTCTCGGCCACGGTGGTGAAGCCGGTGACCGGACTGCCCTTGCCCGCGAACCAGCGCTGCCGGGGCAGCCACTCGCGCAGGAGGGGATCGAGCGAGGCGAGGAGAGGGGGCGTGGAGGGGGTGACCGTTTCCGCCATGGCGGTACGTCCTTTCCCCGGTCGTCGGGGGCGTGAGTGATGCGTGCCCCGGGCGGGCCGGCGGAAACCGTCGCCGCCCGGGGTGGACCGTGCCTTGGTTCCGGTTACCCGTCCGCGCGCAGCCGGAACCAGTAGAAGCCGTGCCCGGCCAGGGTCAGCAGGTACGGCAGCTCGCCGACGGCCGGGAACCGCACCCCGCCGAACAGCTCCACCGGATGGCGGCCGTTGAAGCGCCGCAGGTCCAGCTCGGTGGGCTGGGCGAACCGGGAGAAGTTGTGCACACACAGGACGAGGTCGTCCTCGTACTCCCGCAGGAAGGCGATCACCGCCGCGTTCGACGACTGCAGCTCGGTGTAGGACCCCAGTCCGAAGGCAGGATTCTGCTTACGGATCTCGATCATGCGGCGGGTCCAGTGCAGCAGCGAGGACGGGGACGACATCGACGCCTCGACGTTGGTGACCTGGTAGCCGTGGACCGGGTCCATGATCGTCGGCAGGAAGAGCCGTCCCGGGTCGCAGGACGAGAACCCGGCGTTGCGGTCCGGTGTCCACTGCATCGGGGTGCGCACCGCGTCGCGGTCACCGAGCCAGATGTTGTCGCCCATGCCGATCTCGTCGCCGTAGTAGAGGATCGGCGAGCCGGGCAGGGACAGCAGCAGGGCGGTGAACAGCTCGATCTGGTTGCGGTCGTTGTCGAGGAGGGTGGCCAGCCGCCTGCGGATGCCGATGTTGGCGCGCATCCGCGGGTCCTTCGCGTACTCGGCCCACATGTAGTCGCGTTCCTCGTCGGTGACCATCTCCAGGGTCAGCTCGTCGTGGTTGCGCAGGAAGATGCCCCACTGGCAGCCGGAGGGGATGGCCGGCGTCTTGGCGAGGATCTCCGAGACCGGGTAGCGGGACTCACGGCGTACCGCCATGAAGATCCGCGGCATCACCGGGAAGTGGAACGCCATGTGGCACTCGTCGCCACCGCTGCGGTAGTCGCCGAAGTAGTCGACCACGTCCTCGGGCCACTGGTTCGCCTCGGCCAGCAGCACGGTGTCCGGGTACTGCGTGTCGATCTCCTTGCGCACCCGTTTCAGGAAGTCGTGGGTGGCGGGCAGGTTCTCGCAGTTGGTGCCCTCGCGCTGGTAGAGGTAGGGCACCGCGTCCAGCCGGAAGCCGTCGATGCCCAGATCCAGCCAGAACTTCAGCGCGGAGAGGATCTCCTCCTGGACGGCCGGGTTCTCGTAGTTGAGGTCGGGCTGGTGGGAGAAGAAGCGGTGCCAGAAGTACTGCTTGCGGACCGGGTCGTAGGTCCAGTTGGACGCCTCGGTGTCGACGAAGATGATCCTGGCGTCCTGGTACTGCTTGTCGTCGTCCGCCCAGACGTAGTAGTCGCCGTAGGGTCCGTCGGGGTCCCTGCGCGACTCCTGGAACCACGGGTGCTGGTCGCTGGTGTGGTTCATGACGAAGTCGATGATCACGCGCATACCGCGCTGGTGTGCGGCGTCGACGAAGTCCACGAAGTCGGCGAGGTCACCGAATTCGGGGAGTACGGCGGTGTAGTCCGAGACGTCGTAACCGCCGTCCCGCAGCGGGGACTTGAAGAAGGGCGGCAGCCAGAGACAGTCGACGCCCAGCCACTGGAGGTAGTCGAGCTTCGCGGTCAGACCCTTCAGGTCGCCGATGCCGTCACCGTTGCTGTCCTGGAAGGATCGCACCAGGACCTCGTAGAAGACGGCGCGTTTGAACCAGTCCGGGTCCCGGTCCTTTGCGGGAGTGTCCTCGAAGGTGTCCGGGACGGGTTCGTTGACGATCATATTGTGGGTGACCCTCCGATCCGCGGGGACGGTCGCAGCACCGTGAAGATATGCGCGGGTCGTCGACCCGGTTCCAGGCGCACATAGTTGGCCCTGCCCCAGTTGAAGGTTTCACCGGTGAGCTCGTCGCGCACCGGTACCGACTCGTGCCAGTTCAGGCCGAGTTGCGGCATGTCCAACGAGACCGTGGCCTCCTGGGTGTGGTGGGGGTCGAGGTTGACGACCACCAGAACCGTGTTCGATCCGCTCCGCTTGCTGTAGACGATCACCGAGTCCTGGTCGGCATGGTGGAAGTGGAGATCACGCAGCTGTCGCAGGGCCGGGCTGTCACGCCGGACGGTGTTGAGGCGGGTGATGAGGGGGGCGATGCCCTCGGTGTCGGCGCGTGTCCAGTCGCGGGGTTTGAGCTGGTACTTCTCGGAGTCGAGGTATTCCTCGCCGCCCTCTTTGAGGGGGGTGTTCTCGCAGAGTTCGTAGCCGCTGTAGATGCCCCAGGTGGGGGAGAGGGTGGCGGCCAGGAC
>NZ_JBHZAN010000044.1:0-7863 GCF_042754285.1 Streptomyces sp. NPDC059224
CGTCGCAATCCACACCGAGCCAGAAGGCCCTCACCTATTTCAAGATCAGTCAGCCGTGAGCCCTGTCACCGTCCACAACCTCCCGGGACAGAACAGCTAGGGCCTCAGGGTTCTGGGGCCGCGACCTCGCCCCGGCGGCGCACCGGGCCGGCCGCAAGCGCGCCCAGGAACCCGGCGATCAGACCCCACAGGGCGCCCAGGCCCACCGCCGGCCACAGCCGCGGTTCCAGCAGCAGCTCACCCGACAGATTGCCGCCCAGGTCACCGATGCCGAGCAGCGAGAGGCCGTAGTGGGCGGAGACCCGGCCGGCGAGGCAGAGGGTCAGCATGGTCAGCGCGAGCGCGACCGCCAGATGCAGGGCGTGCCGCCAGGCGCGGACCCGCGCCGGTGAGCGGGCCGCCATCAGGAAGGCGGCCGCCAGGAGCAGCACCGCGGCCGCCACCGCCAGCCACCACCAGCGGCCGTCGTGGGCGGTGACCGTACGCAGGTCGAGGGTCGAGACGTCCGGGGTGCGCAGCACCTCGGCGAGGACATGCGGCACCGGCAGCCCGAACGGGCCGTCGACCCGGCCCTGCCAGGTGGCGCCGAGACCCAGCGTGAGCGCCGGCCACGCCAGGTTGGGCAGCCCCAGCAGGATCACCGCGAGGGTCTGCTCGGCATGCCCGCGCGTCACCATCGCGACCAGCGCGGCGACCAGCGCCAGGGCGACGGACGCCAGCACGTACACGACCATCGCGAACGCCGCCGGGCGCACCGACGTCTGGAACCGCAGCAGCCGTCCCGGCAGCGGGGCCCCCGGGGACACCAGCAGCGCCAGCACCAGGATCCCGGCGAGCCACAGCAGCCCGAACACGACGGTGAGCGGCACGTCCGTCGTGAAGCCCACCGTCGGCCCGGCGTCCAGCAGGTCGGAGAGGTCACCGAGGGTGCCGTCACCCACGTCCACGGCGAAGACGTGCCGGGCGCCGAGCGCGAGCCCGACCAGCGCGAGCAGCCACAGCACCGCGATCCGGGCCGCCCAGCCGGCCAGCTCCCGGGCGCCGGCCACCGCCCGGTGCCGCAGCGGCCGCAGAAAACCCGCGGCGCCGACCAGCGTCCCGACCAGCGTGACCGAGAGCGGTACGACGGTCAGGCCGGCGTTCGTCCGGGCCAGGTCGCCCGCGTCGCCGGACAGTTCGACGGTGCCGCCGACGGCCGCCACCACGGTCGCGAGCAGTACCGGCAGGAACGCGCTCTTCGGCAGGTCCGCCGCGCCCGCGGCCCACAGTCCCACGGCGGCCACCACCGCCATGGCGACCAGCGAGGCGAGCACCACACCGAGGGCGGGCAGCCAGCCGTGCCGTGCGGAAGTGATTCGGGCGCTCACGGTGCCACGCTAGGCAGCCTGCCGGCGCCTCGCCCGCCGGGTGCGCCGTCCGCGTCTGCCTGCGGGCGGCGGGGGACCTCGGCTTGCGGGCGGTGGGGGACCGGCGCACATTGGGCTCGTTGTGCATCAGATGAGGCATTTTTCGCAAAAGGTGTTTCAAGCCGATCGTCGCGAATGCCGTCCGTCGCAACGGGGAGATGAGCGTGAGGATCGAACCGCCGTCATCCGGCCGCCCCACGGGACCGCCCTCCGGCCCGCTGTCCGGGCCCGCCGGACCACCTCCCGGCCCGCCCTCACCGCCGCCCGGCGGCGGGGGAGGCGGCAGCCAGGGCGGACCGCCGCACCAGCCGTGGTGGCGGTCCGCTCCCCGGATCGCGATGCTCACCACCGCGGTGGTGGTCGCCGCGGTCCTGGCCGTGGTCCTCACCCGTTCGGACGGCGGTTCCGGGAAGACCGGCGAGGTCTTCCTGCAGGCCGCCAACAGCTCAGGGCAGGACCCGTTCACCGAGTCCAGTGCCACGAAGAGCTCCGTCGCGGCGGCGTCCTCCGTACCCGCCGGGCCGGACAACTCCGCCGCGCCGGTGAACGAGGTGCGCGGGGTGGACGGCGGAGCGCCCGGCCTCTACAGCGGAACGAAGAACAGCAGCAGCTGCGACATCGAGAAACAGGTCAGGTACTTCCAGGCCTCACCCTCGCGCAACAAGGCGTTCGCCGCCCAGGTCGGCGTCCGGCCCTCCGGCGTCCCCGCCTACCTGCGCTCCCTCACCCCCGTGCAGCTGCGCGCGGACACCCGGGTCACCGCCCACGGCTACCGCGACGGCGGCTCGACCACGTACCAGTCCGTCCTCCAGACGGGCACCGCCGTCCTGGTCGACGGGCACGGGGTGCCCCAGGTGCGCTGTGCCTGCGGCAACCCGCTGACCCCGCCGGTCGCGCAGCAGAACACCCCGAGGACCACGGGTGCCGCCTGGTCCGGGTACCGGCCCTCGAACGTGGTCGTCGTCGCGCCCGCCGCGCGGATCGTCAACGTCTTCGTCCTCTTCGACCACAAGCACGACGACTGGTTCGGCCGTCAGCGGGGCGATCACACCGGGCACGACGACCGCCCGGTCAAGCCCCCGGCCGACCCGAACCCGATGAACCCGCCGGCCTCCACCCACCCCTCGGGTCCGTCCAGCCCCGGCGCGAGCCACGGCACCGGCTCCCCGTCCCCGTCGTCGAACTCGCCGTCGTCCGAGTCGCCGTCCTCGAAGCCGCCGTCCTCGTCGGAGTCTGCGAGGACCGAGTCTCCGAAGCCGGAGTCCCCCAAGCCGGAATCACCGAAGACGGAATCACCGCGGACGGAGTCTCCGAAGACCGAGTCTCCGAAGACCGAGGCGCCCAGGTCCGAGGCGCCGAAGACGGAGTCCCCGAAGACGGAGCCCCCCAAGAACCAGTCCCCCAAGTCCGAGGCGCCCGCACCGCAGTCGCCCAAGTCGGCGGCCCCGCCCTCCCAGGTGCCCTCCCCGGCGTCGCCCGGTTCCGAGTCCGCGCTGTCCCCGGCCTCCCCGGCCTCCCCGCAGGCCCCACCCAGCTCGGCTCCCCACGTCCCCCCGGAATCCGGAAGCCCCGGTTCCCCGGCGGTGTGACCAGCGTGACGTCTTTTGTGCGCGGTCGGCGAACACCTTGGGGACTGCGGGACGACACTCGGGGTACGAGCATGGTTGCAACAGCGATCCGGCCGGCACCGGCCTCCTGGAGAGACGCATGATCGAACACCTGGGCGGGGCAGTGATACCGACTGGCTTCGACGTACCCGTGGAGCCGCTGCGACGGGCGGCGCACTACACCGGTGAACCTGGCTGCATCGCCGAGGCACGGGACTTCGCGGCCCGCTTCCTGGAACAGCTCAGAACCGAGTGGTGCGCCGCGATCGATCCCCGGGCCGACGGTGAGCTGCTCCTGGTGGTGAGTGAGCTGATCACCAACGCGGACCGGCACAGCAACGGCCCGTACATCCTCGAACTGGAGGGTACGGACAGCGCGGTCCTGGTCTCCGTGTACGACAGCAGTGCCGCGCTGCCCCGGCGGTTCCCCAAGGATCCCGAGCGGGTCGGCCGGCACGGTCTGGAGATCGTGCACGCCCTGGCCGCCGAAGTGACCGCCGAGCGGGTGCCGGTCGGCAAGCGGGTCCGCGCGCTGGTGCCCCTCTCGCACTGATCTCGCACCGACCGGATCGCACGGGTGCCGCCCCGTGCGCCGGTCCGGGCGGTTTGGGGCGGTACCCGTGCGATCCGCCGTCGGACTCAGGCGCAGCCGAGTTCGCCCAGCATCCCCTGGCGCAGCCGCGCGATGATCCGCTTGATGAGGCGGGAGACATGCATCTGGGAGCAGCCGAGCCGCTCGCCGATCTCCGCCTGGGTGGCCTCTTCGACGAACCGCAGATGGATGATCTCCCGGTCCCGCTCGCTCAGCTCGGCCATGAGCGGGGCCAGCGACTGGAAGTCCTCGACGAGCCGCAGCCCGTCCTCCTCGACCCCGATGAAGTCGGCGAGCACGGACTCGCCGTCCTCGGGGCCGTCGCCGGTGAGCGCGGCGTCCAGCGAGGAGGAGTTGTAGCCGTTGGAGGCCAGCTGGCCCTCGACCACCTCGTTCTCGGACAGGTTCATGAGGGTGGCGAGCTCGGCGACCGTCGGATCCCGGTCAAGGCGGCTGGAGAGCTCCTCGCGCGCCTTGGCCAGTTCGACCCGCAGCTCCTGGAGCCGGCGCGGGACGTGCACCGCCCAGGTGGTGTCCCGGAAGAACCGCTTGATCTCGCCCACGATGTACGGCAGCGCGAAGGAGGTGAACTCCACCTCACGCGACAGCTCGAACCGGTCGATGGCCTTGATCAGGCCGATCATCCCGGTCTGGACGATGTCCTCCATGTCGTCGCCCCGGTTGCGGAACCGTCCGGCCGCGAACCGCACCAGCGACATGTTCATCTCGATGAGGGTGTTGCGGGCGTACTGGTACTCGGCCGTGCCCTCCTCCAGCTCGGTGATCCGCCGGAAGAACTGGCGGGACAGCTCGCGCGCGTCCCGGGGAGCGACGGTCTTCGGGTCCTCTATTCCGGGCAGCGTCCCTGCCGCCGAGCGTTCTCCGACACACTGCGCGGTCTTCACTGCTTCGGACCGGATCCCGGTGTTCATTGCCTCTCCCCACGAAAGTCACGGTACGGCGTGTGCCTCTTCGGCCTCTGTCGTTCCGGCCTTGTCCAGTTGATCGCCCTGGCCCGGGTACCCGCTGTCGGACATCCCATGCGTGCTTGAACGACGAGTACCCGGGGTGACGCGTCGCATGCACCCCGTTTACACGGCTGGCGGAAAAAGGTCGTCGACGTCCGGTGGCGAACCGCTCACCCTCCGACGCGGACGGCCGTGATCAGTTCGTGCCGGTACCGCTTGGTGACCACACCGTCGTACCGCGAGTCGATGAGGTCCCGGACACCGTCCAGCAACCCCTTCCGGGCGGTTTCGGGCAGGGCGCGGTGGTTGGAGTAGGTGAGGAGGACGTCCAGATAGGCGTCGGTGGTGTACGTGATCTCCTGGGAGTGGCCGTGCACGGTGACGTCCGTGAAGTACGGGGAGCCGCTGAACTCGGCGGTGTCGGGGATGATCTCCGACTCGGGGGTCTGCCGCAGTCCCGGCGGGGTGGCCGGGTCCCAGCGCTCGTAGCACTCCTGCACGTCGGCGAAGAAGGCCTCGGTGCCTCCCGCCACATGGTGGGTGGTGACGACGGCGAGCAGTCCGCCGGCGCGCAGTGCCCGGGCCGCCCTGGGCACCCGGACCGCGGGGTCGATCCAGTGGAACGCGGTCGCGCACACCACCGCGTCGAACGGCTCCGCGGGCGGCTCCCACCGCTCGAAGTCCGCGGTCACGACGTCCACGGCGGGGAACGCGGCCAGTTCCCGGCGGGCCACCGCGGCCAGGGACGGCCCCAGCTCCACGGCCGTGATCGCACAGCCGGACCCGGCGAGGTCCACGGTGAGCTGCCCGGTGCCCGGAGCGATCTCCAGCACGCGCACCCCCGGGCCGGCAGCGGTGACCCGGCTCAGCTCCGCCACCAGAGAGGGGGGATAGCGGGGCCGTGCGCGCAGGTACCGCTCCGCGTCCTGGTCGAAGGTGTCCCGCAGCTTCGGCCCCGTTCCCGTGCACTCCAGCGCATCCATGCCGGGCAGCATGCCGATCCGCTCCTGCGAGGGGCCACTGCTTTTAGGCTGTCGGAGTGAGCAGTCAACCGCGCGACCACGCCCCTGTCATTCCGCTGCGCCCGAGCCAGCCGGACCCGGAGCCGAGAGAGCCCCTCTGGCGAGACCTGGTCGGAGACGTCCTGCGGCGCGAGCGGCTGGACCAGGAACGGACCCTCAAGGAGGTCGCCGAGACCGCCCGGATCTCCCTGCCGTATCTCTCGGAGATCGAGCGCGGCCGCAAGGAGGCATCCTCCGAGGTCCTCGCGGCCGCCGCCCACGCCCTCGGACTCGACCTCGGGAACCTGCTGTCCCTGGTCCACTCCGAGTTCGCCCGGCAGACCGCTGCCGGCCGGCCCGCGCCCTACAACGGGCTGTGCCTGGTCGCCTGACGGCGGGTCAGGCCGCGCCCTGCTCCCGCAGCTGCCGGAAGAACGCCCGGACGTCGCCCACCAGCAGGTCCGGCTCCTCCATCGCCGGGAAGTGTCCGCCCCGGTCGAACTCCGTCCAGCGCACGATGTTCTCCGTGCGGTCGGCCTTGTGCCGCAGCGGACGCTGGGGTTCGGCCGGGAAGAGCGCGAGGGCGGTCGGTGCCGTCGACGGCAGGGAGGGCGCGGTGGCGCGGAGGCCGGTGGCGTGCGCCCGCTCCCAGTAGACGCGGGCGGACGAGGCGGCCGTGCCGGTCAGCCAGTACAGCATCACGTCGGTCAGCAGCCGGTCCCGGTCCACGGCCTCCTCCGGCAGCTCCTCGGAGTCCGTCCACTCCTGGAACTTCTCGACGATCCAGGCGAGCTGTCCCACCGGCGAGTCGGTGAGCGCGAAGCCGGGGGTGTGCGGGCGGGTGCTCTGCAGGACCGCGTACCCGGTGCTCTCCCGGGACCAGGCGGCCCAGCGGTGCCAGGAGTCAAGGGTGTGCGCCTGCTCCTCGGGGCCGAGCGCGGCCAGCTCCTCGGCCGTGGGCTCGGTGGCCTGCTGGGCGCCCGGCAGCAGATTGAGGTGGACGCCGATCACCCGCTCGGGATGGGCGCGGCCCAGTTCGCGCGAGATCGCCGCACCCCAGTCGCCGCCCTGCGCGCCGAACCGCTCGTAACCCAGCCGCCCCATCAGCTCGGCCCAGGCGTCCGCGATCCGGCCCGCCTCCCAGCCGGGCGCCGAGGTGGGACCGGAGAAACCGAAACCCGGGACGCTCGGCACCACCACGTGGAAGGCGTCGGCCGGATCCCCGCCGTGCGCGGCCGGATCCGTGAGCGGGCCGACCACGTCCAGGAACTCCACGACCGAGCCCGGCCAGCCGTGGGTGATGACCAGCGGGGTGGCGTCCGGCTCGGCGGAGCGGATGTGGGCGAAGTGGACGTGAGCGCCGTCGATCACCGTCGTGAACTGGGGCCACGCGTTGAGCTCCGCCTCGGCCGCCCGCCAGTCGTACTCGTGCCGCCAGTAGTGCGCGAGCTCCCGCAGGTACGGCGTCGGTACGCCGTACTCCCAGCCGGCGCCCGGCAGCTCGGCCGGCCAGCGGGTGCGGTCGAGCCGGTCGTGGAGGTCGTCGAGGTCGCTCTGGGGGATCGAGACACGAAACGGTTCGACGGCTGACGAAGAGATCATGGTCTGCATGCTAGGTGTCCCGATGAGCGGCCGGCGATGAGTTTCCCGCCGTGTGGGGGTCGGTACGGATGACCCTGTTCCACGCTCCAGGAGGTGCCCATGACCACCGACGGATTCACCACGTGTCTCTGGTTCGACGGCCAGGCCGAGGAGGCCGCCCACTACTACGTGTCGATCTTCAAGAACTCCGGCATCGGGCGGATCGGCCACTACACCGAGGCCGGACCGGGCCCCGCCGGATCGGTGATCGCCGTCGACTTCACGGCCAACGGGCACAAGTTCGTCGCCCTCAACGGCGGCCCGCAGTTCAAGTTCAACGAGGCGATCTCCTTCCAGATCTACTGCGACGGGCAGGAGGAGGTCGACCACTACTGGACCAAGCTCGCCGAGAACGGCGGCGAGCCCGGCCCGTGCGGCTGGCTCAAGGACCGGTACGGAGTCTCCTGGCAGGTCATCCCGGAGGGACTGATCGAGATGATCGGCGACGCCGACCCGGAGCGGGCGGCCCGCACCACCCGGGCGATGTACGCGATGGGCAAGCTGGACATCGCCGAGCTGAAGAAGGCGTACGCGGGCGAGTGACCCGCACGGCGACGCGGGGCGGTGTCCGCGCCGCCCCCCCCCCCCCCCCCCCCCCCCCCCCGCCGACCACCGCGCCCCCCACAAACAAAAAAATATAAAAGCACG
>NZ_JBHZAN010000044.1:7873-66262 GCF_042754285.1 Streptomyces sp. NPDC059224
TCTCCGCCTGCCCACTCCTCAACCCCCCCCCCTGTAACACCGCCGCCGGCGCCCTCCCCCCCCCCGGCCGCGGCGGGGCGGCCCCCCCCCCCCCCCCCCCGCGCCCGCGCCGTCCCGGGTCAGACCCGGTCGGCCACGATCAGCAGGTACTGGAAGCTGCCGTTCTTGTACGCGGTGAGGAAGGCGTCCTCGATCCCCGTGACCAGGTGGTCGGCCTGCTTGCGCAACTCCCAGTACGGGATGGCCGCCTCGGTGAGGTCCTCCACATGGACCGGCACCAGCCGGTTGTTCGCCATCGCCCGGAAGTACTCCGACCTCGGGTGGATGTCGCAGATGTAGTGGGCGTTGATCAGGGAAACCTCGCGCGAGGCCTGCCCGTAGGCGTTGTTGTAGCAGCCGGTGACGGTGACGTAGCGGCCGCCGCGGCGCAGCAGCCGGGCGTGCTCGGCGAAGAGCAGCTCCAGCTCGACGTACATCGTGGACTCGTTGTTCCAGGAGGCCGCGTACGCGCCGGTCTCGAAGCCGGTGTCCAGCATGTTCCGGTGGTGGTAGCGGACCTTGTCGCCGACCTCCCGCTTGCGGGCCATGTCGTTGGCGAAGCCGGCCTGCTTGGCTGAGATGGTGACTCCGTCGGCGTGGCAGCCGTAGCGCAGGTTCGCCACGATGCTGCCGCCGCCCCGGCCGCAGCCGGCGTCGAAGACCCGGTCGTCGGCGGTGAGCGGTCCCAGATGCCCGGCGAGCAGCTCGGCCTGCGCGTGCTCCAGGCGGTGCAGCTCGCTGGTGACGCGCTCCCTGCGCAGTTCGGGGTCGGTCTCGTCGAGCACCGACCAGTCGGCCTCACCGATGCCGTAGTGGTGGTGGTAGAGGTCGTCGATCTTTCCGAGTTCGAGGTTGACCGGGTTCTCCTCGGCGTTCCAGTACTCCGCGACGCTGTTCTGGTACCTGGACTGGGTCGGTACCGGGGCTGACGTGGTGGTCTTCCGAGCGACAGGCGCAGTGGTCAACAGGTTCTCCTCGAAGTGTTTCTGACGGTGTTTCGGGTGGTGCCGGTGGTGCGGGTGGTGCGGATGGACCCGCCGCTACCAGTAGTCGGGCAGGTGGTAGCGGTTGGTGTTGGTGGAGTGCCATTCGTGGTTGCCCGAGACCCAGGCGGCGAGGCCCTCCGCGTAGCGTGCGAGCAGCGGCGAGCCGGCGGCCAGCGCGGCCGACTCCTCCTCGAAGGCGTCCATGATCCGGTTGTGGATGTCGACGGACTTCAGATAGGCCGCCTTCAGCCCGCGCCGGTCGTTGGCGGCCACCACCTGGGGCAGGTTGAGGTGGTCCGGATCGCTCGCCAGCTCCTTGGTGAAGGAGTACAGGTCGTTGACGATCGTGGTCGCGTTGCAGGCCAGCGCCGTGATCCGCTGGACCTCCGGGCGGGCGTAGAGCGGCTCGGGCAGTTCGTAGCCGTCCACCGCGTCCACGATCGACAGACACGGCCGGAAGTTGTTGAACTGCCGCATCACCAGGTACTCCCAGACCCGCGGCATGTACCCGGTCTCCATCCAGGCGGCCTCGCCCAGGTACCCGAGGTGCAGCCGGGCGACGTCGTGCACGAACCGGTCGGTCTGGCTGGGGGTGGCGAACTCCGCGAACTCCGCGAGGGCGAAGTGGTACGAGCGCAGCGGACCGTCGGACCGGATGCCCTCGCGCCACTCCTCCTCCAGCTCCGGGACGCCGTGGTACGGGTCGAGCGCCGACTGGGCGATGATCAGCGGGCCGCCGAGCCCGCGCCGGGAGCCGCCGCGCCCCTCGTCCTCCTCGCAGTAGCAGGAGTCCACGATGTTCTCGGCGAGCAGCAGCTTGCCGGCGACGGTGAGCCGGTCCAGGTCGAGACCGCCCGGATGCTGGAGTACGACGGCCCGGCCGAACTGGAAGCCCGAGAAGTCCCCCTTCCAGGCTTCCGGGAACAGGTCGAGTTCCCGTGCCCAGGTCTCCAGGCGGAGGTCGAGTTCGGCGGCCTTCGCCGGGTCGGCGGGCACCGCCGGACGGTAGTGCAGTCCGGGGACCGCCCCGGTACGCCTGGCCGGGAGCAGACTCCGCGCGATGCTCGGCGGCCCGGGCGGGACGTAGGAGGTGGTGGGTGTGGTCATGATGACTGTGCTCCAGGCCGTCAGTCGGCGGTGCGGCCGAGCTGGACGTTCTCCAGGATCCCGGCCGCGTCGGGGACCAGGATGGCCAGCGAGTAGTAGGCGGTGACCAGGTAGTTGACGATGGCCTGCTCGTTGACGCCCATGAAGCGGACGTTCAGGCCGGGCTGGAACTCCTCGGGGATGCCGGTCTGGTAGAGGCCGATGACCCCCTGGTCGGCCTCGCCGGTGCGCAGCGCGATGATGCTGCTGGTGTGGTCGTCGCTGACCGGGATCTTGCTGCACGGATAGATCGGGACCCCGCGCCAGGCCGGGATCTCGTGCCCGTCGATGTTCGCGCTGGGCGGCACGAGGCCGCGCCGGTTGCACTGCCGGAAGAACGCCGCGATCGCTTTGGGATGCGCCAGGATCACCTTGGTCTTGCGGCGCATGGAGATCAGCTCGTCCATGTCGTCCGGTGTCGGGGGGCCGGTGAAGGAGCTGATCCGCTGCCCGTAGTCGATGTTGTGCAGCAGCCCGAACTCCCGGTTGTTGACCAGTTCCCACTCCTGGCGTTCACGGATCTCCTCGACCGTGAGGCGCAGCTGCTGCTGGGTCTGGTCCATCGGGTTGTTGTAGAGGTCGGCGACCCGGGAGTGCACCCGCAGGACGGTCTGGGTGAGCGACAACTCGTACTCGCGCGGCGCGAGTTCGTAGTCCACGAAGCCGCCCTGCAGGGTCGGCTCGCCCCGGTGGCCGGCCTGTACCGGCACCTCGGCCTCGCCCTTGCGGTTCATCGGCAGCCGCTGCCGGTCGACGTACGCCTGGAGATGCGCGCCCAGCGACGGCACCCGGTCCATGATCTCCTCGACGACCGTCCAGGGCAGCGCCAGCACCACCCCGGCCGTCTCGGCCCGGACCGAGGTGAGCCAGAGCGGGTCGGTCTGGCCGACCGCCTCGTCGCCCATCTGGTCGCCGTCCGTGACGACTCCGACGACCTCTTCCTCGCCGTACTTGCCGGTGGCGAACCGGATGAAGCGGCCGTGCACGACCAGGTAGGTCTCGGTGACCGGTTGTCCGGCCTCGAACAGCACCTGGCCGGCACGTACTTCGCGGGGCTGGAACCGCTCGGCGATCTGGGTCAGCGCGTCCAGGTCGCCGTAACCCCGCAGGACGGGCAGCTCGGTGAGGGTTCCCGGGATGACCCGGATGTCGTCGCCGCCGTTCTGCTCGAAGCTCACCCGGCCGCGTCCGGTGCGCAGCTGGAGACGCCGGTTGACCCGGTAGGCGCCGCCCTTCACGTCCACCCACGGCAGCGTCTTCAGCAGCCATCGTGAGGTGATGGCCTGCATCTGCGGTTCGGACTTGGTGGTCGTGGCGAGCTGACGCGCCGCCCGGGTGCTCAGACTGGTGAGCTCCGCGTCGGTGGTCGGATCCGGCTCGGGCTCGTCGACGGCGGAACCGATGACGCTGTCCGGTGTGGACACATTCCCTCCAGCAGAGAGGCGAACAGAGGTGACCCGGAGGGTCGGTGGTGTGCGAGGTGGCGCTGCGCCAGGACCAGCCAAACAGCCGTGGTGATCTACGGGTACGGCGTGAAAGGGGCGGTTGCGCGCCTTGGTTGTGCAAACCCGATGTCCGGGGTGGAAAAGGTGGTGTCTCCTGATCGTGCGCCGTTGATCGCTCCGGTGCCCGGGTGCGGCGCGGGTTGGACTCAGGAAAGGTCGTTGACCAGCACCGCGGCCCCGTCGAAGCGCCCGGCCTTCAGGTCCCGCAGGGCCCGCGGGGCCTCGGACAGCGGGTAGGCGTGGGTGGTCGCGCGCACCTGGTGCCGTTCGGCCAGGGCCAGGAACTCCCGCCCGTCGTCCCGGGTGTTGGAGGTGACGCTGCGCAGCTCCCGCTCGTAGAACAACTCCCGCTCGTAGTTCAGCGCCGGTACGTCGCTGAGGTGGATGCCCGCCACCGCCAGCACCCCGCCCCGGTCCAGGGCGCGCAGCGCGACCGGCACCAGAGTGCCGACCGGTGCGAACAGGACGGCGCTGTCCAGCGGCTCGGGCGGCGCCTCGGAGGCACCCCGGGCCGAGGCCGCGCCCAGCTCCAGGGCCAGCCGGCGGGCCTCGGCACCCCGGGTCAGCACATGCACGGTCGCGCCTTCCGCGAGCGCCACCTGCGCGCACAGGTGGGCGCTGCCCCCGAAGCCGTACAGGCCGAGCCGGCCGCCCGGCGGCAGCGCGGCCCGGCGCAGCGCGCGGTAGCCGATGATCCCGGCGCACAGCAGCGGGGCGAGCGCCACGTCGTCCACGGCGCCGGGCAGCCGGTAGGCGAAGTCCGCCGGCACGGTCGTGTACTCCGCGTAGCCGCCGTCCGCGTCCCAGCCGGTGTACTCCGAGTGCGGACACAGGTTCTCGGCGCCCCGCCGGCAGTAGGCGCAGGTCCCGTCCGTGCGCCGCAGCCAGGCCGCCCCCACCCGGTCGCCCACCGCGAAGTCCGCCACCCCGGTCCCCAGGCCCGTGACCTCGCCCACCACCTCGTGCCCGGGCGTCACCCCGGGCCGGTGGACGGGCAGATCGCCCTCCGTGACATGCAGATCGGTCCGGCACACCCCGCAGGCGCGCACCCGGACCAGCAGCTCACCGGCCCCGGGGGCCGGTACCGCACGCTCGACCAGGCGCAGCGGATCCGCCTCCACCGGTCCGGGCCGCTCCACCGTCCACGCCCGCATCACGTCCGCCATGCCGTGCCCCGTCCGCCGAAGGCCACCCGGTCGTCCTTCCCAGTGTCCGCCGGAGTCCGGTGTTCGGCGCGCGGGCGGTCCGCCGGATGGCTAGCGTGAGGAACCGGGAGAATCCGTGCGATCGGAAGGGCCGCGGGCATGGCGGTACAACCCGAAGGAACCCCCTGCTGGGCCGACGCCATGTTCAGCGACCTGGAGGGGGCCAAGAGCTTCTACGGCGAGGTCCTCGGCTGGACGTTCGGCGAGTCGGCGTCGGAGTACGGCAACTACACGCAGGCCTACGCGAACGGCAAGGCCGTCGCCGCCGTCGTACCGCCCATGCCCGGCCAGGAGGGACAGTCGCAGTGGTGTCTGTACTTCGCCTCGCCGGACGCGGCGGCCGTCGCCGCGCGGATCCGGGAGAACGGCGGCGAGGTGCTGATGGAGCCGATGCAGGTCGGCGACTTCGGCACGATGTGCCTGGCGCGCGAGCCCAGCGGCGCCGTGTTCGGCATCTGGCAGGGCGGCGTCCACGAGGGCTTCGAGGCCACGGCGGTGCCCGGCGCCTACTGCTGGGCGGAGGTCTTCACCCGCGAGCCCGCGAAGGCCGACGCCTTCTTCACCGCCGTCTTCTCCTACACGGCCCGGCAGGTCGAGGACGACAACGTCGACTTCCGGATGTTCGACGTGGGCGGGAACACGGTCCTGGGCCGGATGGGGATGACCGACGACTTCCCGCCCGAGGTGCCCTCGTACATCAATGTCTACTTCACCGTCGACGACTGCGACGAGGCCGTCGCCAAGGCCGTCAAGCAGGGTGCGGTGCTGCGCTTCGGCCCGATGAGCAGCCCCTTCGGCAGGTTCGCGGCGCTCACCGACCCGCAGGGCGCCAACTTCTCCGTGATCGACATCACCACCACCGAGGGCGAGCAGCCTTCGGTCAAGGACGTCTGACCAGGGCGGACCCGGGCCACGGCCGGGGGCCCCGGCCGGCCGTGGCATGATCGGGCCCATGCGTGAACGAGTGGTGGCCGCGTGCGACGGGGCTTCAAAGGGAAACCCGGGACCGGCCGGCTGGGCCTGGGTGGTGTCCGACGACGCGGCGACTCCGGACCGCTGGGAGGCCGGCCCGCTCGGCAAGGCCACCAACAACGTGGCCGAACTGACCGCGCTGGAGCGGCTGCTGACGGCCGTCGCCCCGGACGTGCCGCTCGAGGTGCGGATGGACTCGCAGTACGCCATGAAGGCGGTCACCACCTGGCTGCCCGGCTGGAAGCGCAACGGCTGGAAGACCTCGGCGGGCAAGCCGGTCGCCAACCAGGACCTGGTGGTCCGCATCGACGCGCTCCTCGACGGCCGCACGGTCGACTTCCGGTACGTGCCCGCCCACCAGGTGGACGGCGACCCGCTGAACGACTTCGCCGACCGCGCGGCCAGCCAGGCGGCGACGGCCCAGGAGGCCGCGGGCAGCGCCCTCGGCTCCCCGGTACCGCCGCCCTCGCCGACCTCCGCCGCCTTCGCCGGGGCCCCGCGCCGCAAGGCGGCACCGCGCAAGAGCGCCGCCGGCGGCGCCTCGTCGCGCACCATCAAGGCCAAGTTCCCCGGCCGCTGCCTGTGCGGCCGCTCCTACGCGGCGGGTGAGCCGATCGCGAAGAACGGGCAGAGCTGGGGCCACCCGGAGTGCCGAACGGCGGACGCCTGATCAGAGGCGCTCAGGCGTCGAACGTGTAGAACCGCGTGTGGTCGAGCAGGTCCGCCGGCCGCACGTCGTTCCACGGCTTCATCGTCTCGTTCAGGTCGACGACGTCCGGCGTCCCGCCGCCCGGCACGTAGGCCGACTGCGGATGCCGGCGCTGCCACTCGGCCCACAGCTTGTCGATGAAGGCGTGGTGCAGCCAGAACACCGGGTCGTTGGGGGAGACCCCGGTGGCCATCTGCCCGCCGACCCAGACGTGGACCCGGTTGTGCAGATTGACCCCGCGCCAGCCCTCCAGATGGTTCCGGAAGCCGTCCGAGGCGCTGTTCCAGGGCACCATGTCGTACGTCGGCATGGCCAGCACCGATTCGACCTCGGCCCGGGTGGGCAGCTCCCGCACGCCCGTCCCGAGCGCCCTGCGCAGATAAGTACGCCCGTCCACCCGGACGTTGAGCGGCCATTTCCCGCCCGCCGCGGCGAACGGCCCGTCGGTCACCCGTCCGTCCGAGCTGCGCCCGGTGCCGCCGAGGAAGTCCGGCGCCCACAGCGCGGCACGGACGGTGCGGTCGGTGCTCCAGTCCCAGTAGGGCAGTGCCACCGAGGAGTCCACCGACTGCAGCGCCTGCTCGAAGTCGAGCAGGAATCTGCGGTGCCAGGGCAGGAACGACGGCGAACGGTGGCCGGTGCGTTCCGAGTCGTCGGTGTCGGACATGATGAAGGCGTTGTGCGTGCGCACGAAGTCGTCGTACCGGCCGCTGCGCTTCAGCTCGATGACGGCGGCGACGAAACGCCGCTTCTCGTCGGCGGACAGACTGGCCTGGTTCTTGCGTATGGTCATGTGCTTCGGAACTCCGGAAGTCCTTGCGCGGGTGGTCAGTTGGCGGGAAACGGCAGCAGTGGCGCGCCCTGCAGCTCGTCCACCGCGGCGCGGGCGGCGGCACGCGGGGTGCGCACCGGCTCGTAGTGGCTGACCACGCTGATCCAGCTGCCGTCCGCATTCCGCATGACGTGCAGCCCGACCCCGTCCACGGACACCACGTAGCCGGCGCCGTGTCCGTGGTGGTGACCGCCCGTGCCGCCCATGTTCCCCATGCCGCCCGTGCCGTCCGTGCCCGCCGGACGGCCCTGTATCCGGCGGCCCTTGTAGACCTCGTCGAAGGGTTCGAGGGCTCCCTCCTGGGGGTGAGCTGCGGCCGGGGTGCCGGAGGCGATCAGGGCCGTGGTGCCAGCCGTCGCGGCGAGGGCGGCCGCGGCGGTGAGTGCGCGACGCCGGGTGAGTTCGGGCATACGGATGCTCCTGTGCTGGGTGCGGGTGATGACTCCGTATGCCTATCCGCCGGTTTCCGAGTGGGAGAAATCGCCCGGATCGGGTTGGCTACGATCAGGACAATTGACTACATGTCATACAAGATTTAACAAAGATGATCTTGCTGCGGCGGGTGGGTCGCATGTACCGGAACGGGGAATTCCTTGCCGGGTCGAGGGTGTTTCCGGTGATCTTTCGCAACGATCCACTGCCCGGGTGGCGTGGCTCACGCCGTCAATCTGGCGTGATCCGAAAACCCGGCCGGCCCGCCTCCGTTGCTACCCTGCGGTGCCAATTGAACACATTCGGTAGTTTCCGGGGGTGCGTGTGAAGGTCGTCTGCGTCGGAGGCGGGCCCGCAGGCCTGTATCTGGCAATCCTGCTCAAGCGGCAGAATCCGTCCCACGACATCACCGTCCATGAGCGCAACCCCGAAGGCTCGACCTACGGCTGGGGCGTCACCTGCTGGCGTGCCCTGATGGACCGGCTGCACACGTACGACCCCGAGTCGGCGCGTGCCGTCGAGGAGAGCTCGGTGCGCTGGAACCAGGGCGTCGCCCACGTCCGCGACCAGGTCACCCGGCGGCCCGGCGACCCGGGCCACGGCATCGGCCGCCACCGCCTCCTGGAGATCCTCGCCGCCCGCGCCCGGTCCCTCGGCGTACGACTGGAGTTCGAGAGCGAGATCACGCCCGACGACCTCCCCGAGGCGGACCTGGTCGTCGCCGCCGACGGCATCCACAGCGCCCTGCGCGCACGGCACGCCGACGCCCTCGGCGCGGAGGCCACCGAGGGCCGCAACCACTACGTGTGGCTCGGCACCGCCAAGGTCTTCGACTCCTTCACCTTCGCCTTCGCCGAGACCGAGCACGGCTGGGTCTGGTGCTACGGCTACCCCTACGACGACGGGCACAGCACCTGCGTCATCGAGTGCGCCCCCCGGACCCTCACCGGCCTCGGCCTCGACACTCTGAACGAGGCCGACCAACTGGCCCTGCTGGAGAAGCTGTTCGCCGGCATCCTGGAGGGCCGGCCGCTGATCGGCGGCTCCTCGGCGACCGCCTGGCCCACCTTCCGCACGGTCACCAACCGGACCTGGCACCACGGCAACCTCGTCCTGCTCGGCGACGCCGCCCACACCACCCACTACTCCATCGGCGCCGGCACCACCCTCGCGCTGGAGGACGCGATGTGCCTCGCCGACGCCCTGCGCAGGCACGGGGCCGTACCGCAGGCCCTCGTCGCCTACGAACGGCAGCGCAGGGCCGAACTGGTCTCCGCCCAGAGCGCCGCCCGGCTCAGCGCCCAGTGGTACGAGAACCTGCCCCGCTACATCGACCTCCCGGCGCACCGCATGTTCGCCCTGCTCGGGCAGCGTCACTCGCCGCTGCTGCCGTACGTGCCCCCGCAGATCTACTACGGGATCGACAAGGCGGCCGGACGGCTGGAGGTGTTGCGCCGGTTCAAGAGGTGGGCCGGGCCACGCGCCGCGCGCGCCCTGCACTCCCGGTCCTGAGCGCGCGCCGCGGCGGCCCGTCGAGGGCGGCACGAGTTGGTGAAAGGCGATTCACTCGATAGGGTGAATTCGTATTCACCTTCATATCTGTGCCGCACGCAGGAGCCCCGATGGACCACCCCGCCCCGACAGCCGGCCCCTCGGGCTCGTCCCTCGCACCGCCCCGGCTGCGGGAGCGGCTGACCATCCCGGTACTGGCCTTCGGCGGGATCCTGATGGCCGTCATGCAGACGGTGGTCGTCCCTCTGCTCCCGGACCTGCCGAGGCTCACCCACTCCTCGGCCGGCGCGGTCTCCTGGATGGTGACCGCGACCCTGCTCGCGGGAGCCGTGCTCACCCCGGTGCTCGGCCGGGCCGGCGACATGTACGGCAAGCGCCGGGTGCTCACCGGGGCCCTCGCGCTGATGACCGTGGGCTCCGTGATGTGCGCCCTGTCGTCCGACATCACGGTGCTCATCGTCGCCCGCGCCCTGCAAGGCGCCGCCGCCTCCGTCGTACCGCTGTCCATCAGCATCCTGCGCGACGAACTGCCGCCCGAGCGGCGGGGATCGGCGGTGGCGCTGATGAGCTCCACCGTCGGCATCGGCGCCGCGCTGGGCCTGCCGCTGGCCGCGCTGGTGGTGCAGTACTACGACTGGCACACCATGTTCTGGCTGACCAGCCTCCTCGGGGCGCTGGGCGTGTCGGCCGTGTGGTGGGCCGTGCGGGAGTCACCGGTGCGCGAACCCGGGCGGTTCGACGTGCTCGGCGCGCTCGGCCTGGCCGTCGCGCTGACCTGCCTGCTGCTCGGCGTCTCCCAGGGCGGCCAGTGGGGCTGGGGCAGCCCGCGGGTGCTCGGACTGTTCGCCGCCGCCGTCCTCGTCCTGGCCCTGTGGTGGTGGCAGCAGCTGCACACCGAGCAGCCCCTGGTCGACCTGCATCTGGTCTCCCGGCCCCGGGTCGGCCTGTCCCATGTCGCCGCGCTGCTCACCGGGTTCGCCTTCTACGCCAACTCCCTGGTCACCGCCCAGCTGGTGCAGGCGCCGAAGGCCACCGGGTACGGCCTGGGCCTGTCCATCGTCGCCACCGGCCTGTGTCTGCTCCCCGGCGGCATCACCATGCTGCTGTTCTCGCCGCTCTCCGCCCGGATCTCGGCCTCGCGCGGCCCGCGCGTCACCCTCGCCCTCGGTGCCGCCGTCATCGCCTGCGGCTACGCGGTGCGCATCGCCGACAGCCGCGACCTCTGGATGATCATCCTGGGCGCCACCGTCGTCGCCACCGGCACCACCCTCGCCTACTCCGCGCTGCCCACGCTGATCCTGCGGGCCGTCCCGGCGGGCCAGACCGCCTCCGCCAACGGCGTGAACGTCCTCATGCGGACCATAGGCCAGGCCACCTCCAGCGCGGCCGTGGCCGCCGTCCTCACCCATCACACCAGCCTCGTCGGCGGTGCCCAGCTGCCCACGCTGCACGGCTATCTGCTGGCGTTCGCGATGGCCGGCGTCATCGCCCTCGCCGCCAGCGCCGCAGCCCTGTCCATACCCGGGGACAAGGCCACGGACGACGCCCCGCGCGCCAAGGCCCGCACCCGGGGCGCCCGGGACGACGCGCTGGAGGGAGCATGAGTGCCGTGAGCACCCGACCCGACGCCGGCGCCGGTTCCGCGCCCGCCCCCGCCCGCCGCGACGCGGAGGCCACCAAGGCCGCCATCCTCAAGGCCGCCCGCCACCTCCTCGCCCGGCACGCGCACGCCGACATCACGCTCAAGGACGTCGCCGACCGCGCCGGGGTCAGCGCGCCGCTGATCCTCAAGTACTTCGGCAACAAGGACAGCCTGTTCGCCCGCGTGATGTCCTTCGACACCGACGCGGCCGCCCTGCTCGACGCACCCCTGGACGACCTCGGCCGGCACATGGTCCGGCACGTCCTGGAGGGCCAGCGCGACCGGGGCGCCGACCCGCTGCTGCGGATCGTCTTCGCCCCCCTGCACGGCGACCACGGAGACGTGCTGCGCGCCAACTTCCGCGCCCAGGTGGTCGACCGCGTGACCGCCCGGCTCACCGGCCCCGACGCCGGACTGCGCGCCGAACTCGCCGTCGCCCAGCTCATCGGCCTCGGCGTGATGTACGGCATCGCCCGCGGCCCAAGGCTGCGCGACTCCGCGATCGACGACCTCGCCGACCGCTACGGCCCGGCCGTCCAGGCCCAGTTGACGCCCTGGTCAGGGTCCGCGGAGCGGCCGGGCAAGGGAGGTCCGTGACCGGCCCGAGACCCGGGTTCCGCCAGGCAGGGCAGACCCCTGACACCGTTGTCGGCGGTGGGTGGCAGACTGGCCGCATGGACGAACGTGTAATCGGCAGGTCGCAGCAGTTGGCATCCGTCGTCGGCCTCGGCACCTGGCAGCTGGGCGCCGACTGGGGCGACGTGGACGACAAGGAGGCCCTGGCCGTTCTGGAGGCCGCGGCCGAGTCGGGGGTGACGTTCTTCGACACCGCCGACGTCTACGGTGACGGGCGCAGCGAGCAGACCATCGCCGCCTTCCTGCGCGGCAGGCCCGATCTGCATGTCATGGTGGCCACCAAGATGGGGCGCCGGGTCGACCAGATCCCGGAGAACTACGTCCTGGACAACTTCCGCGCGTGGAACGACCGGTCCCGCCGCAACCTCGGCGTGGACCGGCTGGACCTGGTCCAGCTGCACTGCCCGCCGACCCCGGTCTACTCCTCGGACGAGGTGTTCGACGCCCTCGACACGATGGTCGAGGAGGAACGCATCGCTTCCTACGGCGTCAGTGTCGAGACCTGCGCGGAGGCGCTCACCGCGATCGCCCGCCCGGGCGTGGCCAGCGTCCAGATCATCCTCAACCCGTTCCGCATGAAGCCGCTGCGCGAGGTCCTGCCGGCCGCCCAGGAGGCCGGCGTCGGCATCATCGCGCGCGTGCCGCTCGCCTCCGGTCTGCTGTCCGGCAAGTACACCAAGGACACCGTCTTCGCGGCCGACGACCACCGCACCTACAACCGGCACGGCGAGGCCTTCGACCAGGGCGAGACCTTCTCCGGCGTCGACTACACGACGGGCGTCGAGGCCGCCGCGGAGTTCGCCGCGCTCGCCCCCGAGGGGTACACGCCGGCTCAGCTCGCCCTGCGCTGGATCATCGGGCAGCCGGGTGTGACCACGGTGATCCCGGGCGCCCGCAACGCCGAGCAGGCCCGCGGCAACGCGGCCGCCGCCAAGCTCCCGGAGCTGCCGGCACAGACGGTCACCGCCATCCGCGACCTCTACGACCGCCGGATCAAGGACCAGGTCGAGAGCCGCTGGTAGCCCGGACCGGGTCATTGGGACGACGGGCCCGCCGGTTTGAACGGCGGGCCCGATGGTTACACGCTCCCCATGACCGACCAGGAGCGGCGGCAGGGGCGCGACGAGAGCGAGGAGGAGCGTGCCGACCGGATGTGGGGCGACCTCATCCAGGAGGTGCGCGTCGCCCAGACCGGCGTGCAGATCCTCTTCGGCTTCCTGCTCACGGTGGTGTTCCAGCAGAAGTACGCCGACCTCTCCGACGTGGACCGGACGATCTACATCGTGACCGTCGTCCTGGGCGCCGCGGCCACCGGCGCCCTCATCGGCCCGGTCTCCCTGCACCGGCTGCTCGCCGGCCGCCGGGTCAAGCCGCAGGCGGTGCGGCTGGCCTCCAGGCTGACCCAGACCGGGCTGTTCCTGCTGCTGACCACCATGGCCTCCGCGCTGGTGCTGATCCTTCGGGTCGCCACCGGCGGCAGCGATGTGACCTGGGTGGTCGCGGCCGTCGTCGCCTGGTACCTGGTGTGCTGGTACGGCCTGCCGCTGTGGTCCCGGCACCGTCACACCACCCGCTGAGCCGCCTCCAGGGCCCGCAGCTGACGGTCGTGCGCCCGGCTCAGCAGCAGCACCGACACCGTGGCCCCGACCAGTGCGCAGAACATGTCCCACTGGGTGTCCCAGACGTCGCCCTGGGTGGCGAGGAAGGCGTCCGCGCCGTGCCCGCCGATCACGGCGGCCAGCCATTCCAGCAGCTCGAAGAAGGCGCTGAAGGCGAGGCAGGTGCACACCGTCAGCGAGGCCAGCCAGCGGCTGCCGCGCAGCGGTGAGGTATGGCTGAGCAGCTCACGGACCAGGACCGCCGGTACGAACCCCTGCATGAGGTGGCCGAAGCGGTCGTAGGGATTACGGGACAGCTCAAAGGTGTCGCGCACCCAGTCGCCCACCGGCACCTCGGCGTAGGTGTAGTGGCCGCCGACGGCCAGCACCAGCGCGTGCGCGGTGAGGAGCCCGGCCAGCAGTCCCGTCAGCGGGAAGCGCCGCCAGGTCAGCGCCACCAGTGGCAGGCCGACCAGCACCCACACCGTCTCCAGGAACCAGGTCGTACGGTCCCGGGCGCCCCACGCCGACACGGTCATGCCGGCCGCCACCACCCCGGCGTACAGGGCGGGCGGAACCCGGGGCGGCACACGGTGCGGGACGGGGCGCGGGGCGGGGTGCACTGCGGTCATGGCGGACTCCTCCTCGTGGGAGCACCATCGTGGCCGCGGCGTGCGGGCCCGGGCATGAGTACGCCTGCTCAGCCGGGCACCGTGGTTGCTCAGCCGGTGGCGAGGATCTCCGCCAGCAGGTCGTCCACGCGGATCTCCTCCCGCCCGGGCGGGACGGCCATGTACGTGTCGCTCAGGAACGACGCCAGCGCGGGCGCCCAGGCGAACACCACCGCGTGGTGCCGTTCGCCGCCGGGCAGGGGATCGCCGAGGAAGTCCATCCGTACTTCCCTCCAGCGCCCCTGCCGTACCGGACGCAGCCGTACGTCGCCGGCCCCGACCGGCTCTCTCAGGCCCTCGTTCAGCATCTCCCGGTCCAGTCGCCATCGGGCGAGCACCCGGCCGTCCAGGGTGAACAGCGCGGTGACGGCGAACGGGTCTTCGGCGTCGTACGACAGATGGGCGAGGACGGGGCAGCGGGCCGTGCCCTCGGCGCGTAGCTGCACCACCAGGGTCCTGTGCACGATGGGGTTCACGCGAGAGACCTCCGAGAACGATCGGCTTGGTGCCCTCTAGTACCCCTCTCACATGAGAATCGCTCAATCGTGAGCGGATTCCGCGGCGGAATTCACCGAGGAAGGGCGCTTGCCTCCGCGCAGTGCGGCCAGACAGGAGCCGATGGCCTGCTGGAGTTCCTCCAGGCGCCGCACCATGTCGTCCTCGTAGAAGTCCTGGGCGTCGTCGAAGGTCAGCTCCTCGAACGCCCTGGTCGCCTTCTGCAGGCCGCTGTAGAAGCGGGTGCGCTGCTCCTGGACGCGGAGTTCGGGGTCCGTCTCGACCGTCTCGACGACCAGGTTCTTCATGGTGTCGTAGGCCTCGGTCGCCCACTCGCCGGTGTCCTCGTCCTCGTCCAGCTCGTCGAGGAGCGACAGATGGCGCTCGGCCTCCTGCCGCAGTTCGACGGGGGCCTCGACCGTCTGCCCGGCGGGTGTCCTGATCTGTCCGGACTCGGCGATCTGGCGGACGTATCCGATGCGGTCGGCCGAGCGGCTCTCGGAGGCGACGGCCCTCTTCAGGTCGGCGGTGCGCACCACGTCACGGGCCAGCACCGTCTGCAGGTCCGGGTCCTCCTTGATGCGGTCCAGCAGGGCCGAGCGGGCCGCGCGGGCGGTGGAGGGGTCGGCGAGGATCGCGGCCCGCAGGGCGGTCGGGTTCTCGGCCACCTCCAGGGCCTTGGTGGGCCGGATGCCCTCGGCCTCGGCGGCCTGGCTGATCGCGGTGCCGCGCTCGGACGTCGCGCTGTTGCGGGAGACGTAGTAGTCCAGCCAGACGTCGGAGTCCGGCAGTTCGGCCTCCTGGCCCGGGGCGAGAGCCTCGAAGTGCGGGACCACACCGTCGTCGGCGGCCCTGTCCCAGGCCTTGTAGTAACGCATCACCCGCTCCGGGGAACAGCCGGCCAGCTCGGCGAACTCCTTGGCCGACACCTTCGGCGTCTCGTCCGCGCCCTGCCCTCCCGGTCGCACACTGCGGGCCACCATCAGCCCGAACGTCCAGCCTCCGGTGCGCACATAGGCGCCGAACTCCCGGGCGTCCCGCGCCACGAGGTCGGACAGGGGAGCCGGGGAGGCGCTGGACGTCCGGGACGGGTCGATCGCTAGGGTCACGGAGGACACTCCTGGAAGCTGCCGGGCTGACGTACCGACGGGCAGCCTATATCGGCGCAAACGTGGCCAGGAACGTCTTCTGCGCCAGGGTGGTCGCGGCGTCGTTCCAGGTGGCGGCGGGGGCCGTGAACCGCAGCGAGAAGCTGCGGCCGCCGCCCAGCAGGAAGCCCCGGCCGAAGGTGCGCACCCGGTCGGCGCCCGTGCCCGTGAGCCACTGCATGTCCGCCGCCTTGTACCCCTGGTAGGTGGTCGCGACGATCCCGCCGATCCGCCGGTAGCCGTCCAGCTGCTCCAGCCCCCGCTCCACGTCGTCCCGCCAGATCGCGACCGGGTCCGGGCCCGCCTGGGTGCTGTAGGTGACCGCCAGCGTCCGCGGGTCGTCACCGCCCGGGCCGAAGGTGACGCGATAGGCGACGTCGTCCCGGGCGGTGTCGAGGCGCTTCCAGCCGGTCGGGAGCGCCACGGAGAAGCCCTCCGGGGCCGTGTAGCGGTGGAACCCGGCGGGCAGGGCACCGGCCGTGGCCGACGGGGAGGGCGACGGCGCCGTCTTCGAGGGAGAGGGGGGTGCGGAAGCGCGGGCGGACGGGGAGGGCGACGCGGCGGGGGCGTTGCCGTCCGTGCGGTCGCCCGGGTCCGGGGCCGTCGCGGTGGCGCTCGGCGCCGGGCCGCCCGAGGAGTCCACGCCCGGGAGTCCCTGGGTGGCGGCGAGCACCGCGACCGACACGGTCACCACGGCCAGCGCGGTCCCCCCGATCATCGTGGTCCGGCTCCACCCCGACGCCCGCGCCGCCACATAGGCGCCGCGCAGCCGGGGCACGGGGGCGGGCTCCCCGATCGCGCCGGGGTCGTCGTTCACCACACGTGTCAGCGCCTGGCGGACCACCGGCCGGCTCAGCCGCTCACGGGAGTTCTTGCGCAGCAGCCCCTGGACGACCTGGGTCAGCGGACCTGCCCGCAGCGGTGTGCGCAGCGGCAGCCGGTCCACGCCCTTCAACGTGGCGTCGGACCGGCCGCGGTCCCGGAACGGCGGCCGTCCCTCGACCATCGTGTAGAGGATCGCGCCGAGCGCCCACAGGTCGGCGGCCGGGCCGATCCGCTCGTCCCTGGCCTGCTCCGGCGAGGCGTACGACGGTGCGGTGACCCGGGGGGCCAGTGTCGTGCCCGCCAGGCCGAACCCGGTGATCACCACCGGGCCCTCGTCCCGGACGAAGATCTGGCCGGGGCTGAGTTCGCCGTGCGTGTAGCCCTCGCCGTGTGCGCCGTCCAGCACGTCGAGCACGTCGAGGGTGATCCGGGCGGCCTGTGCGAAGCCGAACGGGGTCTGCCGGACGAGCAGTTCACTGAGCGGTGTGCCGTCGATCAGCTCCGTGACCGTCCACAGCGTGCCCGCTTCCACGAAGGCGTCGATCACCATGGCGACCCGGCCCGGCCGCAGCGCGCCCAGGACCTCGGAGGTCCGCAGGATGCGCGAGGTCGTCCGGCGTACCACGTCGTCGGTGAGGGCGTCGGGGAGCACCGTCTGGGTCACCAGACGTGGACGTTCGGTCTGCACGTCCTCCGCGTACCAGCTGACGCGGTTCGGCTCGCGGTCGGCGACCTCGAGGAGCCGGTACCGGCCGGCGGCCAACTGTTGTGCGGAGACATGCGCCTTGACCATCGTCATCCCTCGCTGGAACCCCTGCCTCGTCTTTGCCCAGTGGTACGCGGGAGCCGCCCGGGTTTGTTCAAAGAATCTGCAACTCGAAGTCCCTTCTTGCCTTTTATTCAATTGGCGTCCCCTACCGGGGACTTGAGGAAAACGGCCGGTGACCGGGCTGCGACCTGCGGGTAACCGACGGTAGAAGCCCGGCTGCGGTCCGCCGCTCAGCGCAGCCCGAAGCGGTCGCTCCACTCCGCGATCTCGCGATGGGTCACATTGCCCCCGCACACCACCAGGCCGAGCCGGGCGCCGTCACCGACCCGCTCCAGCACCTGCCGGGCAGCGGGCAGCAGACAGCCGGCGGCGGGCTCGGCCCACACCTTGGCGTGCTCGGCCAGGTGCAGACTGCCCCGCACGGCCTCCCGGTCCGGGACCACCAGCACGTCCTCCACCAGTGCCGACACATGGTCGTACGTCAACCGGGACGCCGACGGGGCACTGAGCGTCGTCACGATCGACGACACCGCGACCGGCAGCGGGCCGCCCGCCGCCAGCGCCTCGGACAGGGTCTCGGAACCCTCCGTCTCCACCCCCCACACCCGGACGTGCGGACGCCGGGCGCGCAGCGCCGCCGCCACCCCCGCGATCAGTCCCCCGCCGCCGATGCTGACGAGCACATCGGTGAGCTCGTCCGCGTCCTCGGCGAACTCCAGGCCCACCGTGCCCTGCGCGGCGATCACCACCGGGTCGTCGAAGGGGTGGACCAGGGTCAGCCCCTCGTCCCGCAACCGCGTCACCAGCTCGAACGCCGAGTTCATGCCGTCGGTCAGCCGCACCGACGCCCCCGCCTCCTCCACCAGCCCGATCGACCGGGCGGGCGCCGTGCGGGGCATCACCACGGTCGCCTTCACGTCGAGGGCCGCGGCCATCACCGCGAGGGCGATGCCGTGGTTGCCGCCGCTGACGGCCACCACACCCGCCGCGCGCTCGGCCTCGGTGAGCGACAGCAGTTTCGCCGTGGCCCCGCGCGCCTTGAACGAGCCCGTCCGCTGGAGGAGTTCGAGCTTGACGGTCACCGGGACGCCGAGCAGTTCCGCCAGCCCCGGACTCGGGACGGTGGGCGTGCGTACGACGTGCCCGGCGATGCGCTGTGCCGCGGCTTCGATGTCCGAGATGCCGATCAAGGCGGTTCACCCTTCCGGCGCGGGGGTGGAGACCGCGCCACTCGCACCCTGACCCGAGGACACGGCGCAGGTCAACACGGTTCAGAGGTCCCTGCGCACCAGGAAGTCCAGCAGGCCGCGCAACTCGGCCGACGCGGGCGACGGCCCGGCGAGCAGCGCCTCGGCCCGGGCGGTGTGCCGGCGGGCCTCGGCGAGCGCGGCGGCGCGTCCGCCCGCCTCCTCGATCAACACGGCCGCCTCCGCGGCGCGGGCCGGCGTGTCGAGAAGGGGGGCGAGCCGGGTTCCGGCGGGCGATCCGAGCGCGGCGAGCACCGGATACGTCTTCTTCCGTTCCCGCAGATCGCCGTGCACGGGCTTGCCGGTGACGGCCGGGTCGCCCCAGATCCCCAGGACGTCGTCGACCAGTTGGAACGCCACGCCGAGATGGCGTCCGGCCATGTCCAGCGCGGCCACCGTGGCGTCGGGCGCGCCGCCGAGCGCGGCGCCCAGCGCGAGGGCGCACCCCAGCAGCGCGCCCGTCTTCCGCTCGGCCACCGTCCGGTACTCCCGCACGGACACGTCGGTCCAGGGCCGCGCCGCGAACAGCAGGTCGTCCGCCTGCCCGTGGACCAGGTCCGCCAGGGCGGCCGACAGCAGCCGCAGGGTCCCGGGGCCGCCGGGAGCGCCGGCCAGGGTCTCGACGGCGAGGGCGAAGAGGGCGTCACCGGCCAGTACGGCTGCTCCGGTGCCGTACGCCTGCCAGACGGCCGGGCGGCCGCGCCGGGTGGCGTCACCGTCCATGATGTCGTCGTGCACCAGCGAGAAGGCGTGCACCAGTTCCACCGCGACGGCCGCCGGAACCCCGCGCTCGGCGGGTGCGCCGGCCGCCTCAGCGCCGAGCACCGCCAGCGCCTGCCGGACGCCCTTGCCGGAGGGGGCGGCGGCGGGGGAGCCGCCTGCCTCGCACCAGCCGAACGCGTACCCCGCCATCTCGCCTACCCAGGGGTGCAGTCGTCCCACCGCCGTCGCCAGTGCCGGCCGCACCAGATCCCGGCAGCGGACGAGGACCTGCGGGGGAGCGGCGACGGGCGCGAGCACGGTCATCGGACGGCCTCCGTCGCGACGCCGAACTCGGCCTGGGCCCTGGTCACCATCTCCCGGGCGTGCCGCAGACCGGCCCGCTCCAGCACGTCCGCGAGGTCGGCGAGTTCGGCCGCCGTCTCGGCGCGGTCACGGCCCAGCCGGGCCAGCGACTTGGCCAGGCCGAGCCGCGCCAGCGCCTCCCCCCGCGGCTCGCTCATCGCGCGGAACTCCGTGAGCGCGAGCTCGTACATCGTCCGCGCCTCGGCGTAACGCCCGGCCCGGTAGTAGACGTTGCCGCGCATCTTGTGGTTGTAGGCCAGCGCGCTGGACAGGTTCATGGTCCGGCAGGACCGCTCCGCCTCGGACAGCAGCGTGAGGGCCCGCTCGCTGTCGCCGTCCCGCACCGACACGATGTCCGCGAGCCCGCGCAGCGCCCAGGCGTGCCCGCGCCGGTCCTCCGCCCGCGCCGCTATCCCCGCCGCCTCCTCGAAGAGCTCGTAGGCCCGGTCGTAGGAGCCGGTGTTGCGATGCATCTGCGCGATGCCCTCCAGCGCCCACACCGTGTGCCGGGCCTCACCGCGCCGCCGGGCCTCGGCGAGCAGTTGCTCGTGCAGCCGGCCCACGGCCGCGTAGTCACCCTGGATACGGCCGGTCTCGGCGAGTCCGGCCAGCGAGTAGCCGCGTACGACGACGTCCCCGCCCCGCTCGCCGAGGCCTGCCGCCAGCCCCAGCAGCCGCCGGGCCAAGGGGAACGCGCCGCGCTGCCGGGCCAGGGTGCCGCCGCTCCACAGCGCCCACGCCATCGCGGCCGTGTCCCCGGCCGCCCGCGCGGCACGGTAGCTCGCCTTCCAGGCCCGGTCGGCGTCCTCCACCTGGCCGAGGCGCCGATGTGCCTCGGCGACGGCCAGTCCGCAGCGCGCCTCCTCGTCGAGACGGCCGGACCGCTCGGCCTCCCGCAGCCGTTCGACGCCCTCGGTCAGCACGTCGACCAGGGAGGAGTTCACGGACAGGGAGGTCAGCGCGCCCTGGTACTCCGGGGCGAATGCCTTGCCGTACATGCGTGCCTCTCTCGCATGGCACATATACACCCTGTGTATACGTGACGTGTATACATGCTGTGTATAGTGCGCCCGAAATGTGCCCTGGCCGCAGGGGCCAGGGCTTCACTGTTGTGAATCAAGACGTCGGTACGGCCGTCGGGGTTGCCTGCGTGGCGTGGATCACCGCGCGAGGGTGTCAGTGCTGCTGGGCCTTCTGCGGGGTCACCTCGCTCGGTCGCACCACGACGTGTCCCTGACCCTGGAGCATCAGCTGGACCGC
This sequence comes from Streptomyces sp. NPDC059224, assembly GCF_042754285.1. NCBI lineage: Bacteria > Bacillati > Actinomycetota > Actinomycetes > Kitasatosporales > Streptomycetaceae > Streptomyces > Streptomyces sp. NPDC059224. The sequence continues at coordinate 28,568 of NZ_JBHZAN010000044.1, forward strand.
TTCACCCGAGCCGCCGCGCAGCATCGACCCGATGGACTGCGAACGGTGCAGCGAGGTCTGGAGCTGGGCCGTCCAGCCCACCACCGCGTCCGTGTCGACGTACACCGGTGCCTGCGGCGACACCGGTATGACCAGCGGATTGCCGTCGCAGATCAGCCCCAGCCTGCCGTGTCCGGTGAACACGCTGTTGAACAGGCCGCCGCCGGCGATGCCGGACCCCTTCACGGTCTTGATCTCGTACGCCAGCGAGGCGTCGAAACACAGGACGTTGCGGCCGTTGACCGTGAACTGGTCGCCGGGCTCGACCTCGACGATGAAGCAGTTCTGTGCCTCGTGCGCGAACCAGGCCTCGCCCTGGCCCTGTACGGACATCAGGGGCAGCCCCTCGCCGGTGACCGCGCGCTTGAGCATGCCGCCCACGCCCTGGCCCTTGCGCTCGAACCGCAGATTGCCGCGGTGCGCGATCATCGCGCCCTGGCGCGCGAGCATCTCGCCGTTCACGGCGTACCGGACGCACTTGGCGTTCTCGATCGTCATGCCCGGCTCGACGGCCGGCTCCACCATGTGCTGACTGGAAAAGAGATCACCCTTCATGCCGGGCATGGTGTCCCGGACGGACCCGTTCCGCCAAGATCACGGACCGTATCGGTTCAGGCACCGAAGAGTTGGGTCCAGTACGTGCCCGCCCGGCCGCCGCCCGCGAAGCCGGTCCCGATGTGGGTGAAGTCCGGTCCGAGGATGTTGGCCCGGTGGCCCGGGCTGTTCATCCAGCCGTCCACCACCTCGGCTGCCGAGCGCTGACCGCAGGCGATGTTCTCGCCGATGGTGCGCCGCCGGGAACCCGCGGCGGCGGCCCGGTCCCAGGGCTGGGTGCCCTCGGGGGAGGTGTGCGAGTAGAAGTCCCGGGCCGCCATGTCCGTGCTGTACGCCTGCGCGGCCGTGGCCAGGTGCGGGTCCACGGTGAGCGGCCGCAGCCCGGCCCGGGCACGCTCGCGGTTGGTGAGGTCGGCCACCTCGGTACGGGTGCGGGTCAGTTCGGCCGGGGTGAGGGGCCGGGCCCACAGTGCGGTCCAGTAGGTGTCCCCGTCCCGCGGGCCCCGGACGTGCGCCAGGCCGGCATGGGTGAAGGCCGGGTCGAGCAGGGTGCGCCGGGCACCCTCGGTGCGCAGGCAGTGGTCGAGGAACTCGGCCGGGGTGCGCGGGCCGGAGACGAGATGCTCGCCGACCGTGACGTACGCGAATCCGGTGCGGCCGATCCGCTGGTGGAGCGAGACGCCGTCGGGGCTCTCGGTGACCAGGCGGCCGGCGTCGGCCATCGCGGTGGCATGGGCGAGGGCGGCGGAGGTGAGCCGGGCGTCCGGGGCGACGGGCGGCCGGCCGGCCCGGCCGCGCGCGGAGTTGACCAGGCCCAGCAGACCGTCCGGGTCCGCGGGGGCGGCCGCCGAGGGCCGGGGCGGTGCGGCCGCGGTGCGCTGAGTGGGGATCGTGGGGCGGGGCGCCGGGGCCGGCGGCCGGTCCTCGACGACGTCGACCCCGAAGTCCCGGGCCAGGCCGGCCAGTCCGTCGGCGTACCCCTGTCCGACCGCACGCAGCTTCCAGCCGGTGCCCCGGCGGTATATCTCGGCGAGCAGCAGCAAGGTCTCCGTCTGCGGGCGCGGCGGGGCGAACCTGGCCAGCGTCCGGCCGAGGCGGTCGGTGACGTGCAGCGTGGAGGCGGGCAGCCGGCCGAGCGGGGTGCCCGGCTCGGCGCCGGTGACCGTGAGGGTCACGCGCTGCGCGCCGGTCCGCAGTCTGGCCGGCTCGACGGTCAGCGTGTCGCCGCGCAGCCGGACACCGGGCGCGTCCGGCTGGTTGTAGAAGACGAAGTCGGTGTCGCCGCCGACCTTGCCGCCCTCCCCGGTGATCAGTGCCGAGACGTCGAAGGGACCGGGCACCCGCAGCGTCAGCGCGCCGTCCGGAAGAGGCAGATTGCCCCCGGGGACCAGCTCGCTCATCGCGCCGCCTCCGTGAGGTCAGGGGCCGAACGCCGCGCCCGGTGGGGAAGTCGCCGGTAGAACGTCCGGCCCGGGCACGAGGTTCCCCTACCGGGCCGAGGCGCCGCACGGGCGGCCGGCGCCTCGTGGCCGGTGCTGCCGGGCTGTCCGACGGGGCCCGCCGCTACTGCTCCCGGGGTGCGGACGGTGCGATGTCCTCCCGCTCCGGCGGTGTCGCGGCGCTCCGCGTCCCCTTCGCCGGTGCCGCCTGCTTGCCGCAGAACGCCGGCTCCAGCGAGTCCGCCAGCGTGTTGAGCACGGCCGAGTTGTTGGAGGCGTTGGCCAGCGCGGTCAGGCTGCGCTTGCCGTCCTTGGTGGTGAACGCGTACGTGTAGTAGCCCTGCACGGCGCCTGTGTGGCCGTACACCGAGATCCCGCAGGACAGATCGCGGCGGCGCAGCCCCAGACCGTAGGAGGTGGTGGAGTTGACCCGGGTGAAGCGCTCCATGTCCGCGAGGCGCGCGGCCGACATGAGTTTGCCCCGGACCAGCGCCGAGTAGAAGGTGTCGAGGTCCCGGGCGGTGGAGATGATGGCGCCCGCGCTCTGTGCCCAGGACGCCGTCTGGTCCGTCGCGTCGACCGGTTGCGCGCCCGCCCTGTCCGCGGTGAGATAGCCGCTGGCGTGCTGCCCGGGGATCTTCGTGCCGGGGTGGACGTAGAAGGTGTCACGCAGTCCCAGCGGCTCGAAGACGCGGTTCTCGTACTCGGTCCGCACGCTGTGCCCGGTGAGCTTCTCGATCAGCATCCCGGCGACCACGAAGTTGGTGTTGGAGTACGAGTAGGCGGCGCCCGGCGCGTTGGTGCGCGGCTTCCGAAGGGAGAGGTTCACCAACTGGCGGTAGGTGAAGACCTTGTTCCGGACCGTCTCGAAGCCCGACACGCTGTCGGCGAACATGTCGTTGGTGTAGTCGTACAGCCCGCTGCGGTGGCCGAGCACGTGCCGCACGGTGATGCGGTCGTCGGGCAACAGCCCGGGCAGGTAGCGGTTGACCGGTGCGTCCAGGGCGAGCCTGCCCTCGTCGGCCAGTTGCAGGAGGACGACCGCCGAGAACGTCTTGGTGACACTGCCGACGCGGAACCGGTCGCCGGTCATGATGGCACGCCGGGTGGTCCGGTCGGCGACGCCCCGTGTCGTCTTGTAGACCTTCGCGCCGTCGTCGATGCGCGCCATCGCGCCGGGTGCCCCCTTGGCCACCACCGAGTTCAGCACCGCGGCCATGCCGGCGGTGTCCGGCGCCGGCAGGGCGGCGGCCGGCCGTGGCTCCGCTCCCGCCTTCCTGGGCGCCGCCTGGGCCGGTACCGCGAGCAGTGACAGCGCCACCGCTCCGTGCACCGCGCTTCTGCTCACCTTTGCCGAGACCATCCGGACCCTGCTCCTCTCTGTCTGCCTCCGATGCGAGATGGGTCACATTCGGTTCGGGGAACCCTCTCGCATCCCGTCACCTCTCCACAGTCGACGCACAGTTGGTCACCCTGCGATCACCACGCGGTGCGCCTTCGCAAAATATTGCCCGGAAGCGCAAGAAAAGCGATGAATTGTGCTTTACATGGACATGACTTGTCCGGAAGGGTTGCGGCCGGGGCCCGACCAGCCCCTTTGGCGCCTCGACGGCGCCGTGCCGCAAGGCGGTCGGTGAGCGATCCCGGCCGCCTTCGAACGTAAGGAACCCTGATCAGTGCGTAGCGCGCACATACGCAGCGTGGCGGTCGCCGTCGCCGTGACGACGGCCGCCACGGGCCTGACCGGTACGGCTTTCGCCGGTCCCGCCACGGGGGTGGAGCAGCGGGCCGCGACCGCCGCCACGACGGCCCGAGTGGTGGTGACCGCGGCGCGGACCGCGGCCTTCGCCCACGCCTCGGCGACCGGTGTCGGCGCGGGCGACGAACTCCAGCCGCAGGACGTGATGATCGACCCCGAGGGGGCACGTCATGTCCGTTTCGTCCGTACCCACCGGGGGATGCCGGTACTCGGCGGAGATCTCGTCGTCCATCTTTCCCGTCTGCTGGCCTACACCGGCGTCACCCGGGCGGCCGACCACGCCGTCCGGCCCGCCGCCACCGAGGCGAAGCTGACGGCGCGCCAGGCCGAGGAGAAGGCCGCCTCCGCGGCCGACGGCCACGCGGGTACCGCCGCACTCGTGGTGGACGCCCGCGGCGCTGCCTCCGCCCTCGCCTACCAGGTGACGGTCGACGGTGCGGACGGCTCCCGGACGGTCGTCGTCGACGCCACGACCGGCGCCGTACGGAGCAACACGCCGGACAACGACGAGTTCCTCTCGCCCAGGGTGCTGGAGGCACTGCGCCGGCGCGGCGAGAGCCTCGACCCGGCCACCGGCATCGCCGCCCGGGCCCTCACCGGGGCGTCCGCCTCCGCCGCCGCCCGCTACCCGGCGACCGCGCACGGCTTCGGCAGGTCGCTCTTCGTCGGCAAGGTACCGCTCACCACCACGCAGACCGCCCGCAAGAGCTTCCTGCTCAAGGACCCCACCCGGTACGGCACCGAGACCCGGGACGCCAAGGGCAAGGAGACCGAGAGCTTCGCCCAGGGCACCAGGTTCACCAGTACCACCGACAGCTGGGGCAACGGCGCCACCAGCAGCCGGGGCAGCGCCGCCGCCGACGCCCAGTACGGCATCACCAAGACCCTGGACTTCTACAAGAAGACCTTCGGCCGCAAGGGCATGGCGAACAACTCCAAGCCCGCCCGCGCCATGGTCCACTGGGGACGGAAGGTCGGCAACGCCTTCTGGGACTCGGACTGCGGCTGCATGCTGTACGGCGACGGCGACGGGCGGGAGATCAAGAAGCCGCTGGTCGTTCTCGACGTCACCGGCCACGAGCTGACCCACGGCGTGGTGGACGCGACCGCGAAGCTCGAACCGACCCGTGTCGACGACGACGGCAACCAGTACGGCGAGCCGGGCGCCCTCAACGAGTCGCTGGCCGACATCTTCGGCTCGAACGTGGAGTTCTCCGCGAACAACCCGAAGAACCCGCCGAACTACCTGCTCGGCGAGAAGCTCGGCCTGGCGCAGAAGTTCCTGCGCCGTCTCGACCACCCCTCGCTCGACCGCCTCGAAGGCACGGTCGACTACTGGTCGCCCGAGGTGGCGGACGCCGAGGTGCACGCGGGCTCCGGTGTCTCCTCGCACGCGTACTACCTGCTCGCCGAGGGCAGCGGCCGCAAGAAGGTCGGCGCCACCACCTACGACTCGCCGACCTACGACGGTTCCACGGTCAAGGGCATAGGCCGCGCCAAGGCCACGGCGATCTTCTACCGTGCCCTGACCCGGTACATGGTCTCCTCGACCGACTTCCACGACGCGCGGACCGCGACGCTGAAGGCCGCCAGGGACCTCTACGGCGCGAGCGGCGTCGAGTACCGCACGGTCGACCAGGCCTGGTCCGCGGTCAACGTCACCGAGGCCGACACGCCGGCCGCCCGCCACTGACGGGCACCGCACCGCTGATCCGGGTGCCCTGTCGGGGGGCCGGGCACCCGGATCGGTCCCCCGGCGCGAACGGGTCGCAGCCGCCGGTGGAACAGGGGTCAACGCCCCCACGTCACCCGCCATTTGAAGGCCACGGCAGCCTCGCAGTCAACCTTCGGGTGATTCCTGTTTCTTTTATTGACAGCGGAAAATAAGCCACCTAAGTTCCCGGCCATGCGCTCCACCTCCCGTACCGAGACGTTCCCGGCCCACACGCCGGCCGCCTCGCAGATCTTCACAACGGTCCTGTCCCACGGCCCCCTCACCCGGCTGGAGGCGGCCCGCCGGGCCGGCCTGTCGGCGGCGGCCGTGACCAAGGCCGTCCGGCCGCTGCTGGCGGCCGGGTATCTCGCGGAGGACGCCGACGGCGAGGCCCGGCCGGCCCTCGGCCGCCCCGCCAACCTGGTGCGGGTCGACGGTGGACGGGCGCTGTTCATCGGGGTCAAGGTGACCGGCGACGAGGTCATCGCCGTCCTCACCGACCTGTGCTGCCGGATCCGGCTGGCCCGCCGGCTGCCGGTCACCGACCGCGCCGCCAAGGCCGTCCTGACCTCCATCGCCGAACTGACCCACGAACTGCGCACCGAGGCCGAGGACTTCGGCGCCCCCGTCCTCGGCCTCGGCATCGCCGTCTCCGGCGACGTGGACCGCGCCGAAGGGACCGTGCGCTACTCGCCCTTCCTCGACTGGCGGGACGTGCCCCTGGCCGAAATCGCCGCCATGACCACCGGGTTGCCGGTCGTCGTCGACAACGACGTCCGTGCCCTGACCGTCGCCGAGCAGTGGTTCGGGGCCGGCGTAGGGCTCTCCGACTTCGCCGTGGTCACCGTCGGCGCCGGCATCGGCTGCGGGCTGGTGATCCACGGCCTGCTGGTCGCGGGCGCGCACGGGGTGGCGGGGGAGATCGGGCATGTCGCCATCGACCCGGCCGGGCCCCTGTGCCACTGTGGCAACCGCGGCTGTGTGGAGGCGATCGCCGGGGACGCCGCGATCGTCGCCCGCATGCGCGAGGTGACCGGCCGTCAGGTGGCCGACTCCGCCGAAGCGGTGGCCCTCGCCCACGAAGGCGTGCCCGGAGCGCGGGAGGTGTACGCGAACGCCGGCGAGGCCATCGGCCGGGGCATCGCCACCGTGGCCAACCTCTTCGGCCCCGAACGCGTGATCATCTCCGGCGAGGGACTCGCCGCCTACGACCTCTTCGCCGAGCAGATCCTCGACTCGTTCACCGCGGCCGCCTTCGGCTCCGCCGCGCAGTGCGACGTACAGACCCGCCCGCTCCCCTTCGAGGAGTGGGCGCGCGGGGCCGCGGCCACCGCGATCCAGTCCTTCATCACCTCTTCTCCCACCCCAACGGGCAAGGGCTGAGCCGCCCGAGACCCCGAACCCAGGAGGGCCCATGCGGTCACCTTCGTACTCCGTCCTGCCCGCACGCGGACTGAGAACAGTCCTGGTGCTGGCACTCACCGCCGCCTTCGCGGCCGCCGTGCCGGCCGCCCAGGCCCGGACTCCCGACGGGGCCACCGCCCCGATCGCCGCCAAGCCCTACATGGGCTGGTCCAGCTGGAGCATGCAGTCGTCCAAGTACCCCGGTCTGAACGACAAGGGCGACTACAGCTACCTCACCGAGGCCAACGTCCTCAAGCAGACGGACGCCCTGGCGGGCAAGCTCAAGAAGTACGGCTACGACTACGTCAACATCGACGCAGGCTGGTGGATGGACTGGAACTGGAAGCAGGGGTACGACCAGTACGGCCGCCAGAAGGCCGACTCCGCCCGCTTCCCGAGCGGGATGAAGGCCGTCGCCGACCACATCCACGCCAAGGGCCTCAAGGCCGGCATCTACCTCCCGGCCGGCCTGGAGAAGGGCGCCTACGGCGACGGCAAGACGCCGATCTGGAACGCCGAGGGCTGCACCACCGCAGACATCGTCTACGACGACCTGCGCACCACCAACGGCTGGGACAGCTCGTACAAGATCGACTTCGACAAGCCGTGCGCGCAGAAGTACATAGACTCCCAGGCCCAGTTGATCGCCGGCTGGGGCTATGACTTCCTCAAGCTCGACGGCGTGGGCCCCGGCTCCGGCAAGAGCGGCGACCAGTACGACAACGTCGCCGACGTGGCTGCCTGGCACCAGGCGATCGCCGCCACCGGCCGCCCGATCCACCTGGAGGCCTCCTGGTCCCTGGACTTCGGGCACGCCGCCGACTGGCAGAAGTACACCAACGGCTGGCGCATCGACACCGACGTCGAGTGCTACTGCAACACCCTGGTCAGCTGGGAGAACTCGGTCGACGACCGCTGGGACGACACCCCGGCCTGGACCGGCAAGGCGGGCCCCGGCGGCTGGAACGACCTGGACTCCCTCGACGTCGGCAACGGCGCGATGGACGGCCTCACCAAGGCCGAACGGCAGAGCTATGCCACCCTCTGGGCCATCGCCAAGTCCCCCCTGTTCACCGGCGACGACCTCACCAAGCTCGACGACTACGGCGTCTCCCTGCTGACCAACCGCGACGTCATCGCGATCGACCAGAGCGACAACCCGCCGGCCCGGCCCGTCACCCCGTCCGACCCGCAGCAGGTGTGGGCCGCGAAGAACGCCGACGGCACCTACACGGTGGCCCTGTTCAACCTCGCGGACTCACCCTCGGCCGTCACCGCCGACTGGACCGCGCTGGGCTTCAGCGGCAAGGCCTCGGTGCGGGACGTGTGGAACAGCGAGAACCTCGGTTCCTACACGAACAAGATCACCCAGGCGCTGCCCGCGCACGGCTCGCGGCTGTTCACCGTGACGCCGAAGGGCGGTGCGCAGGCGTCCACCGGGTACGAGGCCGAGGCGAGCGGGAACACGCTGAGCGGCAACGCGTCGGTGGCCGGTTGCGACGCGTGCTCCGGACAGAAGAAGGTCGGAAACCTGTACCAGGGCGGCAAGCTGACCTTCAACAACGTGGTGGTCGACAAGGCCGGCACGTACCTGGTGAAGGTGGCCTATGTCAGCGGTGACTCCCGGCCGGCCACGATCGCGGCCAACTCCGGGGGCGGTACGAGTCACAAGTTCCCGTCCACCGGTGACTGGGGAACCGTCTCCACGGTGAGCGTCCCGGTGACCCTGAAGGCCGGTGCCAACACGATCAGCTTCGACAGCGGGTCAGGGTACGCGCCGGACGTCGACCGGATCGACGTTCCCAAGTCGCCCCGGTAGTCACCTCGGCACGTGCGTCGTTCGGGAACTGCGGACCGGTGGGGGCCGGTCGCGCAGTTCCTCCCCCAGCCTTCGGGGGCGCCGGGGATACCCCCAGCGCCCCCGAAGGGGCACCCCCTCACGGACGTCGGATTGGAACCCCATGGACAACCACCCCAGCAGACGAAGCTTCCTCGCCCTGGCCGCCGCCACCGGGGCCCTCGCCGCGCTTCCCTCCTTCACCGCTTCCGCCGCCCCGGTCCGGTCCGCGGAGCCGCTCACCGCTCCTCGCCACCGGCTCTGGTGGCAGGCGCCCGCCGGTGACGGGTCGATGATCGAGCAGGGCCTGCCCGTCGGCAACGGCCGGCTCGGTGCCCTCGCGAGCAACGACTCCGGTCGTGAACTCCTCCTGATCACCGACGCCACCCTGTGGACCGGCGGCCTCAACGACACCCTGGACTCGGACGGCCAGTTCCCCTACGGCCGCGCCGACTTCGGTTCGCTCACCCTGCTCGCCAGGCTCACCGTGGAGATCCCCGACCACGACCTGGGCGCCGTCTCCGGTTACCGCCGCGACCTCGACCTCGACAACGGCGTGGTCTCGGCGTCGTACGTCCGCTCCGGGGTCACCTACCGGAGGCAGATCTTCGCCAGCCGCCCCGACGACGTGATCGTGCTGCACTTCAGCCAGGAGGGCGGCGGCCGGTACACCGGCACCATCACGCTCGAAGGCACGCACGACGAGACCGGCGGCACGGCCGAGTCGTTCGCCGGCTCCTTCGCCAACGGGCTGAAGTACGGGGCCGCCGTCAACGCGTACGGCAGCGGTGGCAGCGTCCGCGTGAGCGGCACGCACGTCACCTTCACCGACTGCCGGGAGCTGACGGTCGTGCTCAGCGGTGGTACGAACTACGCGCCGGACGCCGCCGCCGGCTTCCGCGACCCGTCCCTCGACCCGCGGGCGCTCGCCCGCACCAAGGTCAAGGCGGCCGCCCGGCACTCGGCGGACTCGCTGCTGCGTACCCACGCCGCCGACCACCGCGCGCTGTTCGGGCAGTTCGACCTGTCGCTCGGCACCTCGACGGCCGACCAGCGCGAACTCGACACCTGGGAGCGCATCCAGGCCCGCGCCGACACCGGCGACCCCGACCCGGAACTGGAGGCCGCCTACGCCCAGTTCGGCCGCTATCTGATGATCGCCGGGTCGCGCGACAGCCTGCCGATGGGCCTGCAGGGCCTCTGGCTGGACGGCAACGACCCGGACTGGATGGGCGACTACCACACCGACATCAACATCCAGATGAACTACTGGATGTCCGACCGGCTGGGCCTGTCGCAGTGCTTCGACGCCTACACCGACTACTGCGTCGACCAGCTCCCGGCCTGGACCGACCTGACCCGGCGGCTCTTCCAGGACTCCCGCAACCGCTACCGCAACTCCAGCGGCAAGGTGGCCGGCTGGACCGTCGCCATCTCCACCAACCCCTTCGGCGGAGGCGGCTGGTGGTGGCACCCGGCGGGCAACGCCTGGCTCTGCCAGAGCCTGTGGGAGCACTACGAGTTCACCCGGTCCCGCGCTCACCTGGAGAAGATCTACCCTCTCCTCAAGGGCGCCTGCGAGTTCTGGGAGGCGCGGCTGCTGACCACCACCCTGGACGACGGGAGGGACGTGCTGATCGCCGACAGCGACTGGTCGCCGGAGCAGGGACCGCTGGACGCCAAGGGCATCACCTACGCCCAGGAACAGGTGTGGACGCTGTTCGGGAACTTCCGGACTGCGGCCGCCGAGCTGAAGAGGGATGCTGGATACGCGGGCACCATCGGCGAGCTCCGCGACCGCCTCTACCTGCCGGTGGTGAGCCCCAAGACCGGCTGGCTGGAGGAGTGGATGTCTCCGGACAACCTCGGCGAGACCACCCACCGCCACCTCTCGCCGCTGATCAACCTCTTCCCCGGCGACCGGATCCGCCCCGACGGCTCCACGCCCGCCGACATCGTCAAGGGCGCCACCGCCCTGCTCACCGCACGTGGCATGGACAGCTTCGGCTGGGCCAACGCCTGGCGCTCGCTGTGCTGGGCGCGGCTGAAGGACGCCGACAAGGCCTACCAGCTCGTCGTCAGGAACCTCCGCCCGTCCAGCAACGGCAGCAACGGCACCTCACCCAACCTCTTCGACATCTACGAGGTCGAGCAGGGCCGGGGCATCTTCCAGATCGAGGCCAACTTCGGTACCCCGGCCGCGATCGCGGAGATGCTGCTGTACTCCCGCCCCGGTCATCTGGAGCTCCTGCCCGCCCTGCCCGCCGCCTGGGCCGCTTCCGGCAAGATCACCGGAGCGGGCGCGCGCGGTGGCTTCGTCGTGGACCTGAGCTGGCGCGACGGCCGGCCCACCGAGGCCCGGATCCGCAGCGTCGGCGGCCGTACGACGACCGTGGCGTACGGCGGCAAGACACGGACGATCACGCTGAAGCCCGGCGGGTCCGTCACCCTGAAGGACTTCGCGCGGTGACCGGCCGGATCGGGCGGCTCCTCGGCCTCGCCGCCGTCCTGCTCGCGACGGTCGCCTGCCAGACCGGGCCTGCCCAGGCGGCCGCGGCACGGCACGACGTCGTCACCTGGGGAGCCAGCGCCGACCAGCTGGGACAGGGCGCCGCCGACCGCGGCTACCGGCTGGTCGTGCACACCAGCGCCGCCGGCAGCGGTCTGCGGGTCCGCCTGTCCAACGCCTTCGGCGACCGGCCGCTGACCCTGGACAGCGTCTACGCCGGCCGGCAGCGCCAGGGCGCCGCCCTCGAACCGGGCAGCAACAGGCGGCTCACCTTCGACGGCGCCCGCACGGTCACCGTGCCGGCGGGCGCAACCGCCTGGAGCGACCCGCTGCCCGGCAGCCTGCCCGCCGGCAGCAACCTGGTCGTGAGCCTGCACAGCCCGGACGCGGCCGGTCCCGCCACCGGCCACGGCATGGCCATGCAGACCTCCTACGTCACCCAGGGCGACCACACGGCCGAGGAGAGCGGCGCCAACTGGACCGGGACCACCGGCTCCTGGTGGTACCTGGACTCGGTCTCCGTTCGGCCGGCGAACCCGGCCACCGGGGCCGTCGTGGCGCTCGGCGACTCCATCACCGACGGCTGGGCGTCCACCAGCGACCTCAACCGCCGCTGGCCCGACTACCTCGCCCGCCGCCTCCAGAAGGCGGACACCGGGGTCGAGGGCGTGGCCGACGAAGGGATCTCCGGGAACCAGGTGCTCGCCGACGGCGCCGGGCAGGCGGCCCTGCACCGCCTGGACCGCGACGTCCTCAGCCAGCCCGGCGTCCGTACCGTCTTCCTCTTCGAGGGGGTCAACGACATCAAGGCCCACACCGGGGTCACCGCGGCCGGCCTGATCGCCGGGTACCGCGAGATCGTCCGGCGGGCGCACGCGGCCGGCAAGTGCGTGGTCGCCTCGACCGTCGGCCCGTTCGAGGGCTGGCCGGAGTGGGACACCGCGGGCGAGGCCGTACGCCAGGAGGTCAACCGGTTCATCCGCACCAGCGGGGAGTTCGACGCGACCGCCGACTTCGACCGGATCCTGCGCAGCCCCTACGACCAGGCGCGGATGCTGCCGTTCCTGGACGGCGGCGACCACATCCACCCCAACGACAAGGGAATGCAGGCCATGGCCGACTCCGTCGACCTGGCGAGTCTCGCCTGCACGCGCTGACCCGCACGGCGCCCGATCACTCCTGGGCCGCCGGCTCAGGGGTGATCAGGCCCTCGCGGTAGGCGATCGCCACCGCTTCCGTACGGCTCGCCGCACCCACCTTGGCGAGGATGTTGGAGACGTGGACGCTCGCCGTCTTGCCGGTGATGAACAGGGCCTCGCCGATCTGCCGGTTGCTGCGGCCGAGCGCCAGCAGCCGCAGCACCTCCCGCTCCCGCGCGGTCAGCGGGGAGACCCGGACCTCCGGTGCCCCGCCCGGCAGCGCGCCCAGCCGCTCCAGCAACGGCCCGGCGCCCAGCGCGACGGCTGTCTCCCGCGCCGCCCGCACCTGCTCCGCCGCCTCCGCGCGCCGGCCGCCGGCCGACAGCGCCTCGGCGTACCGGAACCGGACCCGGGCCAGTTCGTAGACGTCGTCGTGCGCGAACGCGGCCACCGTCTTCTCCCAGGCCGTCACGTCCGGCCCGGACACCGCACGGATCCGCTCCGCCTCCGCACGCGCCAGCCAGGCCTGCCCCTCCGGACCCTGCCGGCCGGCCGAGGCCCGGGCCGACTCCACCAGTTCGCCGGCGAGGTCCCTCCAGCGGCCCTCGTCCCCGGTGCCACGCACCTCGGCCGCCCGGTCCGCGACCGCGGCCAGCGCCAGCGCGGCCAGCCGGACCGTCACGTAGGGCGGCCGCCCCGACTCGTCGGTCAGCGCCGTGACCGCGTCCCGCATCCGCGCCACCGCCTCCTCCGGGTCGCCGCGCAGCGCCGCCGCGTCGGTGAGCACGATGCCCCCGACGAGCCGGCCCATCCAGTCGAAGGGTTCCCCGAGCAGGGCCCGGCCCCGCTCCACGACATCCGGCTCGCCACGGGCCAGCGCCACGTACAGGGCGGGCCCCCTGGTGAAACCGGGCACCGGGTCGGCGCCGGCCGAGCGCACGCACTCGTCCCACTGCCCGAGCGTGTACAGCACCAGCAGCCGCAGATACCGCATCTCCGAGGCGTACGGCGAGGACAGCAGGCCCGAGCGCCGCGCCCGGTCGAGTCCCTCGGTGATCCACGGCAGGCACTCCTGGAACTCACCCGCCTCGAAGCATCCGATGGCCAGGGTGAACAGGGCCCGCATCTCCACCGGAGCGTCCCCGGCCGACCGGGCCAGCTCGCGGGCCTCCCGGAGCCGGGCCCGCCCCTCCAGGCTGTGCCGGCCGCCGCCTTCGAGGCGGGCCAGTGAGATCAGCAGGTCGGCCCGGGCCGCGGTGGCGCCGATCCGCTCGGCGACCTCCAGAGCCTGCCGGGCCACCCGCAGCGCGGTGACGTCGTCGCCGATCTGGCGGGCCGCCACCACGTGGGTGGCCGCCGCCCACACCCAGGTCCGCGAGGGCGGATCCGCGGGGATCATCGCGAGCGCCTCGCTGCTGTAGGCGAACGCGGCGGCCAGGTTGTCGACGGTCATCAGGTTCCCGGCGAGCGTGTAGCGCACCCGGGCGGCGAGTTCGGGATCCGCGTCCTGTCCGGTGCCGGCCAGCGCGGACCGGGTCAGGGACACCGCCCGGTGCGCGTCACCGGCGTGCGCGGCCGCCGCCGAGGCCCGCAGCGTCAGGGTCACCCGGTCCAGCCCCTCACCGGTGGGCCGCTCCTCGCAGGGCACGGCCGGCCACAGGTCCAGCGCCGTCTCCAGCTGCCGCAGCTCCTCCGCGGGGGCACGCACCCGGCGGGCGTGGTCGGCCGCCTCCAGCGAGGCGGCCAGTGCCTCGGGCAGGTCGTGACTCTCCCGGTAGTGGTGGGCCCGCTCGGCCGCCGTGGCCGCGCCGCCCCCGCCCACGGCGAGCAGCCTGGCGAACGTGCCGTGCAGCCGCGACCGCTGCCCCGGCAGCAGGTCGGCGTAGACCGCCTCCCGGGCGAGGGCGTGCCGGAAGGCGTACGTGTCCCCGTCGCCCGGGACCAGGAGCCGGCGGCCGACGGCCTCGCGCAGCGCCGACTCCAGCTCCTCCTCCGGCAGCCCGACCGCGTCCCGCAGCAGGTCGTGCCCCACCCGGCGACCGGCGACCGCGGCGGTGCGCAGCACCTGCTGGGCCGTCTCCGGCAACTGTTCGACCCGGATGAGCAGCAGATCGGCGAGCCCGTCCGGCATGCCCTGCGTGGCGTCGGCGGCCACCAGCTCCTCGGTGTAGAAGGCGTTGCCCTCGGCCCGCTCGACGATGCCCCGCACGGCCGTGTCCGACAGCGGCCGGTCGGCCAGGGCCCGTACCAGCCGCGTCACCTCGGCGTCGGCGAGCGGCCGCAGCTCAAGGCGCTCCACGGCGGGCAGCCGCACCAGCTCGGCGAGGAGCGGCCGCAGCGGATGCCGGCGGTGCAGGTCGTCCGCGCGGTAGGAGGCCAGCACGGTGAGACCCCGGGCGAGCCCGGCCCGGCTGAGCAGGAAGCGCAACAGGTCCCGGGAGGACTGGTCGGCCCAGTGCAGGTCCTCCAGGACCAGCAGCAGCGGCGCGGTCGCGGCGAGATCCGCGAACAGGCCGACGACCCCCTCGAAGAGCCGCAGCCGGCCGTCCGCGTCCCGGGCGGAGTCCGACCCGGCCCCGAGCAGCCGGTCCACGGGGGGATGCGCGGAGACGACCGCGGCGAATCGGGCATCCGCGGCCAGCACCCCGAGGACCTCGGTGAAGGGCAGGTACGGCAGTCCCACGTCACCGAGATCGACGCAGTGTCCGGTGACGACGGTGGCCCCGGCCGCGGCCGCCCGGGCCGTCACCTCGTCCAGCAGCCGGGTCTTCCCCACCCCCGCGTCCCCGGCGACCAGCACGGCCTGCCCGCTGCTGCCCCCGGCACGAGTGACCACCGCGGCCAGACGAGCCAGTTCGTCGTCCCGCCCGATCAGCTCGGTGGTGGTGAACGATCTCTGCGACACGTGCCCCATCCTGGCACGCGGCGCCCCGCTCAACCCCGCAGTACCTGTGCCCAGTTCTCCGGCACCCGCTCCGCGGGACCCGGCACCGACTGGTCCGCGGGATGGCACTCCGGCGGCGCCAACTCCGGTCCCGCCTCGAACACTTCGTCCGTCTCGTAGTTCCAGAACCAGCCTTCGCCCGGCTCGTAGCTGCGGATGATCGGGTGCCCGGTGTCACGGAAGTGCGCCGTCGCGTGCTTCGCGGGCGAGTCGTCGCAGCACCCTATGTGCCCGCACTGCGCACACCGCCGCAGATGGAACCACCAACCCCCCGCCTTGTCGCACTCCACGCACCCGGCACCGCTCGGTGGAACGTTCGGGTCGATCGCGGTGTCGGCACTCATACCGTCTCCTCGGATGTTCGGGGGGTCTGTGTCTCGGTCACCTCTGCGGTCAGCGGAAGCAGTACCTGGAAACGGGTGTCCCCGGGCACCGACTCCACCCGCATGGTTCCGTGATGCTTGTTCACGACGATCCGCCACGAGATGTCCAGACCGAGACCCGTACCCTGCCCCACGGGCTTCGTCGTGAAGAAGGGGTCGAAGATCCGGTCCTTGATCTCCGGCGCGATCCCGGCCCCGGTGTCCCGGAACTCGACCAGCAGCTGTTCGTGGTCGCGCGCGGTCCGCACCGTCAGCGTGCCCCGCCCGGCCCCGGCGCCGTCCTTCATCGCGCAGACCGCGTTGTCGACCAGGTTGGTCCACACCTGGTTGAGCTCGGCGGGGTAGGCGGGGACCGGCGGGACCGTACGGTCGTACTCCTTGACCACCTGGATGTCCTGCCCGATCTTCGCGGACAGCATCAGCAGCGTGCTGTCCAGGAGTTCGTGCACGTCCACGACCCGGTACGGCGCCCGGTCCAGCTGGCTGTACTGCTTGGCCGCGTCGACGAGGTTCGATATCCGGGTGGTGGAGTCGTCGATCTCGTTCAACAACAGCTCGGTCTCGATGGTGTAGTTGAGCCAGTGGATCGAGTTCGGCAGGATCTCCTCGTCCACGGCCGCCGCGACCTGGTCCAGCCAGTCGACGTCGAGTCCCGCCTGTACGAAGGTGGGCGCGACCTGCCAGCCGTTGTCGCAGCCGTGGTCCTCCAGCCAGTCGGTGAGCAGGTCCTCCCGGTCGGCGGCCTCCAGCGGCGTGAGGGTCGGTGCCTTGGCGACCCGTTCGGCGGTGCGCTCCTGGATATCGATCAGCGCGGCCAACTGCTCGCGGGAGAAAGGGCTCTCGGCGATGACGGCAAGCTTGTGCCGCATCTTCGCCACCCGCTCGCGCAGCGTGGCGGTGGCCCGGACGGCCGCCGCGGCCGGGTTGTTCAGCTCGTGGGTGAGTCCGGCGGACAAGGAGCCGAGCGCCAGCAGCCGTTCGCGCTGCCCGATCGCCGCCTGGGTGTTCTTCGAACCGAAGAACAGGCCCTCCAGCAGATGCACGGCCATCGGGAACCAGTCCTGCATGATCTCCGCGAACGTGTCCGAGGGGAGCACGAAGAACCGTGTCGGCTCGGTCACCCGCATCGAGTTGTTGTACGCCTGCCGCACCCGGTCCCCGAGGTACGCCTGCATGGCACCCGCGTACACCCCGGGCTGCGAGGTCCGGGTGACCTCGACGTCGTCCCCGCCGACCTGCCGGGAGAGCACCACGGTGCCCTCGATCATCACGAAGAAACAGGTGGCCGGTTCGCCTTCCGTGTACACCGGACCGGGCTCGAACAGCTCCACCCGGCCCGCCGCGCACAGCCGCCCCAGCTGCTCCGGCTCCAGCTTCTCGAAGAGGAAGAGCGCGCCGACCTCCTGCGGACTGCACGGCATCAGCTGACCGCTCATGACTGCTCCAGGTAACGGTGGACGAGCATCACGGCCATGGCTCCTTCTCCGACGGCGGACGCGACCCGCTTGGCGGACTCGGCACGCGCGTCGCCCGCCACGAACACCCCGGGCACGCTGGTCTCCAGGTGGTACGGCGGCCGGTCCAGCTCCCAGGCAGTCGGCGGCCGTCCGTCGACGGTCAGGTCGGGGCCGGCCAGGATGAAGCCGCGTCGGTCGCGCAGCACGGTGTCGCCGAGCCAGTCGGTCAGCGGGGCCGCGCCGATGAACACGAACATCCACTGCGCCTCGACCGACTCGGTCTCCCCGCTCACCGAATGACGGAGCGTCAGCCGCTCCAGCCGGCCGGTCCCGTGCGCGGCGTCGACCACCGTGTGGCCGCGTACCGAGATGTTCGGGGCCTCGCTGATCTGCTGGATCAGGTAGTACGACATCGAGGCCGACAGGTCGGCGCCGCGCACCAGCAGCGTCACGGACTTGGCGAAACGGGACAGGTACATGGCCGCCTGGCCCGCCGAATTGGCGCCACCGACGATGTACACGTCCTGGCCCTGGCAGGAGGCGGCCTCGGTCAGCGCGGAACCGTAGAACACCCCGCAGCCGGTCAGGTTCAGGCAGCCCTCGGCCTCCAGCTGCCGGTACTGCACACCGGTCGCCAGGATCACACTGTGCGCCGCGATCGTGGAACCGTCCGCGAACCGCACCACCCGCGCGGCCCCGTTGACCTCCAGCGCGGTGACCTCGCGGGCGGTCAGCACCTCGGCGCCGAACTTGGCGGCCTGCCGCCGGGCCCGGTCGGTGAGCTGGGCTCCCGACACCCCGTCCGGGAAGCCCAGGTAGTTCTCGATCCGGGAACTCTGCCCGGCCTGCCCGCCGGTCGCCGCCCGCTCCACGAGCACGGTCCGCAGCCCCTCCGACGCCCCGTACACCGCCGAGCCGAGCCCGGCCGGCCCGCCGCCGATGACGATCAGGTCGTAGAAGTCCGCCGTCGGTGTGGTCGCGAGCCCCACCCGCGCCGCCAGTTCGGGTGCCTCCGGCTCGATCAGGGGTGTGCCGTCCGGCGTGATCACCAGCGGCAGCCGCTGTCCGTCGGCCCCGGCGGCCGCCAGCAGCCGCCGGCCCTCCGGCTCCTCGACCGAGTACCAGCGGTAGGGCACCTGGTTGCGGGCGAGGAACTCCCGCACGTCCGAGGACCTGGCCGACCAGCGGTGCCCGACGACCTTGGTGGCCGGCACCGGCTTGTACGCGCTGCACCGCCACGCGTCCAGCAGGTCGTCGAGGACCGGGTAAAGCTTCTCCTCCGGCGGATCCCAGGGCTTGAGCAGATAGTGGTCCAGATCGACCACGTTGATCGCGTCGATCGCCGCGCTGGTGTCCGCGTACGCGGTCAGCAGCACGCGCCGTGCGCCCGGGTACACGTCCAGGGCCTGTTCCAGGAACTCGATGCCGTTCATCTGCGGCATCCGGTAGTCGGCCAGGATCACCGCCACCAGGTCGCCGCGCAGCTTCAGTTCCCGCAGCGCGTCCAGCGCCGACTCCCCGGACTCCGCGCGCACGATCCGGTACGACGCGCCGTAGCGGCGCCGCAGGTCGCGGGCGACGGCACGGGAGACCCCCGGGTCGTCGTCCACGGTCATGATGACGGTCCGTGCTGCGTCGGCAGCCTGTGCCATACGTCTCCCACCCCGAGCCGTTGGTTCGTCGGTACGGCGGGCCCTCCGGGAGGAGCGCGGCCACCGCACCCGTCCATCGTATGTTCGATCGCCCGCCTCCGCTCTGGTACGCCGGTGCAC
Organism: Streptomyces sp. NPDC059224; assembly: GCF_042754285.1. Taxonomy (NCBI): domain Bacteria; kingdom Bacillati; phylum Actinomycetota; class Actinomycetes; order Kitasatosporales; family Streptomycetaceae; genus Streptomyces; species Streptomyces sp. NPDC059224. The sequence continues at coordinate 47,519 of NZ_JBHZAN010000044.1, forward strand.
AGCGGGCACCCGTCAGTGCGGAAGACTGCTCACGCAGACGCGGAACCGACGAGGAGGCCGGTGCATGACACGCCCGATCACGGCAGGGGTCGACGGTACGGAGGAGAGCCTCGCGGCTCTGGACTGGGCGGCCCGGGAGGCGGTGCGCCGCGGTCTGCCGCTACGGGTGGTGCACGCCTGGCGCCACGAGGAGCAGGAGGGGCTGGGCGGCGACCGGGAGACCCAGCGCGGCTGGGTGTCGGACGGGGTGACCGAGTCGGTGCGGACCGTCACCGGGCGGTATCCGGAGCTCGAGGTGAGCGTGGACGTCCTGGAGGGCGCGGCGGTCGAGGTGCTGGTCGAGGCGGCGGCGGGGGCCGAGCTGCTGGCCCTGGGCTCGCGCGGGCACGGTCCGGTCGTCGGGTTCCTGCTGGGTTCGGTGGGCCAGCAGGTGATCGCGGAGGCCGCCCGGCCCGTCGTCCTGGTGCGCGCCGGGGACCGGGTCGCGACCGAGGCCGCCGGGCGGGAGATCGTCGTGGGCCAGCAGGGCGGCCCCGAGGACAGTGCGGACGCGCTGGAGTTCGCGTTCGGGACGGCGGCGGCCCGGGGCGCGACGGTCCTGGTGGTCAGGGCCTGGACCCTGCCGCCGGTCTTCGCCTACAGCCCGGGCTCGCTGAAGCTGCTGGACGAGACCGGCGGTCTGGAGCCCTACGAGAAGAAGGCCCTGTCCGAGGCGGTGCGGCCGTTGCGGGAGCGGTTCCCGGACGTACCGGTGGCCGAGCACGTGGAGATGGGCAGCGCGGGCCAGGTGCTCCTGTCGGTGGCCGGACGGGCCCAGTTGATGGTCGTCGGCCGGCGCGCCCACCGCACGGCGGTCGGCGCCCGCATCGGGTCGGTCGCGCACGGTGTGCTGCACCACGCCGACTGCCCGGTGGCCGTGGTGCCGCACGACCGGGTCATTCCGGAGTGACCGGCTCCAGGGTCTCCCGCGCCTTGGGCAGCACGTTCGCGATGTAGTCCTCGACCGCGCTGTCCAGGCCTATGTCGTGCTGCGCCCGCTCCGACAGGTACCAGCGGTGTTCGAGCAGCTCGTGGTAGATCTCGGCCGGGTCCATGGACCCGCGCAGCTCCGGCGGCACGGCCCGCACGGTGGGGCGGAAGACGTCCCGCACCCACCGGTGGGCCAGTACCTCGGGCCGGGCGGCGAGGGGGTCGCCGGGGGCGTAGTCGTCCTGGGTGGCCATCCAGCTCTCCAGGTCGTTCAGCAGCCGCCTGGCCTGGTTCTCCTCGGCGTCCAGGCCGGTCAGCCGCAGCAGCTGGCGCTGGTGGTGCCCGGCGTCGACGACCTTGGGCACGAAGGTGACGCTGTCGCCGTTGGAGGAGTGCTCGATCTGCATCTCGGCCACGTCGAAACCCAGCTCGTTGAGCCGCCGGATCCGGCGCTCGATGTAGTGGTACTTGCCGGCCGGGTACACCGAGGTGCGGGTCAGTTCCTGCCACAGCTCGCCGTACCGGGTGCAGATCTCGAACCCGAACTCGACCGGGTCCAGCGACGGGTGCAGCGCCCCCGACGCCTCCAGGTCGAGCAGCTCGCCGCTGATGTTGACCCGGGCCAGGTCGAGGTCGTACTCCCGCTGGCCGTTGCTGAGCTGCGGATGCAGGTCGCCGGTCTCGGCGTCCACCAGGTAGGCCGCGTAGGCGCCCGCGTCCCGCCGGAACAGCGTGTTGGACAGCGAGCAGTCGCCCCAGGCGAAGCCGGCCAGGTGCAGCCGTACGAGCAGCACGGCGAGGGCGTCCATGAGGCGGTGCATGGTGGCCGGCCGCATGGTCGTCTCGAACATGGACCGGTACGGCATCGAGCCGCCCAGGTGCCGGGTGACCAGCACCGACTCCAGCGGCCCGCCCGCCGTGTCGGTACGTCCGGTGATCACCGCGAGCGGGTCGACCGCGGGGATGGTGAGCCGGTCCAGATCGCGCAGCAGCTCGTACTCGCGCAGCGCCGGGCGCTCCGCCAGCTCCTTGACGGCGATGACCTCGTCACCGGCCCGGGCGTAGCGCACCACGTGCCGGGAGATGCCGCGGGGGAGCGGTACGAGGTACTCCTCGGGCCACTCCTCCAGCGGGACGTCCCAGGGGAGTTCCAGCAGGAGCGCGGGGTGCTCCGGGTTGGTGGCGCTGATCTGCAAAGCCATGGCCCGACTTTAGACGGCGCGTTCGCGGGCCAGCCGGGCGGCGGCCTCGATGGATCCCCGGTGCACGGGGCCGTGCCCGGGCAGCAGGACGTCGCCGTCGAGCGTTTCGATGACGCCGAGCGAGTCCACCGCCCGGGAGCGCTCGTGGTGGAACATGTCGGGCAGCAGCTGCGGGCCGGTGAGGCGCGCGGTGGCGTGGCCGCTGACCAGGGCGTCGCCGGAGATGACGATCCCGGCGTCGGGCAGGTGGTAGACGGTGTGCCCGTCGGTGTGGCCGGGCGTGTGCACCGGGACGGGGCGGCCGGGCAGGTCCAGCGGGCCGTCGGTGACCGGGAACGCCTCGGGCGCCGTCACCGGGTGCTGCTCGGTGCCGCCGACCCGCAGGACGTGCACCAGCCACGGCACCACACCCGGCCGCCAGGCGTTCTTCAGCACCGCCCCCACCGAGACCTGCTGGAGGAAGTCCCGCCGCGCGTGCGGCACTTCGGCCTCGTGCAGGTAGACCGGGGTGCCGTGGGCGTCGCGCAGGTACTCGGCCGACCCGAGGTGGTCGTTGTGCGCGTGGGTGATCAGGACGGCCGCTACCGCCTCCGGTGAACTGCCCACCTCCGCCAGGGAGCCGAGCAGCCCCGGCCGGTCACCGGGGTAGCCGGTGTCCACCAGGGTGACGGCGTCGCCGTCCTTGAGGATCACCCAGTTGGTGTGCTGTCCGTGCACCAGGTAGATGCCCTTGCCGACTTCGTGTACCTCTGCGCGCATGATCTCTCCGACGTTCCCGCAGCATCCTGACCGAACCGGAGGACAGCCAACCAGACGAGGCGCGGTGACCGCCGACGGGGACCCTGGTCACCGCACCCCGTGCGGCCGGAACTGGATGCTGATGCGCGGACCGGCGGCCCGCGCGGTCTTCGGTACGCAGTGCTCCCAGGTCCGCTGGCAGGAGCCGCCCATCACGATCAGGTCGCCGTGGCCCAGCGGGCGCCGGACCGAGGGACCGCCGCGCATCGGGCGCAGCAGCAGGTCGCGTGGGGCGCCCACGGAGAGGATCGCGACCATGGTGTCCTCCCGTGAACCCCGGCCGATCCGGTCGCCGTGCCAGGCGACGCTGTCCCGGCCGTCGCGGTAGTAGCAGAGCCCCGCCGTGCTGAACGGCTCGCCCAGCTCGTCGGCGTAGTGGCGGGTGAGCGCCGCGCGGGCCTCGGCGAGGACGGGGTGCGGGAGCGGGTCGGCGGAGCCGTAGAAGGCGAGCAGCCGCGGTACGTCCACGACGCTGTCGTACATCGTGCGGCGCTCGGCGTGCCAGGGGACGTCCGCCGCCAGCCGTTCGAACAGGGCGTCGGCGCCGCTCAGCCAGCCGGGCAGCACGTCGATCCAGGCGCCGGAGCCCAGCTCGGTGCGGCCGACGCCGTCGAGGGTGTTGAGCCGCAGCTCGTCGGTCTGGTCGAACAGGGAGCCCTGGAGGTGCGTGGCCATGGAGCCAGCGTACTCCTTAATCGAATGTGTGTTCCCATTCGATCTTGGCGGTCTCGCGCGACCTCCGGCCGAGGTCTTTCGATACGTTCATGTATCGGATACGTTCCTGTATCGAACGGAGGTCGGGACATGGATGCCGACGGCGCGACCGGGCGGGTCACCCGGCGCCGGGTCCGGACCCGGGCCCGGCTGCTCGACGCCGCGTTCACCGTGTTCGCGGCCAAGGGGTTCGGGCGCGTCTCCATCGAGGAGGTCTGCGAGGCCGCCGGGTTCAGCAGAGGCGCCTTCTACTCCAACTTCGCCACCCTCGACGAGCTGTTCTTCGCCCTCTACCGGGACCGCGCCGACCTCATCGCCCGGCAGGTCGCCGACGCCCTCGCCCTGGACGGCCCGGACCTGGACGTGGCGGCCTCCGTGGACCGGGTCACCGACGTGCTGCTCCTCGACGTGGACTGGCTGCTGGTGAAGACCGACTTCCTGGTGCACGCCGCCCGGGACCCGGCCGTCGCCGATGCGCTCCTGGACCACCGCGCCCGGCTGCGGCAGGCCGTCGCCGACCGGCTCTTCCGGGCCGGCGGCCACACCCCGGTCCCCGCCGTGCTCGGCGGCGTCGACGGCGCCGCCCACGCCGTGGTCGCCGCGTACGACGGCGTGAGCACCCAACTGCTCCTCGACAAGGACGTCGACCGGGCCAGGGCCTGGCTCAAGCAACTGCTCACCGCGCTGCTGACCGACGGCAGCACCCACCCCGTATGAGAAAGGCAACGGTCGCCATGGACGCGGACGTCATCGTCGTCGGAGCGGGCCTCGCCGGCCTGGTCGCGGCGCACGAACTCACCAGCAGGGGCCGCCGGGTCGCCCTGGTCGACCAGGAGAACGCGGCCAACCTCGGCGGCCAGGCGTTCTGGTCCTTCGGCGGGCTCTTCCTCGTCGACTCGCCCGAGCAGCGCCGCCTCGGCATCAAGGACTCCCTCGACCTGGCCTGGAACGACTGGCGGGGCAGCGCCCAGTTCGACCGCGAGGACGACGAGGACTCCTGGGCGGTGCGCTGGGCGCGGGCCTACGTGGAGTTCGCGGCCGGGGAGAAGCGGCCCTGGCTGCAGAGCCACGGCATCAGCCTGCTGCCGACCGTCGGCTGGGCCGAACGCGGCGACCTGCGCGCGACCGGGCACGGCAACTCGGTACCCCGCTTCCACATCGCCTGGGGCACCGGAACCGGCGTCGTCGAACCCTTCGTCCGGTACGCCAGGCAGGCCGCCCGCGACGGACTGCTCACCTTCCACCACCGTCACCGGGTGGACGGACTCGTCGTCGAGGACGGCGCGGCACGCGGCGTGCGCGGCACGGTCCTCGCCCCCGACGACTCGCCGCGCGGTGTCGCCTCCAGCCGTGACCGGACCGGCGACTTCGAACTCACCGCCCAGGCCGTCGTCGTCACCACCGGAGGCATCGGCGCCAACCACGACATCGTCCGCCGCTACTGGCCCGAGCGCCTCGGCACACCCCCGGCCGAGATGGTCACCGGCGTCCCCGCCTACGTGGACGGCCGCATGCTCGACATCAGCGCCGAGGCAGGCGTCCGCCTGGTCAACCGCGACCGCATGTGGCACTACACCGAGGGCATCCAGAACTGGAACCCCGTCTGGCCGGGCCACGGCATCCGCATCCTGCCCGGCCCGTCCTCGATCTGGCTGGACGCCCTCGGCCGCCGGCTCCCCGACCCCTGCCTGCCGGGATACGACACCCTCAGCACCCTGAAGTACCTGCGCACCACCGAGGACATCGCGGGACACGACCACTCCTGGTTCGTCCTCACCCGGAAGATCATCGAGAAGGAGTTCGCGCTCTCCGGCTCCGAGCAGAACCCGGACATCACCGCCAAGGACCGCAAGGCCGTGCTGCGCGACCGGCTGCTCGGCAAGGGCGCCCCCGGCCCGGTGCAGGCCTTCGTCGACAAGGGCGCGGACTTCGTGACCGCGAACTCCCTGGAGCAGCTCGTCGAGAAGATGAACGGGCTCACCGGCAAGGCGCTCCTGGACGCGGCCGAGGTGCGCCGCCAGATCGTCGCCCGCGACCTGCAGATCGGCAACTCCTACAGCAAGGACTCCCAGATCCAGGGCATCCACAACGCCCGCCGCTACATCGGCGACCGCCTCGGCCGGGTCGCCTCCCCGCACCGCATCCTCGACCCGGCCGCCGGACCGCTGATCGGGGTCAGGATGCACGTCCTGACGCGCAAGACCCTCGGCGGCATCCAGACCGACCTGGAATCCCGCGCCCTGGGCGCCGACGGGCAGCCGATCGAGGGGCTCTACGCGGCCGGCGAGGTGGCCGGCTTCGGCGGCGGCGGCGTGCACGGCTACAACGCGCTGGAGGGCACCTTCCTCGGCGGCTGCCTGTTCTCGGGCCGCTCGGCGGGCCGCGCGGCGGCCAGGCAGACCGCCTAGGGTCTGTCCGGCGGAACGGGTCGCGGGAGGTCGACGGCGCCTCGTCGCCGCCGGTGAGCGGGGTCTGGTGTGTCCGCCGCACGGTCCGCCGGACAGGCCCTACGCGGACAGGAGCCGTGCCAGTACCGTGGCGTGGCTCTCGTCCGGGGACCTGGACGCGGTGAGCAGGGTCACCCGGCCCCTGCTCGCCGACTCCCGCAGGCCGTCGAGGAGTCCGGCCGCCTCGGGGGCGGCCAGCTCCGCCTCGTAGCGGCGGGTGAACTCCTCGTAGGAACCGCCGTCGTGGAACCACCGGCGCAGCTCGTTCGAGGGCGTCAGTGCCTTGGGCCACTCGTCCACGTGCGCGTCCGCCTTCGACATCCCGCGCGGCCACAGCCGGTCCACCAGGACCCGCACCCCGTCGTCCGGCTCGGGACTCTCATAGATCCTGCGGACACGCACACTCACGGTCGGGCGCCCCTCGGCTCGGTGACGGTCCCCGCGAGGGTAGCGGCGGGTCCGCCCCACCGGCTGCCGACGCGACGCGGCTTGACCAGAATGAGGGGGAAACACGGACGCCCGCGCGCCTAGTCTGTGGGCCACTGATCATCGGCCACCGTCCGAAGGAGCGCTTGTGCAGGTGCAGGGTGCAAGCAGACGTACCGCAGTCCTCCGCCGCGAGGCGGTCCTCGCCACCGTCCCGGTCGCCGTGGCGGCCCTGCTCGCCGCCGCCGGCACGGCCTCGGCGAGCACGACAGGCGCCGCGGGCGCGGGCGACCCCTACTTCCCGCTCAGCGGCAACGGCGGCTACCACGTCGGCCACTACGACCTGACGCTGCGCTACGACACCTCCTCCCGCCATCTGGACGGCAAGGCCGTCCTCACGGCCCGCGCCACCCAGAAGCTCACCCGCTTCGACCTGGACCTCAGCGGCCTGAAGGTCACCCGGGTCACCGTCGACGGCCGGACCGCCCGATTCAGCCGCAGCGGGCAGGAGCTGGTCGTCACGCCGTCGCGCCCGCTCGCCAAGGGCCGTCAGTTCCGGGTCGCGGTCGCCTACAACGGCACCCCGAAGCAGGTCACCGACCCCGACGGCTCGCCGGACGGCTGGATCCGCACCGACGACGGCGCGTTCGTCGCCGGCGAGCCGCAGGGCGCGATGACCTGGTTCCCGGCGAACAGCCACCCCAAGGACAAGTCGTCGTACGACTTCACGATCACCGTCCCCAAGGGGCGCACCGCCGTCGCCAACGGAGTCCTGCTCGGGCAGCACACCTCGGGCGGCCGCACCACCTTCCGCTGGCGGCAGAGCGAGCCGATGGCCGCCTACCTGGCCACCGCCACTGTCGGGAACTTCAAGGTGCAGCAGTACACCACCCGCGACGGGATCAAGGTGTACAACGCGGTCGACCCGCGCGAGGGGAGCGGGTCCGCGGCCGTGCTGAAGAAGCTGCCGTCGGTCCTGGAGTGGGAGAGCAGGCTGTTCGGGCCCTATCCGTTCCGCTCGGCCGGGGCGATCGTCGACCACGCGCCGAGCGTCGGCTACGCCCTGGAGACGCAGGGCCGGCCGATCTACGACTCCGCGCCCGACCTCGACACGCTGGTGCACGAGAACGCCCACCAGTGGTTCGGTGACTCCGTCTCGCTCACCTCCTGGAAGGACATCTGGCTCAACGAGGGCTTCGCGACCTACGCGGAGTGGCTCTACGAGGAGCAGCACGGGGGCGACAGCGCGCAGAAGACCTTCGACGCGCTGTACGCCAAGCCGGCGAGCGACGAGTTGTGGGCGTATCCGCCGGCCGACCCGGGCAGTGGCGCGAACATCTTCGGCACGCCGGTGTACGCGCGGGGCGCGATGGCGCTGCACGAGCTGCGCAAGGCCGTGGGGGACGCGGTGTTCTTCCGGATTCTCCGGGTCTGGGCGAGTGGGCATCGGTACGGGCACGGGACCACCGCGGAGTTTGTGAAGCTCGCGCAGGGGCAGTCGGGCAAGGATCTCGGGTCCTTGTTCCAGACGTGGTTGTACAAGAAGGGCAAGCCGTAGGGAATTGAGTGCGGGCCGGCAGGGGCTTGTCGCGCAGTTCCCCGCGCCCCTTCGGCGCGCTTCCACCAACAGGGATCTGAAGCTGACGAGTTTCTTACAATTTTCAGCCAGAGTCGGTCTCATGATCCATCGCAGAACAGCTGTCGCGCTCCTCGCCTCCCCCCTCCTGCTCTCGGGCTGCGGGGGCGGCGCCGAGGCCGCGCCGAGCCGGTCGGACGACGACCGGCCGGCACGGGCGGCGGCTGCCCCCGCAGCCGAGAGCAGCAGCCCGCGGCCCACCGGCATACCGGGCCTGGGTCCGCGGACCGCGGCGGCGATACCCGAGCGGGCCGAACAGGTCGTCGTCGCCCGGGGGCGGGGCAGGAACTCGCCCGTCTCCAGCGTCGTCCTGTACGAGCGCGACGACGACGTCTGGCAGCCCGGCGCCACCTGGCCCGCACACAACGGCAAGGACGGCTGGAGCGAGCACCACATGGCCGGGGACCTGCGCTCGCCCGTCGGCGTGTACGGGCTCACCGACGCCGGAGGCCTGCTCGCCGACCCGGGCAGCAGGCTGCCGTACGACCACGGGTGGGGCTTCCGCTCACCCGGCACCGGCTTCGAGGGCGAGCCGCTGGAAGGCTCCTTCGACTACGTCGTCGCCATCAACTACAACCGGCAGCCCGGCACTTCGCCCCTCGACTGGACCCGCCCCATGGGAGCCGGGCGCGGCGGCGGTGTCTGGCTGCACGTGGACCACGGCGGTCCGACGCACGCCTGTGTCAGCGTCGCCAAGGCGCACATGAGGCAGCTGCTGCGCACCCTGGACCCGGACCGGCATCCGGTCGTCGTCATGGGGTACGCCGACTGGCTCGCCCGGTAGCCGCCGGAAGACCGCTTAGGATCCGAACCTGTGTGCGCACATGTGCTGGTCGCCGAGGACGACGAGATGCAGGCCGAGCTGATCCGGCGCTCCCTGCTGGCCGAGGGCCATACCGCGACGGTCGTCCACGACGGCGCCGCCGCGCTGGACGCGGCCCGGCGGCTCGGGCCCGACCTGGTCGTCCTCGACCTGATGCTCCCGGTGATCGACGGTTTCGGCGTCTGCCGGGTGCTGCGCGGCGGCGACCCGGAGATCCCGGTGCTGATGCTCACCGCCCGGGCCGAGGAGGACGACGTGCTGCTCGGCCTGGAGCTGGGTGCCGACGACTACATGACCAAGCCGTACAGCCCGCGTGAGCTGATGGCCCGGATCCGGACGGTACTGCGGCGCAGCGGGCGCGTCACGGCGGTGCGGGAGGAACCGGCGGTGACCGCGGCCGGGATCAGTGTGGATCCGGTGCGGCACGAGGTGCGCTGCGACGGGGCGCCGGTGGAGGTGACCCCGGCCGAGTTCCAGATCCTGCTCGCCATGGCCGGGGAGCCCGACCGGGTGTTCACCCGGCGGCAGCTGCTCCAGTGCACCCGCGGCTTCGACCGGGCCTCGACCGAACGGGCCGTCGACGTCCACGTGATGAACCTGCGCCGGAAGATCGAGGCCGACCCCCGGCGGCCGCGACGGCTGCTGACCGTGTTCGGCGTCGGCTACAAGCTGAGCGGCGGCCGGCCGTGAGAACCCGGATACCCTGGCGCAAGCGGCTGCTGGTCCGGCTGCTGTTCGCCTCGGTGCTGATCGCCGCGTGCTCGGTGGCCGCCACCGCCTGGCTCGCGGTGACGACCACCACCAGCGCGCTGGAGGAGGAGCAGGGCCAGGACCTCGCGGCCGACAACAAGATCCTCGCCCAGCTCAGCGGGTACGCGGCGGACCACTCCGACTGGAGCGGGGTGCAGCGCACGGTCCGTACGCTGGCCGTGCAGACCGGCCGCAGGATCGCGCTGACCACCGCCGACCGCACGCTGATCGCCGACTCGGCGGCACGGGGCACCGGGCTGCCGCCCCGGCCGGCCGCCGCCATCGACCCCCTGCACACCGACACCTACACCGAGTCCGGCGCGCAGCTCAGCGGTATCGACCCGCGGGTGGTCGGCCCGTACCGGCTCACGGCGAAGGAACGCGGCGAGCTGGACACGGTGGCGGACAAGGAGCGGTCCTGCTACAACGCCTACGGCATCCGCACCACCGTCGCCCGTACGCCCAGCGGGCGGCCCTACCTCGTCGACGACGACGGCACGGACGCCTCGGCGTTCCGCTCGGTCGGCTGCGGCGGGCTGGGCGATCCCCTCATGGCGATGAAGAAGGGGTTCCTCGGTGTCACCCGCACCGAGACGAAGGCCCTCGCCACGCTGACGGACCTGGTCCGCCCATGTCTGCAGGCCAAGGACCTGGACATCGCAGGACAGCTGTACCTCACCTTCGACCAGACCGGACGCAACCCGGTCACCGGCGGTTTCGTCGTCACCACCAGGAAGGCCAGGCGCGACCAGGCGCACACGGACCAGGTCGCGAAGAACTGCGTCACCAGCGCGCGCCGCACCCAACTGGAGCCGTACGCCGCCCCGCCGGCCGAACTCTTCCTCGGCCTGGGCGACCAGACCGTGCCCCGGTTCGACATGTCCCGGACCAACAAGGCGAAGATCGTCGGCGCGGCCGGGCTGGTCCTGGCCTTCACGGTCGCCGTCACCGCGGTGATCGCCACCCGGCTGGTCCGGCCGCTGCGCGCGCTGACCGTCACGGTACGCCAGCCGCCCGAACTGCACGCGCGGGCGCCGGTGCGGACCCGGGACGAGACCGGGCTGCTGGCCGAGGCGTTCAACGACCTCACCGAACGCCGGGAACGCCTGGAGGAGCAGCGCAAGGCGATGGTCAGCGACATCGCCCATGAGCTGCGCAGCCCGCTCACCAACATCCGGGGCTGGCTGGAGGTCACCCGGGACGGCGTGGTCGACGCCGACCCGGCGCTGCTGGCCTCGCTGCACGAGGAGGCGCTGCTGCTCCAGCGGATCATCGACGACCTCCAGGACCTCGCGGCCGCGGACGCCGGCACCCTGCGCATGCACCGCGAACCGGTCGGCGCCGCCGACCTGTTCGACCAGGTCGCCGCCGCCCACCGGGTGGCCGCGGACGCGGCCGGGGTCACCCTGCTGACCGATGCCGACAGTACGGCCTGGCTCGACGCCGACCCGGTGCGGATGCGCCAGGCGCTGGGCAACCTGGTCTCCAACGCGATCCGGCACACCCCCGCCGAGGGCACGGTGACGCTGGCCGCCCGCCGGGCCGGCGACGAGGTCCGGCTCACCGTCACCGACACCGGCAAGGGCATCGCCCCCGCCGATCTGCCGCACGTCTTCGAGCGGTTCTGGCGCGCCGAGAAGTCCCGCAGCCGCCGGACCGGCGGCAGCGGGCTCGGGCTGCCGATCGTGCGTCATCTGGTCGCCGCCCACGACGGGACCGTCGAGGCCGCGAGCGAACCGGGCAAGGGGGCCGAGTTCACCCTGCGGCTGCCGGCCGCCCCGGTACCGGCCGACGTCAGCTGAACCGGCGTGCGGCCCGCTGCCGGCGCCGGGCCAGCAGTCGGCGCTCCGCCTCGGTCGTACCGCCCCAGACGCCTACGGTCTGCCCGGTGTCCATCGCCCAGTCCAGGCACGGTTCCTGGACCGGACAACGCTCACAGACGGCCTTCGCGCGCCGCGTCTGGTGCAGCGAAGGTCCGGTGGTGCCGATCGGGAAGAAGAGGTCGGGGTCCTCCTCGCGGCACTCGGCGTGGTCTCGCCAGTCGTCCATCGAAGTCACCTGCGATCCAAGTCGACTCTGCCGTTTCGTATGCGTGCTCCGGTCCGGGTCACCGGAGCGGGCGCCGCCGAAACGGCCAAGTCCCGGGAAAATCGCGGGCGGTCACTGCTCGCGCAGGCCCCAGGGCGAGCCGTACTCGGTCAGCAGGTCGAGGAACGGGCGGGCCGGGAACGCCTCCGGACCGAGGACGCCCGAGCCCGACCACGCGCCGGTGGCCAGGAGTTCGAGGGCGACGACCGGGTTGAGGGCCGTCTGCCACACCACGGCCTGACTACCGTACTCCGTCATGGACCACTCGTTGTCGACAACGTGGTAGAGATACACCTCGCGCGGCTGCCCGTCCTTGACGCCGCGCACCCAGGTGCCCGCACAGGTCCTGCCGCGCATCCGGTCGCCCAGCGTCGCCGGGTCGGGCAGCGAGGCGGCGACCACGTCCCGCGGCGAGACCGCGACCGGGCCGTCGGCGCCCGGCACGGTCACCGGCGTGGTGCTGTCGAGGCCGAGCAGGTGCAGCGTCTTCAGCGTGTCGATGAACTCGCGGCCGAGCCCGTACTTGAAGGTGACCCGCCGCGCGTCCACCCAGCGGGGCACGAGCAGGACCTCCTCGTGCTCGACGTTGACGCACTCGACCGGTCCGATGCCCTCCGGGAAGTCGAACACCTCCGGCTCGCTGAACGGGGCGGTGGTGAACCAGCCACGCTCCTTCTCGTACACGACGGGCGGGTTGAGGCACTCCTCGATCGTGGTCCAGATACTGAACGAGGGCGCGAAGGCGTAGCCGTCCACGGTCAGGTCCGCACCGTCGCGGATGCCGATCTCCTCGATCTCGTCGAAGAGTTCGTCGGCCGCGTACCGCGCGAACACGTCCGAGAGCCCCGGCTCCACACCCATCCCGACCAGCGCCAGCGCGCCGGCCTTCGCCCACTCACCGGCCCGCGCGAACTGCTCGTCGCCCAGCTTGACCCCGCACTCCTCGTAGGGCCGCTCGGCGTGCGGCCGGGACAGCGACATCGCCATGTCGAGGTAGTCGGCACCGGCCGCGCGGGCGGCCCGGAACAGCGGCATCACGAAGCGCGGGTCGGTGGCGTTGAGCAGCACGTCGCAGCCGTGCCGGGCCAGCAGGCCGGCCACGGCCCCCTCGTCACCGGCGTCGACCCGCTCGGCGAGGAACCGGTCGTCGCCGACGGCGGCCACGGCCGCCTCGGCGCGGGCCGGGTCGTAGTCGGCGACCACCATCACCTCGAAGAACGGACGGCGGGCCGCGATCCGGGTGACGGCGGTGCCCACACCTCCGGCTCCCACGAGCAGTACACGCATGGCCAAATCTCCTTCTCGAACAGAACACGGGGTCGGGTACGGGGCGCCTTGGCCGGAATCAAACGCCCGGCCGTCGCATAAGGTCAATGGCGTTGGCATAAGAACGGACAAGGGAGAGCGCGGTGCCCAAACAGGTCGTGCCGGAGGACAGGAGGCGCAGGCGCCGCCCGACCCGCGGCGGTACCGTGCTGTCCGAGCGGCTGATCGTCGACACCGCCCTGCGGCTGCTGCGCGAGCACGGCAGCGCGGGTCTCACCGCCCGCCGTCTGGGCCTCGCCCTCGACTGCGACCCGAGCACCCTCTACCGCTACTTCCGGGGCATGGACGAGCTGACCCTGGCCATCGGCGACGCCCTCATCGGTGAGGCGCTGGCCGGCTGGGCACCGACGGGGGAGTGGCGCACGGACCTGCGCGCGATCGGCCTGCGCATCCACGCGCGGTACGTGTCCCATCCGCAGGCGGCCCTGCTGACGGCGAACCGGGTGACGGGCCGGGCGCAGGAGCTGGCGGCGGACGAGGCGATCCTCGACGTCCTGCGCACGGCGGGCTTCTCGCTGCCGGAGACGGTCCGCGTCTACCACGCCTTCATCGACCAGACCCTGGCCTTCGCGGCCCTGGACGCGGCCTCGCTGACCCTGCCGGCGGACTCCCAGCGGGCGGACGAGGCCAAGTGGCAGTCGACCTATGCCCAGGTGTCGCCCACGACGCACCCGCGCATCGCGGAAGCGGCCCCCCTTCTGGCGAAACGCATGGTGACCAGTGCCTATCCGACAGCACTGGAGATGCTCCTGGTGAGTGCAGAGCCCCGCCAGGGGCGCGGGGACTCGCGCGAGCGGCCCCCACGCACCCGCAGCCGCCGTCCGGTGAACTGACCCGCTACGGCCGGCGCAACGCACCCCCCGCCGTCCTCACCACCGCCTCCGCCACCGCCCCCAGCGCCGGCGAGTCCAGCTTCCACTGCTGCCAGTACAACGGCGTGTCCACCCACAGCCCCGGCCCCCCGAGCCGCACCAGTCGCCCCTCCCGCAACCGCGGCTCCGCCTGCGCCTGCGGCACCATCCCCCACCCCAGCCCGGCCGTCACCGCCTCCACGAACCCCTCCGAGGTGGGCACGTAATGCCGGAGCGAACTGGCCCCGTCCCGGCCCAGCCGTCGCAGGAACGCGTCCTGGAAGTCGTCCACCCGGTCGAACACGATCACCGGTGCCGCGGCCAGGGCGTCCGGCAGCGGCCCGGTGAGGTGCGCCGCCGCGAACGCCGGGGCGGCCACCGGCAGGTACCGCATCCGTCCCAGCGCCCGCACGGAGCAGCCGGGCACCGCGTCCGGCGACGAGGTCACCGCCGCCATCACCAGCCCCTCCCGCAGCAGCGCGGCCGTGTGCTCCTCGTCCTCCCGGCGCAGTTCCACGAAGACGTCGGGAAGACCGGTCAACGCCTCCAGGAACCATGTCGCCAGCGAGTCCGCGTTGACCGCGACCGACACCCGGGTCGGCTCCCCGGCGCCGCTCATGCCCAGTTCGCCGCGCGCGTCGCGTTCCAGCCGGGCCAGCTGCCGGGCGAACCGCACCAGTACCTCGCCCGACTCGGTCGGCCGCACCGGCTTGGTGCGCTGGAGCAGGACCCGTCCCGTCCGCTGCTCCAGCGCCTTCACCCGCTGACTGACCGCCGACGGTGTCACGTGCAGGACCACGGCCGCCGCGTCGAACGTCCCCTCGTCCACCACCGCCAGCAGCGTCCGCACCTGGTCGAGAGGTAGTTCCACCGTTCCGCTCCCGTCTGCAGTCGTGCTAAGGGTACGTAAGAACCTTTAGCTGTACGTACAGAGATCGCCTTCCTACCGTCGAGGCATGTCCAGCACTCTCGCCGCCGCTGCCGCCGGTTTCGGCAGCGGCCTCTCGCTCATCGTCGCCATCGGCGCCCAGAACGCCTTCGTCCTGCGCCAGGGGGTCCGCCGGGACGCGGTCCTGGTCGTCGTCGGCATCTGTGCCCTGTCCGACGCCGCCCTCATCGCCCTCGGCGTCGGCGGGGTGGGCGCGCTGGTGGTGGCGTGGCCGGGCGCGGTGCGGGCGGTCGGCCTGGTCGGCGGTGCCTTCCTGCTCTGCTACGGCGTCCTGGCCGCCCGCCGGGTTCTGCGGCCCGGCACCGGTGGTCTGCGCACCGAGGGCGAGACGGCCGGGTCCCGGCGCCGGGCCGTGCTCACCTGCCTCGCCATGACCTGGCTGAACCCGCATGTCTACCTGGACACCGTGTTCCTGCTCGGCTCCCTCGCCGCCGACCGGGGCGACCTGCGCTGGACCTTCGGTCTGGGCGCCGCCCTGGCGAGCCTGTGCTGGTTCGCCGCGCTCGGCTTCGGCGGCCGGCTGCTCGGCAGGTACCTCGCCGGGCCGGCCGCCTGGCGGGTGCTGGACGCACTGGTGGCCCTGACCATGGTGGGGCTCGGCCTGATGCTCGTGGCCGGATCCTGACGTCCCCGAACCCGGTTGCGGCCGCATCCTGAGACAGCCGGTTCGGCGGTCACAGAAGTTGCTGGGATAGTGATCCCGCGGTCGAAAGATGTAGCGAGCACCAAGAGGACCAGGACACCAGGAACTCAGTGGACACCAGCGAGAGCGGCACCCAGTCCGGCATACAGCCCCCCGAGGACACCACGGCGCCCCTGCCCCCGCCCCGGCGAGGCTGGCGCCGGTGGGCGATGGACACCCGCCCGCTGGCCGTCCCGGCCTACCGCCGGCTGTGGACCTCGACGATCGTCACCTCGGTCGGCAGCCAGCTCACGGCGGTGGCCGTGCCCAAGCAGATCTACGACATCACCGGGTCCTCGGCCTGGGTCGGTGCCGCGAGCCTCGCCGGACTGCTGCCGCTCGTCGTGTTCGCGCTCTGGGGCGGCGCGGTCGCCGACGCGATGGACCGCCGCAAGCTGCTGCTGATCACCAACTGCGGTATCGCCGTCACCTCGCTGCTGTTCTGGCTCCAGGCCGTCACCGGTCTCGAATCCGTGGCCGCGCTGATGGTCCTGCTCGCCCTGCAGCAGGCGTTCTGGGGGCTGAACGCCCCGGCCCGCACGGCCTCCATAGCCCGGCTGGTCCCCGAGGGGCAACTGCCCGCGGCCAACGCCCTCGGCTCGACGGTCATGCAGACCGGGCAGGTGATCGGCCCGCTGCTGGCCGGTGCCCTGATCCCGGTCATCGGCCTGCCCGAGCTGTATCTGATCGACGCGCTGGCGCTGTGCGTGACGGTGTGGGCGGTCTACCGGCTGCCCGCGCTGCCGCCGCTGGCACGCGCGGTGGCACGCCGGGCCGGGCTGCGGGAGGTCGTGGCGGGGTTCCGCTACATCTCGATGCACAAGGTGCTGCTCCTGTCGTTCCTGGCCGACATCATCGCGATGGTCCTGGGCATGCCCCGCGCCCTCTTTCCGCAGCTGGCCGCCGAGACCTACGGTTCCTACGGCGAAGGGCTGGCGCTCGGTCTGCTGTTCGCGGCGATCCCCGTCGGCGCGGTGCTCGGCGGGCTCTTCTCCGGCACGTTCTCGCGGGCGCGCCGGCACGGCTGGATGGTGATCGGCGCGGTCGTAGGCTGGGGAGCGGCCGTCGCCGGGTTCGGGCTCAGCCGCAACCTCTGGGTGGCGGTCGCCTTCCTGGCCGCGGCCGGGGTCGCGGACATGGTCTCGATGGTCTTCCGGGGCGCGATCCTGCTGTCCGCCGCGACCGACGAGATGCGCGGCCGGATGCAGGGCGTGTTCACGGTGGTGGTCGCGGGCGGCCCGCGCCTGGCCGACGTCCTGCACGGCACCATGGGGTCCGTGTTCGGACCGCGGGCGGCCGTTGCGGGCGGAGGACTGCTGGTCGTGGCCGTGATGCTGGTGCTGGCGGCGGCCGCCCCCGCGCTGCGCCGCTACCGCGTCTGACCCCCTACGCGGGCCGCCGCCCCACGTACGCGTCCAGCAGCTTGCCCCGGGTGGCCTCCAGCCGGCTGGCGAGGATCTCGGCGACGGTCCGTACCAGCGAGAGCCCCAGCAGCGGATCCTCCACGCACAGCGCCAGCACGGCCGCGGCGTCGTACTCGTAGGCCCGCACCTGGCTGAAGGCCACCGCCCCGAAGTCCCAGGCGTACGGCGGGAACAGCCATGACCAGCCGAGCAGGTCGCCGGCGCCCAGGGTGGCGACGGTGACCCGTTTACGGGACGTGACCTCCTGGTCCAGGTTGACCGCCCCCGAGCGGATCACCCAGAAGCGGTCCGCGGTGCCGCCGGCCTCGAAGATGCGGGTGTCCTCGGGGAAGGAGACCTCCTCCGCCAGTTCCATGAGGCGCGCGCGCTGCGCCTGCGGCAGGGCGGTCAGCAGTTTGATGGCTTTGGTCATGGCGCGGGGCTCCTCGCCGGCGAGGGTACGGGGGCTTTCCCTACGCCCATTTCAGCCGCTGGCGCCGCGCCGGGCACCTCGAAGAGTGTGAGAACCGCGTGCCCGCAGGCGTCCGGACATGAAAAAGCCCTGGCTGGACGGGGGAGGCCAGCCAGGGCCGTCAAGCGGTGGCCCGGGGAGGACCTGACGTCAACTCCTCGACCACTTATGGATGAACGCTAAACCATCCGCGGTCGTTTCCGGTACCCGGGAACAGGCTACGTGACCCGTTTCACTCCGGGAAGCCCTTGCCGCCCCTCGATGCGTTTGGCAGCGCCCCGACCGGTGAGGCGAAAGGAAGAGACCCGTGCGGACGGGCCGGTCGACCCAACCGGTCCACCATTCAGGGAGCGCCGGTCCACCATTCAGGGAGCGAAGGGATGCGCGAGAAGATCCGGACCGAACCAGTAGTGGTACCACCCGACTCCCGCCGGCCGTTCCTGCTGCCTGCCGACGCCCGCAGTGCGGTCCGCGGCGCGGTCGCCCGGCAGACTGTGCCGATCGCCGCCGGAGCCCTGGACGACGCCCTGCTCGTCACCTCGGAACTGACCACCAACGCGATCCTGCACGGCGGCGGGATCACCGGCTTCGACGTGGACGTCGACGGACGCGCGGTACGCGTGTCGGTCAGCGACCGCAGTGACGCCCTGCCCGTGGCCGAGCAGGTCCCGGACGGGCGCGACCGGCCCGGCGGCCGGGGCTGGCCCATCGTCTGCCGGCTGGCCCGGGACGTGGAGGTCGCCGGACTGCCCCGCGGGGGCAAGCGGATCACCGCGGTCGTGTCGCTGAGCTGACCCGGCGAGCCGAAGTTCTCCTCGCGGTGTGTTTGCGTCGAGAACCAAGGGGCAGGCGGACTGTCGTGCTTCGGACCGGAGGCGCGCGCCAGTGGGAGCGGTTCTCTCGCCCCCCGGCCCGCAGAGCGGTCCGGGCGGTGCTCCCGCGGCGACTCTGACACCGCAGTTCGGGTCGACTCCCGGAACCCCGTTCCGGTGATGCCCTGGAGCCCACAGTTCAGGAGCGATTCCGCATGCTCACCGACTTGTCGAACAGCCGCCCCCGTACCCCCGGCCACCCCACGCACGCCGTTCGTCCAGCGTCCCGGCACAGCCACGGCGACGCGCCCGACACGGCGTCCCTCTTCGCCCGGCTCGCCGCTCTGGAGGACGGTCCCGAACGGGACGTCCTGCGCGACGAGCTGGTGGCCGCCT
>NZ_JBHZAN010000045.1:0-65284 GCF_042754285.1 Streptomyces sp. NPDC059224
ACGTCCGGATGGTCCGCCTTCGACTTCTGTGGAGCTAAGGAGAATTGAACTCCTGACCTCCTGCATGCCATGCAGGCGCTCTACCAACTGAGCTATAGCCCCGCGTTTCGCTCCGCCCGGCTTCCCTGGCGGCGACGCCAACATTACACGGTCGACAGGGTGCACCACCAAATCGTTTCCGTTCTGTGTGGATACGGGCACTAGTGTCGGTCTTCGTGACCGTGATCGCGTTCTCCGAGACCCGGCGCCGGATGCCGGTTGCCCTGGGGGCCTGCCTCTTGTCGTTCACGGCGTTCTGGGCGGCTCAGCGAGCCGCGCACGTGTCGATGATCGACCTGATGGTCTACCGGGCGGAGGGCGCGACCGTCCTGGCGGGCGGCGACCTCTACGCGCTGCGTACGACGGCCGCTCATCTGCCGTCCACCTACCCGCCGTTCGCGGCACTGCTGTTCACCCCGCTGACGCTGCCGGACGTCACGACCATGCGGGCGCTGGCGACGGCCGGGAACCTCGTTCTCCTGGTCGTGTTCGTGGCGCTGTCGCTGCGGCTCGCCGGGCACGCGCGCGTGGAGGGTGTGCTGTGGGTCGCGGCGGCGGCGGTCTGGTGCGAGCCGGTGTGGACGACCGTGCGCTACGGGCAGGTCAATCTGCTGCTGGCCGTGCTGGTGCTGTGGGATCTGTCACGACCCTCGGCCGAACGTCCGGGACGCTGGGCGGGGGTGGGTGTCGGGCTCGCGGCCGCGGTCAAGCTGACGCCCGCCCTGTTCGCGGTGTTCCTGCTCGCCACGGGCCTGGTGGCGCGCCGCGGGGGCCGGGACGGCGGGCCGTGGCTGCGGCACGCGCGCGGGGCGGCCGTCACCTTCGCGGGGGCGACCCTGCTGGCGGCGGCGGTCCTGCCGTACGACTCGTGGCGGTTCTGGACGGGGATGGTGTTCCGGACGGGGCGTGTGGGACGCGCCGAGGAGACCGCGAATCAGGCCCTGCGCGGTGTTCTGGCGCGGTTGCTGCACACACCCGAGCCGGGAGCGCTCTGGACCGCCGCAGCGGCTCTGACGGCCGTTCTGGGGCTCGCGGTGGCGGTCGCGGCGGAGCTGCGCGGCCGGCGGGGGTGGGCGGTCACCGGGTGTGCGGTGACCGCGCTGCTGATCAGTCCGGTGTCCTGGTCGCATCACTGGGTGTGGTGCGTGCCCGCGGTCATGCTGCTGTGGACGCGCGGACACCGGGCGGCGGCCGTCGGCACCGCGCTGGTCTTCTGCTCTTACGCCCTGTGGTGGGTGCCACACCAGGAAGGGCGGCCCGAATTGCACCAGAACGCGGTCGACTTGACGCTGTCGGCTCTCTACACGGTCACCGGGGTGCTGTTCCTGGCGCTCGCCCGGACATCGTTGCCGAAGCCGGGCGCCGCTCAGGCCGTGACGAACGAGTAGAACCGTTTGAGGGTGCAGTGGTCCTCGAGAAGACGGCCGTAGATCGGCTCGCCCTCCAGCTCACGGTAGGTCTCGATCGGGTCGCCTTTTATGATCAGCGCCCGCGCGCATTCCTCGCACCAGTACTGGTAGTCGGGGTTGATCGGCTCCATGTCGCGGACGATCGGGGTGCCACTTCCGCACCAGTCGCACTTCCGCCTGTGTGCACCCATCGATCAGCTCCAGCTGTGGCCGCAGGCCGTGCACACGTAGGAGATCCCGCCGTTGTCGCCCAGTACTTGGGCCACATGTACGGAACCGCAGGAAGGGCAGAGCAGCCGGGTGGTCGTGTCCTGTATCAACGCCGCACCGAGGAGGTGGCCGCCCTCCTCAAGGATGCTCGCAGGCATCGCTACTCCTCCCGTCGGGCCGCGCCCCCTTCCGGCCGTTTGATTCTGCCACGGCCGGACCAATACGGTCAGCGACGCCTCAGTACCAGTCCGGACACGGCGCCCGCGGCCGCCGTCGCGGCAAGCGCCCATGCGCAGGCTGACAGCGCCTCCGCAGAGGTATACGCCCGTGGTGCCCCAAGTGACTCAAGCCGGTTCAAGAACAGTGTGCCGAATGCGGCGATGCCTATGAGCTGGCCTAGCTGGGTGACGGTCGCCAGGAGACCGCTGGCGTCCGCCGCGTCCTCGGGACGCACCGTTGCTAGCGCCGCGGTGAGGGTGGGACTGAAGGCGAGTGCGAGCCCCGCGCCCACGCCGGCGTACACCACATAGAGCCATGCGCCCCCGTCGCCGCCGCCGTGGAAGACGAGCCCGACGCCTGCGACGGACACCGCGGTCAGGGCGAACCCGGCCGGGGTCAGCACCCGCTGCCAGGCCCTGGGCCACCTGCGCCAGGTGAGGGCGACCGCACCGAAGACCACGGCGGTCGGCGCGAAGGTGAGTCCGGCGCGCTGTGCGCCGTAGCCGAGACCGCTCTGGACGTGCAGAGTGAGGGTGAACAGGAGCCCCGCGTTGACGGCCATGACGGCGAGGATGCGGAAGACGGCCAGGCCCATGCCGGGGTGGCGCAGCACCCGGGGTGCCACGATCGGGGCACCGCCCCGCCGGGCGAGCCGCATCTCATAACCGCAGAACAGCGCGAACACCAGCACGGCGGCGGTCAGGGACAGCCACGACCACAGCGGCCAGTCCTCCTCCTGGCCGAGCACCAGCGGAATCGTGAGCAGCGACACAGCGGCCCCGAGCAGGACCAGGCCGGGCAGGTCCAGGCCGCGCGCACGTTCCGGCCCGGATCCGGTGTCCCGGGGCAGGACTCGCCTGCCGAGGACGAGGAGTACCGCACCGACCGGCACGTTGACGAGGAACACCGGCCGCCAGCCGGTGCCGAACAGGTCCGCGCCGACCAGGACGCCCCCGATGATCTGGCCGGCCGCGGCGCCGACCGCGAGGACCGCCGAGTAGGCGCCGAGCGCGCGGACGCGGGCCTCGCCGGTGAAGGTGCGCTGGATGATGCTGAGGACCTGCGGGATCATCACCGCCGATCCGGCACCCTGCACCAGCCGGAACACGATGAGCTCGGTGGCGCCCTGGGCCAGGCCGCAGGCGAGCGAGGCCCCCGTGAACAGCACCAGTCCGGCGAGGTGGACGCGGCCGTGGCCGAGCCGGTCGCCCAGGCGGGCGCCGGTGATCAGCAGCACGGAGTAGGTGATGGCGTAGCCGGCCACGACCAGTTGCAGGTCGGCGCCGGAGGCGTGGAGTTCTGAACCGATGGTGGGGGCCGCGACGTTCACGATGAAGACGTCCAGCACGGCCATGAACAGGGCCGCGAGGACGACCGCGAGGAGCAGCCGGGGCCGGGTGTCAGTGCCGGGTGCTTCACTTTTCGCAGGGGTTCGAGCGGGTGTGGGACCTGGTCCCGTCCGGGATGTCGTCGTCATGGTGTCGAGCGTGGCGAGCATCCGGTACGGGTGCGGAGAGCCCGCCGATGCTGGTACTGGCAGCACCTGGCAGGCGGCGGGTGCTGCGCCCACGATGGAGGACGTGACGACGGGGGACGTGACGATGACGACGACAGCACACCGCCGCAGGCCTGAGCTGGCCGCTTTCCTGCGCAGCAGGCGGGCCCGGGTGACACCGGCCGACGTGGGGATGCCACCGGGGCTGCGGCGCCGTACTCCGGGGCTGCGCCGGGAGGAGGTCGCCCAGCTGTCGGGCGTGGGGGTGACCTGGTACACGTGGCTTGAGCAGGGCCGGCCGATCAACGCCTCGCCGCAGGTGCTGGACGCGGTGGCACGCACGCTGCGGCTGGACACGCCGGAGCGGGAGCATCTGTACCGGTTGGCGGAGGTGCCGTACGCGGCGGCGCCCGAGGGACTGTCCCGGTCGGTCGGCGCGGAGGTGCAGGGCATCATCGACGCCTTGGATCCGCTGCCCGCGGTGGTGTACACGTCGCGGTACGACGTGCTGGCCACCAATCCGGCCTACCGGGATCTGTTCCTGGTGCCGGAGACGATGCGGATCGGGGTTCCGAACGTCCTGTGGACGTTGTTCACGGTGTCGGAGGAGGCCTGCCCGGTGGTGCACCGGGAGCGTGAACTGCCGGTGATGGTGGCGACCCTGCGCTCCAGTTACGGCAGACATGTCGGCGAGCCGGCCTGGGAGGAGTTCATACGGGCGTTGTCCGGGACGAGTGCGTACTTCGCCCGGTTGTGGGCGAGCGGCGCGGTGGCGCAGCCGGGGCCGCGGGTGAAGACGTTCCGTCATGAGGCGGTGGGCGAGCTGCGGATGACGTCGCAGTCGCTGTCGATCGACGGGATGCCGGAGTCGCGGATCGTGGTCTACACGCCGGAGAACGAACGGACGCGGGAGCAGATCGCGTTGCTGCGGGAGCGCCGACAGCGGCTGTGGCCGGTGACGGACGACGAGGCCGCCGAGATCATTCGGGAGTGGAACACGAAAAATCCCGCCCCGTGAAGAGGGCGGGATTCTCTCGTCGATCTTTGACAACTCGACAGTGTGTGGAGTGTCGATCTGTGGAGCTAAGGAGAATTGAACTCCTGACCTCCTGCATGCCATGCAGGCGCTCTACCAACTGAGCTATAGCCCCTCGCGTTCTTCCCGTGTTTCCTCTCGGCGGGCCGAACAAGAAGAACTTTAGCCTGCGACCTGCCGGAAAGTGAAATCCGGGTCCCGGCACGGAGTGCGCGGGCCGGACGGTCACCGGCCGGCGGCCGGAAAGGGCTCTCAGTCGTCGTCGCCGAGGACGGGCTCCGGGAGGGTGCCCGCGTTGTGCTCCAGGAGCCGCCAGCCGCGGGCGCCCTCGCCGAGCACGGACCAGCAGCAGTTGGTGAGACCGCCGAGGCTCTCCCAGTGGTGGGAGTCCAGGCCGAGCAGTCGGCCGATGGTGGTGCGGATGGTGCCGCCGTGGCTGACGACCACGAGGGTGCCGTCCTCGGGGAGTTTCTCGGCGTGCCGGAGCACGACGGGAGCGGCCCGGTCGGCGACCTCGGTCTCCAGTTCGCCGCCGCCGCGGCGGACCGGCTCGCCGCGCTTCCAGGCTGCGTACTCGTCACCGTGGCGGGCGATGATCTCCTCGTGGGTGAGGCCCTGCCACACGCCCGCGTAGGTCTCGCGCAGCGCCTCGTCGCGGATCACGTCGAGGCCGGTGAGCTCGGCGAGCTGGGCGGCCGTGTCGGAGGCGCGCCGCAGGTCGGAGGAGACGATCGCGTCCGGTCCCAGGGAGGCGAGCAGCCGGGCCGCGCGGCGGGCCTGGCCGATCCCGGTCCCGGTGAGCTCGACGTCGGTGGAGCCCTGGAAGCGGCGCTCCACGTTCCAGGAGGTCTGGCCGTGCCGCCACAGGATGATGCGGCGGCCGCGTCCCGTGCGGTCGGTCACCTCGCCCGTGGCGCTCATCACCACTCCCTGCCCGGCTCGCTGTCGGTTTCAGCGGCCTGCAGCTCGGCGTGCTCGGCGGCCTTGCCTCGGGTGGCCTTGGCGTCGGCGGGCAGCTCGATCTCGGGGCAGTCCTTCCACAGCCGTTCCAGGGCGTAGAAGACCCGCTCCTCGCTGTGCTGGACGTGGACGACGATGTCGACGTAGTCGAGCAGGATCCAGCGGGCCTCACGGTCGCCCTCACGGCGCACCGGCTTGACGCCGAGGTCCTTCTGGAGGCGCTCCTCGATCTCGTCGACGATCGACTTGACCTGGCGGTCGTTGGGCGCGGAGGCCAGCAGGAAGGCGTCCGTGATCGACAGGACGTCGCTGACGTCGTAGGCGATGACGTCGTGGGCGAGCTTGTCGGCGGCCGCCTGGGCGGCGGCGGTGATGAGCTCGAGGGAACGGTCGGTGGCGGTCACTACTTGGCTTTCCGTCGGCGGTCGATTGACCTCAAGGGTCTCACGGACCGCCGGGCGCACCCCACGTGATTACCGCGTCACGTGGGGTGCGGCGGGCCCGGCTCAGGAGGAGGACGGTTTGTAGTCCTGGCCGAGGACGACCGATACGTCGGCGCCCGAGCCGACCGTGCCCTTGGTCACGGCTCCGGTGCCGAGGCCGAGGGTCTTCGCGACCTCGGTGGCCTTCTCCTTGTCGGCGGCGTCGGAGTACAGCACCTTGGAGGCCGCCTGGGTGCCGGACGCCGTGCCTCCTTCCAGGAAGGTGTAGCCGCCGTTGACGAGGACCACGCGGGCCTTGTCGGTGTTGTCCTTGACGCCGGTGGCGTTCTGGACGGAGACCCGGACCGCGGAGTCCGCCGAGGGGCTCTTGGCGGTGCCGCCGAGGATGTCCTTGACCACGCTGGCACTGGTCTGGGCGCTGAGGGTGCCGTCGCTCTGCACGGGCAGCAATGCGGTCTTGTAGTCGCCGCCCTTGGCGAGGTCGGCGAGCCTGGCGAGGAAGGTGCCGAGGTCCTTGTCGGTGAGCGAGGGGTCGAGGATCTGCGCGAGGGTCTGGACGGTGACCGTGGCGGCCGAGGAGTCGGAGGACATCTTGCGCAGCACGCCCTGCATGACCTGTCCGAACCGTTCCAGCTGGGCGTTCTGTGCCTCGCCGGACGCGCGGTAGGTGGCGTAGGCGACGGCGGCCTTGCCGCTGAGGGTCTGGTCCTTGCCCTTGTGGACCAGGGGGGCCTGGCCCTTCTTCTCGGCGTCCGGGTCGGGCACGTCGGCGTTGGTGTCGATGTCGATGTTGCCGACGAGTTCGACCAGGTTCTGCAGGTAGGGGGTGTCCAGGCGCCAGGTGCCCTCGATGTTGGTCCCGAGGACGGTGTCGAGCTGGTCGCGGGTCCCGGAGGAGCCGTCGTCGGCGACGGACTTGGCGAGGGTCGTCGTGGTGCCGTCGTCGTCGGTCATCCCGAGCGAGTTGGGCAGCAGCACGGTGGTGCCCTGCTTGGTGGTGGTGTTGTCGACGAGCAGCGCGGTCGAGGTGCCGCCGCCGCTGGTGTTGTGCAGGTGGACGACGACCACGTCGCGTTTCTGCGCGGCCGCGGACGTCGTCGTACCGCCCTTGGCGGCGGAGGAGGACAGTCCGGGCAGCTTTCCGGCGTACCAGAGGTAGCCGGCGCCGCCCACGGCGACCAGGGCGAGGACGACGACCAGGGCGATCATGCGGCTGCGGGCTCGGCGCTTGGCCTCTTCGCGGCGTTCGGTGCGGTTCTCGGTGAAGTTCAGCCAGTCGATGACGTCCTCGGAGTCACCGTCCGGGGCCTCGACGAACGCGAACTGCCCGGTGTGGTAGTCCCGTTCGTCGCCGGGTACTTGCCGGGGGTCGGCGGGTTCGTGGACGGGTCCGGCCTGCTGCGGGATGTGCGCGGTCTGCTCGGCGACCCGGGGCTGCCGTCCGCTGGTGGCAGCCTGCCCGTAGGGGTCGTAGCCGGGCCGGCCGCCGGTGCCGTACGGGTCGTAGGCGGGCGTGACCGGTTGCTGCCCGGTGTCGTGGACGGGGGGCACGGGGGCCTGCTGCCCGGTGTCGTACGCCGGTGGGCCCTGCCGTGCGGGGTCGTACGGGGGCGCGCCCTGCCGGCCGTCGTCGGCGTACGGGTCGTACCCGTAGCCCTGTCCGGCGTACGGGTCGTACGTCTGCTGTTGTTGTGCGGGGATCTGGCGGTACACCGGCTGCCCGTACTCGTCGTACCCGACGAGTTCGTACTGGTCGCTGCCGTAGCCCGCGTCGTATCGGTCGTTCACCGGTGCCCCTCTCGGCTCACTCGCCGCGGTACAGCTCGCGCTTGTCGATGTAGCGCACGACTCCGTCCGGCACCATGTACCAGATGGGGTCGCTCTTGGCGACTCTCGCACGGCAGTCTGTGGAGGAGATGGCGAGTGCGGGAACCTCCACCAGCGAGACGCCGCCCTCCGGGAGACCGCGGTCGGTCAGTTGGTGCCCGGGCCGGGTGCAGCCGATGAAGTGGGCAAGGGAGAAGAGTTCCTCCGAGTCGCGCCAGGTGAGGATCTGGCCGAGGGCGTCGGCGCCGGTGATGAAGAAAAGGTCGGCGTCGAGGTTGAGGGCGCGCAGGTCGCGCAGCGTGTCGGCGGTGTAGGTGGGGCCGCCGCGGTCGATGTCGATACGGCTGACGGAGAACTGCGGGTTCTCCGCGGTCGCGATCACCGTCATCAGATAGCGGTCCTCGGCCGGTGAGACCTTGCGGTGGGTCTTCTGCCACGGCTGCCCGGTGGGCACGAACACCACCTCGTCGAGGTGGAACTGGGCCGCGACCTCGCTGGCCGCCACGAGGTGTCCGTGGTGGATCGGGTCGAACGTCCCGCCCATGACACCGAGGCGGCGTTTGCCGGTCGGCGCGGGGCCCGCCGGTGTGTACCGCGGGGTCGTCACCGTGTCGTCGGCGGCGTCGGCCGCGTCGTTCGCCGGACCGGTAGGCATGTCCTGCTCTCCCATGCGTGCAGACCCTACCGGCCCGGTCCGTGGGCCCTGCCCCCGAGGACGGGTGCCGGGCTCGGCCGCCGGCTCAGCGGTCGCGGTTGAAACGGGTGGTGATCCACAGCAGGAGCATCAGGACGATGAACGCGCCACCACCGGTGACGAGCGGGTTGAGGCTGTTGTGGTTGCCGCCGTGCTCCTCGCCTTCGGCGGCGAGGGTGACGAACTGGGCAGCGGCGCTGTGAAGATTCATCATCTGCGGCAGGACCTATCGCGTGTGGACGGGATAAAGACGTCGGCCCATCGTATGCGGGCAGCCCGGCGACGATCACGCCGACTCCTCCGTCGGGCCGACTCGCCGGTTCCGTCGTGCCGGCTCTTCGGTCGCGGCGGCTCCGTCGGTCACACGGGGCGGGGAACGATCCCCGCGGCTCAGTCGTCCTTCTGTCTGTACCCGCGCAGCAGGAACCAGGCGGTCAGCACGCAGCCCAGGAACATGACGATCAGGACGACCCGCAGCAGGTCGCCCGAGCCTTGTTGCTGAGCGGCGCTCGCGGCCTGGGGGAGCCAGGCGGCTGGGGGGTTGTGCTCCATGAGGCACTCCTTCGGCTGTACTGCCCGACCACGGTATCTCCGCCTAGGCTGGGCCCTGCTTCGGGGGCATGGTGAGCACACTCACGCACATGGGGGATGACATGTCCGACGACGGCCACGAGCGACACGGGCACGAGCGGGTGCCGGGCAGGCAGCGCAGGCGGTTCCCGGGGATTTCCTCGCGCGCGTACGAGCATCCGGCCGACCGTTCGGCCCTGGTGGCGCTGCGCAAGCTGAGCGGCTTCGACACCGTCTTCAAGGCGCTCAGCGGGCTGCTTCCGGAGCGCAGCCTGAGGCTGCTGTTCCTGTCCGACTCGGTCCGCGTCTCGGACCAGCAGTTCGCACACCTGAACGACATGCTGCGGGACGCCTGTTACATCCTGGACCTGGAGAAGGTCCCCCCGATGTACGTCAACCAGGATCCGCAGCCCAACGCCATGTGCATCGGCCTGGACGAGCCGATCATCGTCGTCACCACCGGACTCGTCGAGCTCCTCGACGAGGAGGAGATGCGGGCGGTCGTCGGGCACGAGGTGGGACACGCCCTGTCCGGGCATTCGGTGTACCGGACGGTCCTGCTGTTCCTGACGAACCTGGCGCTGCGCGTCGCCTGGATCCCGCTGGGCAATCTCGCGGTCATGGCGATCGTGACGGCGCTGCGGGAGTGGTTCCGCAAGTCGGAGCTGTCCGCGGACCGGGCGGGGCTGCTGGCCGGACAGGACCTGCGGGCCTCCATGCGCGGGCTGATGAAGATCGCGGGCGGCAACCATCTGCACGAGATGAACGTGGACGCGTTCCTGCAGCAGGCCGAGGAGTACGAGGCCGGGGGCGATCTGCGCGACTCGGTGCTGAAGATCCTCAACGTGCTGCCGCGCTCGCACCCCTTCACCACGGTCCGCGCGGCCGAGCTGAAGAAGTGGGCCGAGTCCCGCGACTACCAGCGCATCATGGACGGTCACTATCCGCGGCGGGACGCGGACAAGGACACCTCGGTCGGCGACTCCTTCAAGGAGTCGGCGGCGAGCTACGCGAGCGACGTGAAGAGTTCCAAGGATCCGCTGATGAAGCTGGTCTCGGACATAGCGGGCGGCGCCGGCGGCCTGGGTGGCCGGGTGAAGCGCGGCTTCGACGGGTTCACGAGCCCGGCGCCCAGCAAGGATGCTTCCGCGAAGGACGCTCCCCCGCGGGACACTCCGGCGCGGGACGAGGACGGTCCCGCGCAGGACGCTCCGCCGCGTGACGGGGAGTAGACGCTCCGCCGCGTGACGGGGAGTGGCGCAGGACGAGGTGCGGCGCGGGACGGGGTGCGGCGACCGACGACGAGCAGGGCGGGCTCGTCAGACCGTCGGTTCGGCTTCGGCCGCCAGCGTCCCGCACAGGGCGGCGGCACTGTCCGTGGCGTACGGGTCGGTGCCCGCCGGGCCGCCCGCCCTGGCCGTCTCGCCGGCCAGCAGCGGCCGCAGGTGATCGGCGGAGTCCTCGGCGCAGGACAGCGGCCCGGCCTGGACGTAGGAGGCGGTCAGCTGGGCCTGGCGCAGCCGCAGGTCGTCCCGGTCGAAGCGGAAGGTCAGCTCGCGGCGGACGGTGAACAGGGAGACCTGGGAGCCGGCCGGTGCGCCGGTGGCCCGCAGCGCGTAGACGAGGGTGTGGTCGGCGGTGACCTCCAGGGTGGCCGAGTCGGTCTCGGCGGCCTGCATGCTGCCCTGGACGCGGATCCTCGGATCGGCGAGTTGGGCACGGGTGGGGTCGAAACGGACCAGCCATCCGGTGGGCGCGTGCCGGCCGTCGGACGCGGGGTGGTCGAGGCTCTGGTCGAACTGGTCGAGCTGTCCGGGGTCGAGCAGGACACGGGCGGGCCGTACCTCGCTGCTGTCGAGGACCTCGGGGTAGAGCGCGGAGCGGACGATGTAGTCCTTGGCCGTGGTCAGGGCGGTGACGACCTGGCTGTCGGAGAAGTGCGAGGTGCTGCGGACGGCCGGCAGCGGTATCCCCTCGGCGCCGACCTCGTACTTCGCGGCGGGGCTGTGCGCGAACAGGGTCTCGGCGTCGGCGGCGCCGGGCACTTTGCCCCGGGGAGCGAGCGGGACGACGGTCATCCGCAGCGGCTCGACGGGCTGCTGGGCCTCCTGGGTGCCGTAGGGGTGGCGGACACCCATGTAGACCGCGGTACCGAAGGCGACGAGGATCAGCAGGACGAGGATCAGGGCCTGTCGTGTGAGGCCCCGGCGCAGGGGCGGGCGGCGGCGTACGGCGGGCGCGTGGTCGGACATGCGTTCGCGCGCGGAGGACTCCTGGAGGCGGGCAGCGCGGACGAACGATTCGTCGAAGACGACGGATCGGTACTCGTCCTCTCCACCCACGGGGCCGCCCTCGGGTGTCCCCTCAGGTGGGTCCGCAGGCCCGCCCATACTCTCAGAGTAGGTCTCGGGAGCCTCAGGTAAACGCCCTGCTACACGACAACTTCTGACAGGTTCTCACCAGAACGGGCAATGGCCGCTCAGGGGGTGTGCGGGACCGCGGAGACCGCCGACTGGGCCGGACGGGAGTACTCGGCGGACGCGGAGGGTGCCGCCGCGGTGCCTTGCTGTTCCAGGCCCGTGGAGGGGGGCCGGGGCACCTGGTCGCGGCTGCCGCCCGAGGAGGCGCCGCGGTAGACCGCCGCGAAGGCCAGCGCGACCATGCCGATGCCCATGACGACGGCGAGCACCCAGGCGACGGGCCGGTGCCAGCGGACGTGCTTGCCGTACGCCCCTGGGGCGCCGTAGCGGTGTTCGAGTACGTCGCCGTCGTCCAGGTCGTCGAGATCGGCGCTGTGGCCGACGTCGTGGCCGTCGGGGCCGTAGCGCTCGCCTGTGGCGCGGGCACGGCGGGCCTCGGCCTCGGAGGCCTCGGCTCTGGCCTGTGCTGCGGCCAGGAGACGCTCGACGGCGGTCGGCTCGTGGATCACGGCCGCCTTGATGAAGGCCTCGTCGAAGACCACGGCGTCGAACTCTTCGTCCGACATCCCGCGGTCATGGTCGTCGTCGGGCTCCCAGCCGTCAGGGAACGGCGTGCCCCCCACGTCCTCCGGCACGGGTCCAGAGTAGACCTGGGGGGTCAATTTGGGCAGACGGTATGGAAATTCGTAGGCCCCGTGAGACACCCCTCACGCCCGCGGGGGGCCGCGTACGCCCCCTCCGCGCGCCCGCACGCCGTAGAGCGAGCGCGGTTGGGCCGTACGGGTGTCAGCGGCGGATGTGACCGTCGCCGGTGACGATGTACTTGGTGCTGGTCAGCTCCGGCAGGCCCATGGGGCCGCGGGCGTGCAGCTTCTGCGTGGAGATGCCGATCTCGGCGCCGAAGCCGAACTGGCCGCCGTCGGTGAAACGGGTGGAGGCGTTCACGGCGACGGTGGTGGAGTCGACCAGCTGTGTGAAGCGGCGGGCCGCCTGCTGGGAGGTGGTGACGATCGCCTCGGTGTGCCCGGAGGTCCACAGCCGGATGTGCTCGACGGCCCGGTCGAGGGAGTCGACGACGGCGGCGGCGATGTCGTACGACAGGTACTCGGTCTCCCAGTCCTCCGGGACGGCCTCGACCACGGTCGCCTTGGAGTCCTTGGCGTGGGCGAGGACGCGTTCGTCGCCGTGCACGGTGACGCCGGCCGCGGCGAGGGCCTCCAGCGCGCGCGGCAGGAATTCGGCGGCGATGTCCTGGTGCACGAGGAGGGTCTCGGCGGAGTTGCAGACGCTGACCCGCTGTGCCTTTGAGTTGATCAGGATGTCGATCGCCATGTCGATGTCGGCGTGCGCGTCGACGTAGACGTGGCAGTTGCCGGTGCCGGTCTCGATGACGGGGACCTTGGACTCCATGACGACGGTCTGGATGAGGGAGGCGCCGCCGCGCGGGATGAGCACGTCGACCAGGCCGCGGGCGCGCATCAGCTCGTGGACGGACTCACGTCCCTCTCCGGGAACCAGTTGGACGGCGTCGGCGGGCAGCCCGGCGCCGCCGACGGCGTCGCGCAGGACGCGGACGAGGGCGGCGTTCGACTCGTAGGCGGAGGCGGAGCCGCGCAGCAGGACGGCGTTGCCGGACTTGAGGCACAGTGCGGCCGCGTCGACGGTGACGTTCGGGCGGGCCTCGTAGATGATGCCGACGACGCCGAGCGGGACGCGGACCTGGCGCAGGTCGATGCCGTTGGGGAGGGTGGAGCCGCGGACCACCTCGCCGACCGGGTCGGGCAGCTTCGCGACGTCACGGACGTCGGAGGCGATGGCACGGACCCGCTCCGGGGTGAGGGTGAGGCGGTCGACGACGGACTCGCTGGTGCCGTTCTCGCGGGCCTTGGCGATGTCCTTGGCGTTGGCCTCGACGATCTCGCTCGTACGGACCTCCAGCGCGTCCGCGATGGCGAGCAGCGCGTCGTCCTTCGCGGCACGCGGCAGCGGCGCGAGGTCGGCGGCGGCTGCCTTGGCACGGTAGGCGGCCTGGGTGACCGGGGACATGGCGTCGTACGGCGAGAGCGTGGTCATGGGGGAAGGGTAGTGCGCGCGGGCGGCCCGTTCATGGGTTGTTCCACACCGCGAGACGGGATCAAAAGGGGGCATTCACGGTCATCGTCAGAACGGGTGGATACCGACCGGCGTCGCCGGTGGCGGACCGTAGCCCTCGGCGATCCGCTGGTGGTAGGTGGTGCGGTCGATGACTTCGAGGCCGACGATCTCCCAGGCCGGCAGTCCGGCGGTCTGGCGGTGCTCGCCCCACAGGCGCAGGGCCACGGCGGCGGCGTCGTGGAGGTCGCGGGCCTCTTCCCAGTAGCGGATCTCGGCGTGGTCGCACGCGTACCGGCTGGTGAGGAGGAACGGGTGGTCGTGGGCCAGTTGCTCGAGGCCGCGGCGCAGTTCCGGCAGGGGGACCTCGGCACCGCAGACGCTGAGGGTGACGTGCCACAGACGGGGCAGGTCCTTCGGCTCCTCGTAGGTGTCCCCGGCCGCGACGCTCGTCAGAGCACCGCGGGACGCCGCAGCCCCAGGGCGCACTCGTCTCACGACGGCCTCCTTCAGCTGTGCTCGTGCGGAACGTGGTCCTGAGACAAAGTTGAGCAGGCCGCAAGAGTTCGCGTGGCGGTTTTACGGAACGTCCCCCACCGGGGTCCGTCGTTATGCCCCGTTTTTACGGGTGGAGGATCACCAGGTCGTCCCTGTGTACGACCTCCCGCTCGTACGCCGGGCCCAGTTCGCGCGCCAGCTCCCTGGTCGAACGCCCGATCAGCTGGGGGATCTCCTTGGCGTCGAAGCTGACCAGGCCCCGGGCGACCGCGCGGCCCCGGGCGTCGCGCAGTTCGACCGGGTCACCCGCGGCGAACTCGCCCTCCACGGCGGCGATCCCGGCGGGCAGCAGTGATTTCCGGCCTTCGACGACGGCACGGACGGCGCCGTCGTCGAGGGTGAGGGAGCCCTGCGGGGTGGAGGCGTGCTGAAGCCACAGGAGACGGTCTGCGGACCGTTTGCCGGTGGGGTGGAAGTAGGTGCCGGTGTCGCCGCCGCAGAGCGCGTCGGCGGCGTGCACGGCGTTGGTGAGGACGACGGGGACGCCCGCGGCGGCGGCGATCCGGGCGGCTTCCACTTTGGTGACCATGCCGCCGGTGCCGACGCCCGCCTTCCCGGCGCTGCCGATCTCGACGCCCGCGAGGTCCTCCGGGCGCCTGACCTCCGCTATCCGCGAGGTGCCGGGCCTGCTCGGGTCACCGTCGTAGACGCCGTCGACGTCGGAGAGCAGCACCAGGAGGTCGGCGTGGACGAGGTGGGCGACGAGGGCGGCGAGACGGTCGTTGTCGCCGAAGCGGATCTCGTCGGTGGCGACGGTGTCGTTCTCGTTGACGACCGGGAGGGCGCCCATCGC
The DNA here is from genome assembly GCF_042754285.1 of Streptomyces sp. NPDC059224. Classification (NCBI taxonomy): domain Bacteria; kingdom Bacillati; phylum Actinomycetota; class Actinomycetes; order Kitasatosporales; family Streptomycetaceae; genus Streptomyces; species Streptomyces sp. NPDC059224. The sequence continues at coordinate 14,765 of NZ_JBHZAN010000045.1, forward strand.
CAGGAGTTTGTCGAGGGTGCGGGAGGCGTTGCGGTGGTGGGCGCGGCGGCTCATGTCGTCGGAGGTGAGCAGGACCTGGCCGACCCGGACGCCGTAGCGGGCGAAGGAGGCGGTGTAGCGGGCGACGAGCAGTCCCTGGCCGACGCTGGCGGCGGCCTGCTGACGGGCCAGGTCCCTGGGCCTGCGGCGCAGGCCGAGCGGGGCGAGGCCGGCGGCGATCGCTCCCGAGGAGACGAGGACGACTTCCTTCTCCCCGCCGCCGCGGCTCTTGGCGAGGACGTCGACGAGTGCGTCGACCCGGTCGGCGTCGAGGCCGCCGGAGGCTGTGGTCAGCGAGGAGGAGCCCACTTTGACGACGATCCTGCGGGCCTCGCTCACGGCCTGCCTTGCGGTTGCCACGTCCTGTACCCACTTCCTTGCGCGTGGCAGCAATCTACGCGAACGGGACCGTCGTCCGGCCGCCCCGTCCAGCCTCCGGACACGGCACGGACGCCGTCCGGACGTCACGACGGCCACGGCGGTGCGTAGTCCTATGATCACGTACCGAACACAGCAAAAAAGTTGTGTTGACTGTCCATGGAAATTGAAACGAACTTAAAGTTAACTTGAAGTTTGTGTCATCTAAAGATCGCAGCGTGAAGCGCATTCTGCTCAGGTCGGGCAAAAGTCCCTACGACGCCATCAGCGTCGAGGAAGCCCTGTACCGGGACGTCATAGCCACCAACTCGGGCAACCTGATCTTCAGCGATGCCGCGCACAAGATTCTCGAGACTCCGGGCACCGAGGTCGTCTCCAACGGCATGCCCTCCGATGTCTCCGCCGCCGGACGGATCAACGAGGAGTACGACGCCTTCGTCATCCCGCTGGCCAACGCCTTCCGCCCGTCCTTCGAAAGCGCGTTGAAGCGGATGACCCGGCTGATCTCGAAGCTGAAGATCCCGGTGGTCGTGCTCGGCGTGGGCGCGCAGACCGGAGTCGGCTACAACCCGGACCGGCTCAAGCGCATCGAGCCGACCGTGCGGGACTTCTGCGCGGCGGTACTGGAGCGCAGCGCGTCGATCGGTGTACGGGGCGAGTTCACCGAGCAGTACCTGAAGGACATGGGATTCAAGGACGTCGAGACCATCGGCTGCCCTTCCCTGTTCCTGTACGGCGACCAGCTTCAGGTGCACAAGAAGGCGCTGGAGTTGACGCCGGAGTCGCGGATCGCGATCAACGGCTCGCACAGCGCGGTACGCGCGCAGGGCCTGGACCGGATCATCACACGCACCCACGAGCGCTACCCGCACCTGCGGTTCGTGGGCCAGAACCTCAGTGACGCGCGGCAGTTGCACTGGCGGGACCTGTCGGACCCGAACGCCGCGGTGACCGCGATGCCGACGCACCCGGACCACCCGATGTTCCGCGAGGACAAGGTGCGGGTCTACGTCGATCCCATCACCTGGATCGACGACCTGCGTTCCTTCGACTTCTCCTTCGGTTCGCGCATCCACGGCAACATCGCGGCGCTGCTCGCCGGCACGCCGGCCACCGTGCTGTGCGGTGACTCGCGGACGCTGGAGCTGTGCCGTTACTTCGAGATTCCGCACCGACGGCTGGACCAGGCGGTCAAGGACCTCGATTCGGCGGACCCGGCGAAGCTGTACGCGGAGGCGGACTTCGGCGGGCTGGTCGGCGGCCACCGGGAGCGCTTCGAGCGGTTCACCGGGTTCCTCGACCGCAACGGTCTGCAGAACACCTTCACGCACGGCGACGGCGGCGCCGCCTTCGACGAGCGAATGCGCGCGCTGGCGTTCCCGGCGGGTATCCGCCCCTGGAACGAGGCGGACATCGCCTCGCTGAGCGGGCGGTTCGGCTGGCTGCACAGCCGTATCGACGAACTGTCGCTGGACAACGCCCGGCTGCAGAAGGAACTGGCGCGCTCGGGAGCCCGTGCCAAGGCGGCCGCCGTGCCGCCGCAGGCCTCGGTCTACCGGCGGGCCCGGCGGGCCGTGGGCAGGCCGATACGGCGGGCGCTGGGGTCGGGCCAGTAGGCGCCGGGCCGGACGCCCGGCGCCCGGTCAGGCCGCCGCCGCTTTGACCTCCCGGGTCGGCAGCGATCTGCGGAGCCTGCGCAGGGCGCGCCGCAGGAAGGTGTTGGCCGCGTCCTCGCGGTAGCCCGCGACGGTGCGGGCCTCGCGGGGCTCGGCGAGGTAGATCCAGTCGGGAACGCCCGCCGCCCTGGCGCGGAAGTGCGGGTAGGCGAAGTAGACGCGGGTGCCGCGCTTCTCCACGAGGGCCCCGGCCTGCTTCTTGGCGCGTACGAACTCGACGACGTCCAGGAGGAGGTCGGGGCGCTGTACGGCGACCAGGTGGAGCCGCAGCCGTTCGTGGACCCTGAGCCGGCGGGCGATCTCCGGATTCCAGTGGGCGTCCATCAGCGGCTTGGCCAGCTCCATTTTCCTGCCGCGCACTTCGTCGCTGTCCTTGAGGAACCTGGGGCCGAACTGCGGGAGCAGGGTGACCAGGAAGGGCCGGACCATGAGTGCGTCACGACGCGGTCCGGCGGGGACCATGTCGGCGATCAGGTTCATCAAGGCGCGTGCCGAGTCGAAGCGGAGGGTGTAGCTGCCGCTCTTGGTGACGTGTTTGCCGTCCTCGCGGCCGACCAGGTAGTAGCAGGGGTAGTCGGCGACCACGGAGACGCCGTCGGCGCGCAGGTAGGCCTCCATGGTGAACAGCGCGTCCTCGCCGGTCCACAGGGACTCGTCGAAACGCATGCCGTGCTGTTCGAGAAGCGCGCGGCGGAACAGCTTCTGCGCGCTGAGCGTGAACTTGACGTTGGAGGAGAAGACGTCGGTACGGTCGAGCGTCTTGCCCCACATGGACCGCGGGGGTTTGCGGTTGATCCCCTCGACCTTGCCGAGGACGACGTCCGTGCTGTTCTTGTCGGCCATGGCGACCATGCGCGCGAGGGCCTCGGGGCCGAGCCGGTCGTCGGCGTCCAGGAAGAACACGTACCGGCCGGCCGCCTTGCCGAGGCCGACGTTGCGGGGGCCGCTGGGGCCGCCGGAGTTCTCCTGCCGGATCACGGTCACCGGCATGGCCGCGCGGGCCGCGAACTCCTCCAGGTACTCCCCCGTGCCGTCGGTCGAGCCGTCGTCGACCGCGATGACCTCCATGCGTGCCGGGTCGAGGGTCTGGCGCTCGACGGAGGCCAGGCATTCGACGAGATACGGCATCGCTTCGTACGCCCCGATGATCACAGTCACATCAGGCTGCGTAGCCACGGTCACGTTTCCCCCTAGTCAATGATGCGTTCCCCCTGCGTCATCTCGATCGCAACGTGTCAGATGACCGACCGGCGCAACCGGTTGCCTTGGGGCGCCTCTCCAGTGATACACGTCACATGACGGGCAGCAAGCCGTGCGGTGTACAGCGGGTTACGTCGGACAGTACGGACGCCCGGTAAGAGCTGCTCACCGAAGACTGCGAAGCATGGGTAAGAAGAACGGCGCCCATGACTAAGCAGAGGTAAGACGTGACGCCCGGAGAAATGCCGACGGGCTCGGTCCCGGGATTCCTCCCGGGACCGAGCCCGTCGGCGGCGTGGTGCGAGCGGTCAGCCGGTCGGCGTGCCCTCGGCCTCTCCGGCGGCCTTCACCGGGTCGCCGGGCAGCACCTCGGCGAGTTCGGCCGCCTCGGGGTCACCGGCCGCGATCCGGGCCTCCTGGCCCAGGTTGCGGGTCTCGGCCTTGCGGGCGAGCGCGGCGACCGCGGCGTTGAACTGTTCGATGGAGGTCGGCTCGTCCGGTCCCAGCAGGTACTGCTTGAGTTCGTCCCGTTCCAGTGCCAGGGGATCGGCCGACGGGTCGCGTACGGCGTCCAGCAGGGCGTCCAGTTCCCTGGCGCTGTTGGAGAGGATCACGGCGGCGCGCACGGCGGTGTTCGCCAGCTTGAACTCCTCCTCGCCGACTTCGGCGGAGTCGGTGACGGCGTACGGCTTGCCGCTGGCGATGAAGTCGGAGACGACGCTGGAGATGTCGGAGACCATCGCGTCGGAGACGTTGAAGCAGTCGTACAGGTGCGGTTCGGCGCCGGTGACGACCCGGTGCTGGTGGTCGGGGAAGGAACGCCAGTGGGCGTCGTTCCACTCGGCCCGAAGCCGCGCGATCTCCTCGTGCTTCTGCAGGTCGACGACGTCGTCCCGGCTGGCCTCGGCCTCGTCGCGCTTCTCGCCGCCGACGCCGGCCAGCTCGGCCAGGCGGGCCTCGATCCGCGTCAGGTCGGCCTGTGCCGCCGTCTGGGCGGCCGTGTCGGCGGTGAAGCGGGGGTCGGTGGCGCGCTTGGCGGCGGCCTTCTCCAGGAGGGCGGTGACGCGCCGGTGGGCGGCGCCGGCCTTGGCGCTGACGGTGCCGGTGAAGGGGTGCGGCTTGTAGAGGACGCGGACCGGCGGGTCCGCCTTGACCAGCTTCTTCACGATGTTCTCGCCGGCGAGAACCAGGGAGGTGTTGCCGGGGTTGCCGTCCCAGCCCTCCCAGGTGGGCGCGTAGAGGATGGTGGGGCAGCGGTCCTCGGCGGCGGCCGGACGGCTCTGGATGGGGGCCAGCTGCGGGCGGCCGACCTCGACGATGTCGTCGTCGCGGACACCGACGTCGGCGATGGCGTAGCGGTCGCGGCCCGCGCGGCCCGCGGTCCACACCTCGTCGTAGACCTTGCTGAACGGGTTGACGCTGGCCAGCTTGTCGCTGTCGCCGTGGCCGATGAAGACGTGCTTCATGGTGGGCACGCGCAGCAGGTGGATGTTCTTGCCGACGTTGGCCGCGTAGAGGGCGACACGGACCGTGGCGAGGTCCAGGTTCATCAGGTGCACACCGCCGGGCACGCAGATGACGGGGACCGTGGTCGGGGCGAGGTTCTGCAGGATGACCCGCTCGCGCAGCAGGACCAGCGGGCGGGAGTCCAGCTGTTCCATGGTCTCCAGCCACATGTTGACCTGGTAGGCGGAGTCCTTGGAGCCGGAGAAGTACAGCACGGTCTCCGGCTTGTACTGGCTCATCCAGTCGTCGACGGCCGCGAGCACCGCGTCCGCGTCCGGCGGGGTCTTGCGGCCGCGCACGTACGGCATCAGCACCAGGACGTACAGGCAGCCCAGGGCGAGGGTGAGGCCGATGCCGACGAAACCGGCGATCGCGTTGTCCGTGATCGCCGAGACGAGCAGGCCGACGACGGCCGCGAGGTCGAGGTGGAGCATCTTCTCGGCGGAGCGGTCCAGCAGTCCCTGCGGCGGGGCGTCCGGGATCCGGATGCGGGACTTCAGGTCGACGTTGCGGGTGGCGACCGGCATCCGGCGGCGGTTGCGGATCAGCTGGACGAGCGCGCCGTGCGGGGCCTGCAGGCCGTAGAAGGCGATGAAGCAGGCGATCGCGCCGTAGAAGATCAGGTCGTTCGACAGGGCCATCCGGGCCAGCAGCAGGATCAGCAGCAGCTGCCGGATCAGGAACCGGATCGACAGACCGGCCCGGACCTTGCTCAGGCGGTTGATGAGGTAGCTGCCCTTGCGGTGCAGGTAGTGGTCCGCCAGGTACGTGACGGCGGCCGCGGCCGCGAAGGCGTAGACGCTCGGGACGAGCGCGGCGACCATGAGGACGGGGAAGCCCAGCATCATGAGTGCCGCCGCGGCCAGCTCGGCCGCGCTGCCCACCCGGGCGACGCGAATAGCGGTGGATATCACGGAGAACCTTTTGCTGACAAAAAGGCCGGAATTGACCTTGCGGGCAATCTGGATGGTCGTCGATCGGGGATTCTTACGGTTCAGGCCCCTGTGATTGCTCCGCGAACGCGCAGCCACAGAGGCCTGAATTACAGATGACTAAGGGACGTCGATTATGCCACGCCGTCCTGTCGGTCCAGGACACTGGCCAGCGCCTGCTCGAACCCGGAGGCCTGACCGGCGGCGGCCGTCGGGTCCTGCTGCCGGACGTCGATGACATGGCCGGTGAGTTCGGACAGCAGCACGTCGAGGGAGGTGCGGGCGACGGCCTCGGAGGAGAGCAGCGAGCCCGACGGCTCCTGACCGAACGCCTTGGTGCGCATCGGGGTGGCGGTGCGCTCGGGGTTGATGCAGTTGACGCGGATGGCGTCGCCGGCCCACTCGTCGGACAGCGCCTGGGTGAGGTTCACCATGGCGGCCTTGGTCGAGGAGTAGAGGCTGTACTCGGCGCGGCCGCGGGTGTAGCTGCTGGAGGTGTAGAGCAGCAGCTGACCCTTGGTCTCGGCGAGGTACTTGTAGCTGGAGCGGGCGATCTGCACCGGGGCCAGGTAGTTGACCTTCAGCGCCTCCTCGATGGTGGCGTTGTCGGTCTCGGCGAGCTTGCCGATGCGCAGCACGCCCGCCGTGTTGACGACGTAGTCGATCCGGCCGGTCTCGGCGTACGCCTTGGAGAGCGCGTCGTCGACCTCCTCCGGGTTCTCCACGTGGGTGCCGGTGGTGGAGCGGCCCAGGGCGTAGACGTTCGCGCCGTAGGACTCGGCGAGTTCGCCGATGTCCTTGCCGATGCCGTACGAACCGCCGAAGATCACCATGGTCTTGTTGGTGAGCAGCGCGCGGTAGTCGTCCTCGCCGTTCTGCTCGGGCGCGGCCGTGGAGGCGAGCTGGAAGAGCTTGTCGGCGATGAAGACGTCGACGGGCTGAGTGACCTTCATGTTGTACTCGTCGCCCGCGACGACGTGGATCGGCACGTCCGGCAGGTACTTGAGGACGACGGAGCAGTCGTCGGTGGCCTGGAAGTTCGGGTCGCCGTCGGCGACCTGGTAGGCCCGCTTGATCGTGGACAGCTTGAACGCCTGCGGAGTCTGGCCGCGGCGCAGCCGGGAGCGGTCCGGGATCTCGGTGATGAACTCGCCGTCCTGGCCGTGCGTCCGCGTGACGATGATGGTGTCGGCGGACGGGATGGCGACGTCCACGGCCTGGTAGCGCTCCAGTGCGGCCACGCAGTCGTCGATGACGCGCTGCGACAGCAGGGGGCGTACGGCGTCGTGGAAGAGGACGTTGAGGTCGTCGCCCTCGGCCAGGCCCTCGCCGAGGGCCGCGATGGCGCGCTCGGTGGTCTCGTTCCGTGTGTTGCCGCCCTCGATGATCTTCTTGATCTTCGTGAACCCGGCCTTGGCGACGATCTTCTCGACGTCGGGGACGTAGCCCGGCGCCATCAGCACGATGATGTCGTCGATCGAGTCGGCCTTCTCGAAGGTGGTCAGGGTGTGCTCGATGACTGCCTTGCCGGCGATCTTCAGCAACTGCTTGGGGATCGACAGACCCACCCGCTGGCCGGTGCCACCGGCCAGGATCACTGCGGTGGTTCGGGGCTTGGCTATGTGCTGTGACACAGGTGACCTACCTTGAGGCATCAGGGAACCTGGAAATGGTCCCACTTCCGGTTACCGGTGTGCAAGGTGAGCGCCGTCCGGTGCATATGTGCCCGCAACCTTTCATTCACCTTGCGGCGCTGGTGATGGGCGTCGCCCCTCAGGCATACAAGAAAGTTCCGTGAATTTGCTGTGAGTAACTGCACAAGTCATTCCGATTGCTGTGAGTGATGCGTGGCACGTCACAGCGGAGCTAAGACGTGCAGCGTGCACGCCTTAGCGCAGCTGACTCGACCCGCTCGGGACCCTTTGCCGTGCCGCAACCAGGCTGTCCGCGCACAGGACCGGCTCAGCCCCGTCGCAGCTTCTTCAGACATCGGTGCCCCAGCACCCGTATGAGTTCCTTCGACGACGTCTGGTGCACCGTGCGGGATTTCGCCTCTGCGGTGTGGCGCACCGGGGCCGCGGCCGCCGCGGCGAGTGCGCCGTACAGGGCCTGGGCGGCGGCCTCCGGCGCGATGCGGGCCTCCGCGACGGCCGGGCCGGCGGTCCCTGTGCGCTGCCGGGGATCGGCGGAGAGCAGGGACGGGTCGCCGACGACGCGGACGCCCGTGGCGCCGATGTGTTCCACCATCTCCGCGCCGATGCGGCCGGCGGCCTCGACGGCCCAGTCGGGGGTGGAGATCTTCACGTCCTCGGCGGTGGGACTGCACGTGTTCTTCATATGCATGACGGCACCGTTGCGGACGAGCTTGGAATAGAGCTCGTCCGGCAGCCCATTGCCACGGAATTCCACGTTGAGCTTTCGCAGCATTTCCGTCTCGGCGAGGGTCAGGGAGCGGTTCGCCGTGTCCGGGACGGGCCGGAGGAGGTTTTCGGGCAGGCCGAGCAGCGCCTCGAAGGTGCGCATCAGGCCGTCGCGGTCGCGGTCGTCGACCACGACGACGGTGAGCCGGTCGGCGCCGACCGCCCGGATCCAGCGTTCGACGAGCCGGTCGTGCCGGTGCCGGCGCCAGAAGCTGGGGGTGGGCTTCTCGTAGGGGGCCTTGCGCAGCATGTGGTCCAGCCAGCCCTCGTAGCCCATGCGCAGCCCGTTCTGCACGTACTGCTGCCACTGCGAGGGCATGATCCGGGCGATCGGGCGCAGGGTGACGAGGACGTGGACGCGGTCGCCGCCGAGCTGCTCGACGACGCGGGCGACGGTCTCGTCGTCGCAGGCGTCGGCGAAGAACTCGCTTACTGATCACGGAGGACCGGGAGCCGGTGGCCTCGACCTGCCCGATCAGTCGTGTCCAGTGCTTCTCGGTGGGCGCGATGTCGCCCATCATCGCGGGCCGGGCGCAGGCGGCCAGGGCGGCCTCCATGGGGTGCCGGCTGGTCGCCGGGAACTCCACGCCGTGCTCGGGCAGCTTGCCCTTCGCGGCGAACAGGGCGCCCTGGACGGCCGTGGTGCCGGTCTTGTGCGGGCCGATGTGCAGCAGGCGGGTGCCTGCGGGCACGGCGACCAGGGGACCGGTGGGGCTCACGGGGCCTAGGGGGCCTAGGGGGGCGTTGTTCACCGGGCTTCGCCTCTCGTGCAGTCCGTCTCCATGGTCAACGAAAGGTAAGAGGTTCACCTTGGGTTCACCTGAGAGAAGCCTGGGACACAGATGAGTCCCAGGCTCCCGTTTCCACGGACTTCACTGTCGGCGCGCCCGGTTCACCCGTCACAGGGACCGCATGCCGGACGCGCCCGTCAAACGACCTGTACGGCCGGCTCGTCCGACTCGACACGCAGGGACGCGAAGGTGCTCGCGGTGGCCTGCGGCCTGACGACGGTGTCGACGACCCGCACGCGCGCGTCGATGCCGTCGCGGCGGATGTCGAAGAGGTGGTAGCCGCGGTGGGCGTCGATGACCTTCCAGTGCGGGTTGTCGGGCTTCAGCGGGTCGAACTGGGCGTGGAAGGCGGCCTGGTCCTGGTCGCCGTTGCTGGAGACGGAGGTGCCGACGAACTCGGCGCCGACCACGTCCGACGACGGGTCGGCGAAGTCCTTCTTCAGGTCGCTGATCATCGTGAGGTGCCGGTCGCCGCTGAGCACGACGGGATTGCGGATCGAGGCGAACTCGCCCAGCAGGGCGTTGCGCTCGGCCTGGTAGCCGTCCCAGGCGTCGTAGTACCAGAGCTTTCCGTCACCGGGCAGGATGTCGGTCTCGGCCATCATGATCTGCGAGGCGATCAGGTTCCAGCGGGCCGGTGAACGGTGCAGACCGTCCAGGAGCCATCGCTTCTGCGCGGCGCCGAGCATGGTGAGGGAGGGGTCCTCGGCGGCCGCCTGGCCGGTGACCTGGTCGCTGCGGAACTGCCGGGTGTCGAGGACGTTGAGCCGGGCGAGGCGGCCGAACTCCAGGCGGCGGTACATCTGGATGTGCGGTCCGTCGGGGATCGCGGTGGCGCGGACCGGCATGTGCTCGTAGTAGGCCCGGAAGGCGGCGGTCAGCCGGGCGACGAACGCGTCGTGGGACTGCTTGTCGGGGTCCTGCGGGACCTGGCCGGCCCAGTCGTTGTCGACCTCGTGGTCGTCGAAGGTGACCACCCAGGGCGCGTTCGCGTGCATCGCGGCGAGGTCGGGATCGCTGCGGTACTGGGCGTAGCGGTTGCGGTACTGCGCCAGCGTGTAGGGCTCTCCGGTCCCCTCGTGGCGGCGCGGGCCGGCCGAGGACGGTGTGGACTCGTAGATGTAGTCGCCGACGAAGAGGACGACGTCGGGGTCCTGGGCGAGCATGTCGGCGTACGGGGTGAAGTAGCCGTGCTGCCAGTTCTGGCAGGAGGCGAGGGCCATGCGCAGGGAGCCCCCGGCGGCGTGGGGGTGGGGTGCGGTGCGGGTGCGGCCGGCCGGGGAGATCCGGCCGCCGGCACGGAAGCGGTACCAGTAGGTGCGGCCGGGACGCAGTCCTCGTACGTCCACGTGCACGCTGTGCCCGTACTCGGGCCGGGCGTGGGCGGTGCCCCGGCGGACGGCCCGGCGGAACCGCTCGTCCTCGGCGACCTCCCAGGCGACGGGGACGACGGTGTCGGGCATGCCGCCGCCGTCGAGGGGGTCGGGGGCCAGCCGGGTCCAGAGCACGATGCCGTCGGGGAGCGGGTCGCCGGAGGCGACACCCAGGCTGAACACGCCGTCGGGCAGGGGGGTTTCGGCCGCCTGTGCCGAGGCGGGCAGCCAGAGCTGGGCGGATGCGGCGGCCGTGAGGACGGCGGCACCGGCGGTCAGAAAGCGGCGACGGTCGGGCGATGGTGCTCCGGTCATGCGCGGACTCCCTTGCCACAGTGGCCTCGTGAACGGTCTGGCCTTCGGAAGCTCCCACGGGCGGACGTCCCCCGCGCTGAACGAAAGCATTCGTGCGCATGACAACTAGGGGGACAGCGGGCGACCCCGCTGCCAGAGGAACAGGCCTCTGGAGCCTCGAAGCTGACGCCGTCTCGGCCGCGTCACCTAACGTCGGTCCCCGTCGCCCCGCGCGGCCGAGACCCTGGCGACCCGTCACCCCAGGTCAGCCGCAGCGGGGGACGGCCTCCGTGGGGACGGTGGCCGTGACCGCCGACGCCAGCCGGTCGCGGAACCAGCGGTGGCCTGGGGCGGCCGAGTTGCGCGGGTGCCAGGCCATGCCGAAGTAGAGGGGATCCAGGTCGAGCGGGATCGGGAAGGTGCGCAGGCCCAGCGCCTCGATGGTGTCGTCGAGCCAGCCGGCGACGGTGAGCGCGACGAGGTCGGTGGTGCGGGCGAGCATCATCGCGCTGAAGTGGCTGGGGACGACGACGGCGATACGGCGTGGGAGGCCGAGTCCGTCGAGGGCGCGGGATGGGGCCGAGGCGTCTGCCGTGCCGGGAGATGCCGATGTGACCGGCGGCGGCGAACCGGCGGACGGTGATCCGCCCCTGGAGAAGCGGGTGTCCGGCGCGGGCGACGCCGACCAGGGTCCTGCGGGTGAGCCGGCGGGTACGGATCTTGGGGTCCAGGTGGCCGAGGACGCCCAGTTCGACGTCGGCCAGGCCCTGGCGCAGCGCGGGACCGCCCTCCAGCGCCTCCGGCACGAAGACGACGTCCACGTGCGGGGCCTCGGCGTGGACGTGGTCGGTGAGGGTGCCGGCCAGGCCCACGAGGAGCGGTTCGGTGGTCTGCACGGTGAAGGTGCGCCGGAGATGGACGGGGCCGAAGCCGGCGCCCGGCCGCAGGACGTCGTCGAAGCCGCGCGGCAGCTCGGCGACCTGGTCGCGGAGTTCGAGGGCGCCCGGGGTGAGGACAAGGGCCTGCCCTGCACGCACCAGCAGCGGGTCGCCGACAGCCCGGCGCAGCCGGGCGAGGGTGCGGCTGACCGCCGCGGGCGAGGTGCCGAGGCGCTCGGCGGCCCGCGTCACGCTGTTCTCCTCAAGCAGGGCGCCCAGGACCGCAGCAGACTGAGATCGATCAAAGTCGCCCTCCTGAGCTGCGTCTTTGCGCATGCGGCAAGGATTTGCTGCTCGTCCTTGCATGGCCTCGGGACGGTGTGCCGCGGACAGTGGTGCTCGCCGGCGGGAGCGGGGGCGGCGGACCGGCCCCGGGCGAGCTCTCCGCGCACCATCACGACGAGAGGCATGTACGTGGAGGCATGTACGTGTACGTCATCACCGCACCCACCGGCACCATCGGCCGTCTGATCGTCGACGACCTGCTCGGCCGCGGGGAGAAGCCGTGTCTGGTCACCCGGGACGCCTCGCGGCTCGCCCCCCGGGGTCGGGAGCGGGCCGAGATCGTCGAGGGCTCGCACGGGGACGAGGCCGTGATCGACCGGGCCTGCGCGGACGCGGAGGCGGTCTTCTGGCTGGCGCCGGACGACGCGGACGCACCGACCGCCGACGCGGCCTATGCCGACTTCACCCGTCCCGCGGCGCGGGCGTTCGCCCGGCACGGCGTCCGGCGGGTCGTCGCCGTCACGGCGCTGGGCCGTGGCACACCGCTCGCGGAGCACGCAGGTGCGGCGACCTTCTCGCGGGCGATGTGCGACCTGATCGCCGCGTCAGGAGTGAACTTCCGGGCGGTGGCCTGCCCGGAAGTTCACGCACAACCTGCTCGACCAGGTCGGGGCGATCAGGGAGCAGGGCCTGTTCTTCATGATGGCCGACCCGGATCCGAAGGATCCGGCCGTGGCCGCCCGGGACACGCCGCGGCTGCCGTGCGGCTGCTGTTCGACACCACCTGGACGAGGTCCGGCGACGTCGCCTGCCTCGGTCCCGAGGACCTGTCGCCGAACGACATGGCCCGGACCGTCTCCGCGGTGCTCGGCACCGAGGTCGGCTACCGGCAGATCACCGGCGCGGCGTTCAGGGAGCGCGTGACCGGCTTCGGGAGCGAGGGGACGGCACAGGCTCTGGTCGACATGTTCGAGGCGAAGAACAGGGGCCTGGACAACGCCGGGCCGCGCACCCCCGGGTCGACGACGCCGACGACGTTCCGGCAGTGGTGCGAGGAGGTGCTCAAGCCGGCCGTGACGGGCTGGACACCCGCGGCCGCCCGGCGCCTCCCCGCCCGCTTCCCGTCACTCCTCGAACGGGTCGAAGTCGTCGTACTCGCGCAGCGACTCGTCGCGCTCCGCCTGGCGGTCGCGGCGGCGCTGCACGGCGGGGCGCTGCTCCTCGAAGCGGTGGTCCTCGCCGCGGCGGCCGAGCATCTCGGCGCCGGACATCATGGTCGGCTCCCAGTCGAAGACGACGGCGTTGTCCTCGGGACCGATGGCGACGCCGTCGCCGCTGCGGGCGCCCGCCTTCATCAGCTCCTGCTCCACACCGAGGCGGTTGAGGCGGTCGGCGAGGTAGCCGACGGCCTCGTCGTTGTTGAAGTCGGTCTGCCTCACCCAGCGTTCGGGCTTCTCGCCGCGTACCCGGAAGAGACCGTCCTCCTCCTGGGTGACGGTGAAGCCGGCGTCGTCAACGGCCTTGGGCCGGATGACGATCCGGGTCGCCTCCTCCTTGGGCTTGGCGGCACGGGCCTGGGCGACCAGGTCACCGAGCGCGAAGGACAGCTCGCGCAGGCCGAGATGGGCGACCGCGGAGACTTCGAAGACGCGGTAGCCGCGGGCCTCCAGGTCGGGGCGGACCATGTCGGCGAGGTCCTTGCCGTCGGGGACGTCGGTCTTGTTGAGGACGACGATCCGGGGCCGGTTGTCGAGGCCGCCGTACTGCTTGAGCTCCTCCTCGATGACGTCGAGGTCGGAGACGGGGTCACGTTCGGACTCCAGGGTGGCGGTGTCCAGGACGTGGACGAGGACGCTGCACCGCTCGACGTGACGCAGGAACTCCAGGCCGAGGCCCCTGCCCTGGCTGGCGCCGGGGATGAGTCCGGGGACGTCGGCGATGGTGTAGACGGTCGAACCGGCCGTCACCACACCGAGGTTGGGGACCAGTGTGGTGAACGGGTAGTCGGCGATCTTCGGCTTGGCGGCCGACAGCACCGAGATCAGCGAGGACTTGCCGGCGCTGGGGTAGCCGACCAGGGCCACGTCGGCGACGGTCTTCAGCTCCAGGACGACGTCCTGGAGGTCACCGGGCTCGCCGAGCAGGGCGAAGCCGGGGGCCTTGCGGCGGGCGCTGGCGAGGGCCGCGTTGCCGAGGCCGCCGCGGCCGCCCTGGGCGGCGACGTACGAGGTGCCGTGGCCGACGAGGTCGGCGACGACGTTGCCGGCCCGGTCCAGCACCACGGTGCCGTCGGGCACCGGCAGGACGAGGTCCTGTCCGTCCTTGCCGGCCCGGTTGCCGCCCTCGCCGGGCTTGCCGTTGGTGGCCTTGCGGTGCGGGGAGTGGTGGTAGTCCAGGAGGGTCGTCACGGACTGGTCGACCGTCAGGATGACGTCGCCGCCGCGGCCGCCGTTGCCGCCGTCGGGGCCGCCGAGCGGCTTGAACTTCTCCCGGTGTACGGAGGCACAGCCGTGGCCTCCGTTACCCGCGGCGACGTGCAGCTCGACGCGGTCCACGAAGGTGGTCATGGTGGTGTGCCTCCAGTTACTTACGGGGTGATACCTATGTCAACACGCGAAAGGCGGACCCGCCTTCCCGATCGGGAAGTGAGGTCCGCCTCGCGATACGTCGGGTCTGAGCCGTCCAGTCGCAGGACTGGGAGCCGTCAGGTCAGAAGACCGGGACTCAGGCGACCGGAACGATGTTCACGACCTTGCGGCCGCGGTGGGTACCGAACTCCACCGCGCCGGGCTGCAGCGCGAACAGCGTGTCGTCGCCGCCACGGCCGACGCCCGCGCCGGGGTGGAAGTGGGTGCCGCGCTGACGGACCAGGATCTCGCCCGCGTTGACGACCTGACCGCCGAAGCGCTTCACGCCGAGGCGCTGAGCGTTGGAGTCACGACCGTTACGGGTGGACGATGCGCCCTTCTTGTGTGCCATCTCTCCTCAGTCCCTTACTTCGCAGCCGCGGGGATCTCAGTGACCTTGATCGCCGTGTACTGCTGGCGGTGGCCCTGACGACGGCGGTAACCGGTCTTGTTCTTGTAGCGAAGGATGTCGATCTTGACGCCCTTGTGGTGGTCCACGACCTCGGCCTGGACCTTGATGCCGGCCAGGACCCACGGGTCGCTGGTCACAGCGTCGCCGTCGACAACGAGCAGGGTCGAGAGCTCGACCGTGTCGCCAACCTTGGCGGTGGAAATCTTGTCAACCTCAACGATGTCGCCGACAGCAACCTTGTGCTGGCGACCACCGCTGCGCACGATGGCGTACACGCGGATCTCACTCTCTCGCTCGGGAACGGCACCCCCGCAGTCCAGCCGTCCGGCACGCGGGCGGCCTCTCCGGAACACCGTGTGCTCCGGAGGAAGAGGTTTACGGGGATGTGGCACGTCCTCATATCCATGGACACGCCGACGGTCAAGGGTACGGGGCGGTGGCCGAGGGGGTCAAACCGGGCCCCGAGAGGTGTGGGGCCGGTCACTCGGAGCAGGCCCCACGAAGGACGGGACCGGTCACCAGGACCGGTCCCGTACCCGGGTGTCAGGCCTCGTCGGAGGCGGCGACCGTGGTGGTCTTCTTCGCCGTCGACTTGGCGGCGGCGGTCTTGGCGGTCTTGGCCGCCTTCTTCGCCGTCGTCTTGGCCGTCGTCTTCTTGGCCGCGGTCTTCTTGGCGGCCGTCTTCTTCGCCGCCGTCTTCTTCGCGGCGGTCTTCTTGGCAGCCGTCTTACGGGCCGTCTTCTTGGCCGGAGCGGCCTCCTCGACGCCCTCGGCCGCGACCTCGGCGACCTCGGCGGCCTCCGGGACGACCGGTGCCTCCGACTGCTCGGGGGCCTCCGCCGACGGTACGACCACGACGGCCGTCTCCTCCGACGCGGCCGGCGCGGTGGCCTTGCGCACCGCGCGGCGGCGCGGGCGGGCCGGTGCGGCGCTCTCGGCGGGCGCGGCCGCCTCGGGCTCCGCGGCCGTCTCCACCGCCGGTTCGGCCACCGCTTCGGCCGCCGGAGCGGTCTCGGCGACGACGGTCACCACGGCCTGCTCGGACCCTGCCGGGGAGCCGGCGGGCGCCGACACCTTCCGGGTGGCCCGGCGACGGGTACGGCCCTGGGGGGCGGTCTCCTCGGCGGCCGGGGGCTCCGGCGCCTCGGGGGCCTGGACGACCGGGTCCTCCACGGCGACCGGTTCGGCGTGCGCCTCGGCGGCGGGTTCCGGCAGCACCTCGGGCTCGGCCTGGGCGGCCGACGTCTCGGACTCCGTGCCCCGGTTGCGGCCCGCGCGTTCCCTGGGCGCCCCGGCCGGAGCGGAGGCCCGGCGGCTCGCCCGGCGGCGGCTACGGCCGCGGCCGGCCGCGGCCTCCGCCTCGGCGACGCTGCTGTAGAGCTCCTCGTCCGGTGCGAAGTCGGGGGCGGGCAGCGCGACGGGGACGGCGGCCTCGGCCGCGACCTCCGCCGCCGTCTCGACCGCCTGGACGGCCTCGGCGTGCTCGACGGCCCCGTCGGCCACGGCCGTGTGGGTCTCGTGCAGGTCGTGGTCGTGCTCGTGCCCGTCGCCGCCACGGCCGCGCTTCTTGCGCTTGCCACCGCCACCGCCACCGGAGCTCGGCTGCTCCATGTGGACGATGACGCCACGGCCGTTGCAGTGCACGCAGGTCTCGGAGAAGGACTCCAGCAGGCCCTGTCCGACGCGCTTGCGGGTCATCTGGACGAGCCCCAGCGAGGTCACCTCGGCCACCTGGTGCTTCGTACGGTCGCGCCCGAGGCATTCGAGCAGGCGGCGCAGCACCAGGTCCCGGTTGGACTCCAGGACCATGTCGATGAAGTCGATGACGATGATGCCGCCGAGGTCGCGCAGCCGCAGCTGGCGGACGATCTCCTCGGCCGCCTCCAGGTTGTTCCTGGTGACCGTCTCCTCGAGGTTGCCGCCCTGGCCGGTGAACTTGCCGGTGTTGACGTCGACGACGACCATCGCCTCGGTCCGGTCGATGACGAGCGAACCGCCGCTGGGCAGCCAGACCTTGCGGTCCAGGGCCTTGGCGAGCTGCTCGTCGATCCGGTAGGTGGCGAAGACGTCGACCTCGGAGGTCCACCTGGACAGCCGGCCGGTGAGGTCGGGGGCGACGTGCGCGACGTAGCCGTGGACGGTCTCCCAGGCGTCGTCGCCGCTGACGACGACCTTCGAGAAGTCCTCGTTGAAGATGTCGCGGACGACCCGGACGGTCATGTCGGGCTCGCCGTACAGCAGCGCCGGGGCGTTGCCGTTCTTCGACTTCTTCTGGATCTCCTCCCACTGCGCCTGGAGCCGTTCGACGTCACGGCGCAGCTCGTCCTCGCTCGCGCCCTCGGCGGCGGTGCGCACGATGACACCCGCGTCCTCGGGGACGATCTTCTTGAGGATGGTCTTCAGCCGGGCCCGCTCGGTGTCGGGCAGCTTGCGGCTGATGCCGGTCATCGAGCCCTCGGGCACGTACACGAGGTAGCGGCCCGGCAGGGAGACCTGGCTGGTCAGGCGGGCGCCCTTGTGACCGATCGGGTCCTTCGTCACCTGGACGAGGACCGACTGGCCGGACTTGAGGGCGGCCTCGATGCGGCGCGGCCCGTTGGCCATGCCCAGGGCCTCGAAGTTGACCTCGCCGGCGTACAGGACGGCGTTGCGGCCCTTGCCGATGTCGATGAAGGCGGCCTCCATCGAGGGCAGCACGTTCTGGACCTTGCCCAGGTAGACGTTGCCGACGTACGAGGTGGCCTGCTCCTTGTTGACGTAGTGCTCGACGAGCACGCCGTCCTCCAGGACGCCGATCTGGGTGCGGTCGCCGTGCTGGCGTACGACCATCACGCGCTCGACGGCCTCGCGGCGGGCCAGGAACTCGGCCTCGGTGATGATCGGGACGCGTCGGCGGCCCTGCTCGCGGCCTTCGCGGCGGCGCTGCTTCTTGGCCTCCAGACGCGTGGAGCCCTTGATGGACTGCACCTCGTCGGACGGCTCGGACGGCTTGCGGGGCTCGCGGACCTTGACGACCGTGCGCTCCGGGTCGTTCTCGCCAGGCTCGGCGTCGCCGGAGCTGTCCCCGGCGCGACGCCGGCGGCGACGGCGGCGACGGCTGCTGGAGGAGGAGCCGCCGGCCTCGTCGTGGGCCTCCTCGTCGTCCTCTTCCTCCTGGTCGGCGGTGTCCGTGGCGTCCTCGTCGGCCTGCTCGGCGGCGAGTTCGTCGCCGTCGGCGTCGCCGCCCTCACCGTCACCGGCGTCGCCACGACGGCGGCGGCGGCCTCCGCGGCGGCGACGGCGGCGGGATCCGGCCTCCTCGGCCTCGTCCTCGCCGTCGGCGGCGTCCTCGGCCTCCTCGGCGGACTCCTCCGGCTCCTCGGTCTCGTCCTCGGCGGCGGGCCGGGCGGCCGGGGTCTCCTCTGCGGCACCCCGGCGCCGGCGACGGCGGCGCGAACCGGTCTCGGCCTGCTCGGCCTGCTCGGCCGGCTCCGGCCGGTACGGGGCGCTCTCCTCGGATTCCTCGGATTCCTCGGGCTCCTCCGCGACCGCGGCCACGGCGGCCGCTTCGGCGGCGGCCCGCTCCGGGGTCTGGAACTTCGGCTCGGTGAACACGGGCGCCTGGAACACGGCCACGGCGGGCCGGGCCGGACGGCGCTGGGCGTCGTCCTCGGCGGCCGTGGCGGCGGGCTCGGAGAACCCGATGGCGGCCTGGCGTACGACCCGGCGCCGGCGCCGCGGGGACTCGGTCTCCGGCTCCTCGACGGCGGGGGTCTCGGTGGTGGAGGTGACGGCCGGGGCCTCGACGGCCTGCGGCTGCGCCGCGGCGGGGGTCTCGGCGGCGCTCTCGGGCGCACCGGCGGGCGCGGCGACCCGGCGGGTGGCGCGGCGCCGGGTGCGGGGCGCGGGCGTGGTGGGCTCGGCCTCGGGGGCGGGGGTGCCCCCGCCGGTCCCGGTGGTCTCGGCGGCGGCCGCGGGCTCCTCGACAGCCTCGGCGGCCGCGACGGCCTCGGTGGTACCGGTGGTGTCGGTGGCGGTCTCGTCCGTCACCGGGGCACCGGCGGGCGCGGACGCCCGGCGGGAGGCCCGACGGCGGCCACGCGGAGCGGGCACCGTCTCCTCGGCGGACTCGGCGGCCGCGGGGGCCTCGGCGGACTCAGGGGCCTCGGAAACCGCGGACGCCTCGACTGTCTCCACGGCTTCGGCGGCCGTTTCCTTCTCGGCCGCCTCGGTGGGCGTGGAGACGCGACGCGTGGCACGCCGGCGCGTCCGGCGCGGCGCGGCCTCCTCGTCGCTCTGCACGGCGGTCTCGACGTCGGCCGCGGGCGCGGCGGACTCGGTGGCGGCCGCGGTCGCGGCGGACTCGGTGGCGGCCGCGGTCGCGGGAAGGACGGTCTCGGCCGTCTCGACGGCCGCGGCTCCCGTCGGGGCACCGGCGGGCGCGGACGCCCGGCGGGTCGCCCGACGGCGGCCACGCGGAGCGGGCGCGACGTCCTCCGCGGTCTCTGCGGTCTCGACGGTCTCGGCCGCTGCCAGGGTCTCTGCCGTCTCCTCGTCGGCCTCTGCGGGCTCGGCGGGGAACGACTCGGCGGCCGGCACGGCCGGCGTGGTGATCTCGGCCACGGCCTCGGTCGCGGCGGGCGGTCCCGCCGGGCGGGACGCGGCACGGCGACGCCTGCGCGGCGGCAGGGTGTCGCTGGGGGTGTTCGGTTCGGAGCCCTCGATGGGCTCAGTCGGTTCGAGCATGCGGGCGGTTCTCCCGTCAGGCTCCCGGGCGCCGCGCCTGGTCCGGCGTCGATCGGTTCGAGCGACCGCCGGTGACGTCCGCGGCTCGCGCGATGCGCGGTGCCGCCGTGTGGGGCGCGGGCGCCGCACAGGAGCTCTCTGTGTCCTGTCTCGCCGGTTCCGTACGCCTTGTCGCGGACGGCCTGGCGAAAGTCTTCTGGTCGGTGCGCCGCCCGACCCAGGTGGCTCCCGAGTACAAGGGCTGCGCGTACGACGTCCGTCCTTCGCGGGACCTTCCTTACGCCGGCGCCGTCGCGGCGGCGGCGGGTTCGGCCTTCGAGAGGGCCGCCACTGCCTCGCGGTCGGGCGCGAGCGGGTCGGTCACCGTGCCGGTCTCTTCATCGAGCAGCCCCTGCGCCAGCCTGGTCACCGCTGCGGGGACCGGCGGCGCCAGGTCGGCCACGGCGCGGAGACCGGACAGGACGTCGTCGGGTCGTACGGCAGGCGTCACGTGCCGAACAACCAGCCGCAGTATCGCACAGGGCTGGTCGCTCGGCCTATCAGCCGTTTCATTGTGCGTTTCAAGTTGTACGACCGCGGGGCGGGCGTCGAAGGTCCGGACGCCGTTCTTGGTCATGCGCTGGACCTCGACGGCGTCGGCCGCGTTGAACGCGGTGACGGCCTGCGCGGCCCGTTCCGGGTCCAGTCCGGCCAGCCGCAGCTCCCACACGGAGGCGGTGAGCCGGTCGGCCAGCCCGGACGTGCGGGCCTCGACCGCGTCGACGATGTCGAGCCCGGCGGGCAGGGACTCGTCGAGGAGGATCCGCAGGCGCTCCGGGTCGCGGGGCGCGGTGAGCGCGATCTCCAGGTACTCGGCCTCGCTGCCGGTGCCGGTGGGTGCGGCATTGGCGTACGACACCTTGGGGTGCGGTGTGAACCCCGCCGAGTACGCCATGGGCACCTCGGCGCGGCGCAGCGCACGCTCGAAGGCGCGCTGGAAGTCACGGTGGCTGGTGAACCGGAGGCGGCCGCGCTTGGTGTAGCGCAGTCGGATGCGCTGCACCGCCGGTGCGGGCGGCGGGCCTTCGGGCTGTCGCTTGCCCAGTGTCGTCAGTCCTTCGTGGTTCTGGTGAGAGCAGCCGTGCCGCGGGGGCCGTGCTGCCGTGTCCTGCTATCCATCAAGAGTACGTGTGTCGCGGCCGACGGGTTCCCGCCGGTCCACGGCCTGCGGGCGGGCCGGCTCGCCGAACAGGGCGCGGCGCAGGTCGGCGCGGGCCTGCCGGACGGCGCGGGAGACGGCCCGTGCGACCTGGGCGGCGGGGTGCAGCACGAGGTCGCGCACGACGTGTCCGACCGGGGTGAGGACGGTCCGGTAGAGCAGGCGCGCGGGCTCCAGGAGGATCCACCGGAAGAGGGTCCCGAGAACCCGCCCGAGGGCCCGTGCGACGTGTCCGGCGGCCCGCCAGGCGTGGCCGAGGGCGTCCAGGATCTCCCTGAGGACGATGCCGAGGACGTGGCCGACCGGGGTGAGGATCCAGCGCCACAGGGCGACGGCGGGCAGCACGAGGAGGATCCGCGCGGTCCAGTACAGGGCGGTGGCGAGCTGCCCGGTCATCCAGGCGAGGGCTTTGCCCACGGGTGCGAGGAGCCGGAGCACCGCGTGCCCGACCGGGGTGAGCACGCGCGCGTAGAGCCAGGCGAGGCCGTGACCGAGGGGGGTGAGCAGGTAGCGGTACAGCCAGGTCAGCGGGACGACGAGGAGGACGTGCAGGAGCCAGGCGACGGCCCGGCCGGCCGGGGTGAGGACGTACCGCCAGAGGAATCGCGAGACGGCGACGACGAGGTGGCGCCACAGGAACCGGGCGAAGGCGTCCCAGAGCAGCCGTACCGGCAG
This sequence comes from Streptomyces sp. NPDC059224, assembly GCF_042754285.1. Lineage (NCBI taxonomy): Bacteria > Bacillati > Actinomycetota > Actinomycetes > Kitasatosporales > Streptomycetaceae > Streptomyces > Streptomyces sp. NPDC059224. The sequence continues at coordinate 36,174 of NZ_JBHZAN010000045.1, forward strand.
GACCACGAGGAACACGAAGACACGGACGGGGATCCTGATCGCGACGACGAGGCACCCCTCGGGCTGCGGTGTCTGCGGTTGCGGCTGCCGCTGCGGCTGTTGCTGCGTGTTCATGGCCATAGCCATACAGACGCTGTCGCGTGCCGCGCGGATGCGATCGGCCGCCCTTGATCACCGAACGGCGGCGACACGGTAACGGTTGACCCGCACACGCCAATCTGGATGGAACCGGCCACCGCGGCTTGATTTGCTGGGCGCCAGCCACAACTTGAGCCTTTCTTGGATCCTTGGGGGACGAGCAATGAACTGGTACCTGGACGTACTGAAGAAGTACGCGGTGTTCAGCGGCCGCGCGCGCCGGCAGGAATACTGGATGTTCTTCCTGTTCAACGCGATCATCAGCATCGTGCTGCTGGTCGTCGGGCGGGTCATCGGGTTCGCCGCCCTCGGCCTCATCTACGACCTCGCGGTCTTCCTGCCCGGCCTGGGCGTGGCGGTCCGCCGGCTGCACGACACCGGCCGTTCCGGCTGGGCGGTCCTGGTCGGCATCATCCCGCTGGTCGGCTGGATCATCCTGCTGGTGTGGCTCGCCTCCGAGGGCAAGCCGGAGCAGAACCAGTACGGCGACAACCCGAAGTACTCGCCCGCCGTCTGAGCCGCCGTCACCCCGAAGGCCCGCCGGATCCGTCCGGCGGGCCTTCGGCCGTCTACGAGGCGGCGGACGCCTTCTTGTTGCGTTCGGCCTGGAGGTACAGGACCAGGAAGAGGACACGCAGGAGGTCGTCGGGGAGCACGGACAGGTCCTTGGGGAGCGCGACGCGACGGGGGCGTGTGCCGAGGGCGTCGTACGACAGGACGAGCGGGCCGACCGCCTTCGCCCGGCCGCTGAGCCTCGGGTGCTGCACCGCGTAGGGCCCGACGCTGCGCGGGATCCCGGACCAGGCGGCGCAGTCGACGTCCCAGGTACCGAACGTTCTCGGAACGGTGCCCAGGCGGCCGTACCCGATCTCGATGTCGCCGATCCACCGCAGCCGGCTGCCGAGCATGTCGTACTCCAGCGGATGCGGTCCGAGCGCGTGCGGCCTGCCGCCCCACCGGCCGTAGGTGACAGGAACGTCCCCGATGGAGCGCAGCCTGCTGCCCAGCAGGTCGTAGCCGAGTTCCAGTTCCATGCCCGCCAGCTCCCCCGTGTCGCACCGGCCTTCGGTCATCCCGATTGTGCGGCCTGTCCGTGCGCCTGCCATGGCGGTCGTGTCACGGTTTCGTCGCCGGCGGGGGGCGCGGGGCCGGCAGTGGGGTCAGCGGCGGGGCAGTACCCCGGCGGCGACGAGCGAGTCGTACAGCCGCTGCTGCTCGTCGTCGAGCCCGGAGTACAGCATGTCGTACGCCTCCTCCTCGCCCCGCAGCGCCGCCACGGGGTCCCAGTCGGCGCCGAGGGCGGCCATGACGTGGGCGCGCCGGGTCATCTCGTGCCCGGTGAGATCGACGGTGAAGTCGACCGGTCCGGCGGGAAGGGGGGCATCAGAACTGGACATATGACCGAATTTAGGCAGCCGGGTCCACGTGGGACAAGAGTCCGTGGGACACCTCACAGCAGCTCATCGAGCAGGTCGCCGGAGGGGCGGCCTCGGTAGGGTGTCCGCGAACGGCCACCGGATGCGGATCGGCCCGCGGCCCGGTCCCGGGCCTGCTGCGAGGTTCGCGCCCCCGTTCGCCCCCGTTGCGCTCCGAGGAGACGCCATGCAGGTAGCCGTACTCACCTTCGACGGATTCAACGAACTCGACAGCTTCGTCGCCGCCGCGCTGATCAACCGGTGCCGCAAGGACGGCCTGGAGGCCTTCATCACGACACCGACGCCGGTGGTCACGTCCATGAACGGCGTCGAGGTGACCGGGCAGCGCCCGATGGAGTTCGTGACCGAAGCCGATGTGGTGCTGGTCGGCAGCGGGGTGAAGGCACGGGAGGTGGTCACCGACGACCGGCTGGTCTCCCGGCTGCGGCTCGACCCGTCCCGACAGCTGGTCGGCGCGCAGTGCTCGGGCGCGCTGGTGCTCGCGCGGCTCGGTCTGGTGGACGCCATGCCCGTCTGCACGGACCGCAGGAGCCGGCCCTTCGTCGAGGCGGCCGGGGTCACCGTCCTGGACACGCCGTTCCACGCCGAGGGGAACATCGCGACGGCCGGCGGCTGCCTGGCGTCCCAGTATCTCGCCACCTGGGTGATCACCCGGACCCTCGGCGAGGACGCGGCACGCGGGGTCCTCGACTACGTGGCCCCGGTGGGCGAGAACCAGGAGACCGTCGACCGCGCCCTGCGCGCCGTCCGCACGGCCGAGACCGCGGCTTCACGCTGACGGCGGCCGGGCGCCGCCGGCGTGCTCAGGCCGTGAGGCCCGCCGTCGCCACGGGGAGGTGGCGGGGGCCGCGCAGCACGGCGTTGGCGCGGTACGGCGGCGGGTCTTCGAGCAGCCGGAGGCTCCCGACCCGGCGGAACAGTTCGGGCAGCGCGAGGTGTGCCTCGACCCGGGCGAGCGGGGCGCCGAAGCAGTAGTGGACGCCGGTGTAGAAGCCGAGGTGTTCGTTGTCCCCACGGTCCGGATCGAAGCGGTCGGGGTCCTCGAAGCGGCTTGGATCGCGGTTGGCCGCGGCCACCATGATCCAGACCGGCGAGCCCTTGGGAATGATGGTGCCGGCGAGCTCGATGTCGGCCAGGGCGACGTTGAACGGGACGAACTGGACCGGCGGTTCGTAGCGCAGCATCTCCTCGATGAGCGGCACGGCCAGGCCCGGTTCGGTCCTGAACCTCTCCAGGACGTCGGGGTGGCGCAGCAGGGTGAGTGTGGTGTTGGTGATCAGGTTGACGGTGGTCTCATGGCCCGCGACCAGCAGCAGTACCGCGGTGGCCACGAGATCTCCGGGTGTCAGGCTGCCGCCCGGCTCGGTCTGCGGCGCGAGGGCGCTGAGCAGACCCGGGCCGGGATGCCGGCGTCTGGTCTCGATCAGCTCGGCCAGGTAGGTCCTCAGTTCCTGGCGCGCCGCCAGGATCTCCTCCTGGCCGAGTCCGCCGCGCTGCGGGTCGATGCCGGAGGCGACGGCGTCGGCCCAGCCGTGGAACCGCGGCTCGTCCTCGCGGGGCACGCCGAGGACCCGGCAGATGGCGGTGACGGGCAGGGGGTAGGCGAAGTCCTCGACGATGTCGACCTGGTCCTTGCCCTCGAAGCGGTCCAGCAGCCCGCTGACCACCGCGGCCAGCTCGCCGCGCAGGCTGTCGACGAACCCGGGGCTGTGCGGGGGCCCGAACGGCCGGTTGAAGACGGCGCGCAGCCGGTCGTGTTCGGGCGGGTCGGTGAAGATGAAGCTCGGCGGCAGCCCTGTCTCCTCCTCCGGCTGCGCGGGCCGGTCGTAGCCGGCCGGGCGGTTGCGCGCGTCCTGGCTCAGCCGCGGGTCGTTGGCCAGGCTGCGTGCCTCGTGGTACGTGCTGACCAGGTATGTGCCGTCGTCATCCCGCATGACCGGCGTCCTGCGCAGCTCCGCGTAGAGCGGGTAGGGGTCGGCTCGGTTGGCGGGGTCGAGGATCTGCGCGGAGAGGGTGCCGGGCTTCATGGTGTCTCCTGAGGGGGTCTCCTGGGGATGTCTCCTGGGGCTCCGGGCGGGCCGGACGGGCGGTACCGGGGCTCGTCTCGGCGGCCACAGGGGGCGGGCCGCGGGGGTACGCCGGCGTCGCTCCCGGCGCGTGACCACGGGGCCTCCCGGCGTCCCGGCTCCCGCCCGCGCGGGATCCCGGGGACGTGTCCCCGGGATCCTTTGCGGCGTCCCGGCTCACGTGGGTGGTTCGGTCCCGGCCTGCTCGCTCGCCATGTACCGCGCGTACCAGTCGGGCCAGTCAGGGTCCGCCGCGCCGGTGCGTGCCTCGTGCTCGCCGTGGGCGGCCTCGGCCCGCCGCAGGGCGCTCGCCAGGTCCTCGGCCGAGGCGAACGAGGTGACCGCGGGATCCAGCCGCCCCGGCAGCCGGTCGGTGACCTCCTGGAGGAGCCAGCCGTTGCCGTCCGGGTCGCTGAACGACAGGAAGGAGCCGTAGCTGTCGTGCTGCGGTGCGGGACCGGACACCCGGGCGTCGCCGTCGGCGTGGTGGAAGACACCGCCGGCGTCGTGGAACACCTCGCTGGGGTGGGCGCCGTGCCGTGCCAGCTCGTCGTGCGCGGTGTCGATGTCGTCGACGATCAGGTGCAGTCCCCGGGCCGAGCCGGGCGCCTGCTCGGTGACCGACTCACCGAAGATGACCGACGCCGGGGAACCCGGCGGGGTCACCTGCACCACCCGGAACTCCCCGTCGGTGGCGACGTCCGCGTCGAGCCGCCAGCCCAGCGCCGTGTAGAAGTCCTTGGCCCGGTCCACGTCGGACACCGGTACCACGACGACCTCGAGTTTCATGTCCATGGTTCGCACTTCCCGTCTCGGAGGGAGCACCGGCGACGGCCGGACCCGCGACAAGGCGCGCACAAGGGGCCTCAGTGCGCGAGGAGCTGCTGGCCGCCGTCGATGTCGTAGGTGGCGCCGGTGAGGGCGTCGTTGACCATGAGGTGCACCGCGAGGGCGGCGACGTCGGCCGGACCGACGACCCGCCCGATGGGCAACGTCTTCCTCAACTCCTCGCGCCGCGCGTCGATTCGGTCGCCCAGCAGGGAGGCCGACAGCGGTGTGTCCACGAAGCCGGCCGCGATGAGGTTGACCCGGACCGGGGCGACCTCCAGCGCCAGGTTGGCGATCAGCGCGGGCAGCGCCGCGGTGAGCGCGCCGGTCACCGCCATCCCGGGCGCGGGCCGCCGGCCGCCGGTGCCGCCGATGAACAGCAGCGCCCCGCCGGCCCTGACCTTCCCCCTGCTCCCCCGCGCCACCGCGAGCACCATGGCGAGCCGCCCGCCGAAGTCCCTTCCGGCGTCGGTCAGATCAAGTTCGCCGAAGGGCGTGTACGCCGGGCTGCCCGCCGTCACCAGCACGTGGTCGGCATGCCCGGGCAGCTCTTCGAAGAAGCGCTCCGTACGGGCGGTGTCGAAGGCGTCGAACACGGCCGTACTCCGCGGGTGCAGTTCGTCCGCGGCCCGCTGGAGACGCTCGGCGTTGCGCGCCACGAGCACCAGTTCACCGCCGGCCGCCCGTACCTGCCGCGCGGTCTCCAGGCCGATGCCCGCGCTGCCGCCCACCACCACGACCGTCTGCCCGGCCAGTTCCCCGCGTGCGCCGCCGCGCTCGCCACCGTCACCGCTCATGGCCACCGCCTCCACTGCGTACAGGGGCCGGCGCCCCGGCTGTCCTCGGAGAGGAAGTCGTCGCAGGGGCCGGCGGGGCGGAAGTGCGGGACGCGGCGCGGGAGATGAGACCGGCGGCCGTCCGCATGGCCGCCGCGACCCAAGGCCCGCGTAACACTCCGTCACAGGCCCGCCGGCTCGGAAGAACCAGTCTGTCACTCCCCCGGCCGAACGGCATCCGGGCCGCCGAGCGCCCGCGAACTGGCGCCGGCCCGGGGGTACGTCAGCCGAGCGACGGCGGCGGCGTGATCGGTTCCAGGAGCCGTCCCGGCCTGTTGAGCGCCTCGGAGACGGCGTCGTCGTCGGAGTCCGCCCGGTTCGCATCCGGGTCCGTTCTCCAGCACGGTCTCCGGGACCGGCACGGCCGCGCCGCACTCCGACCGGCGCCTGCGCCTGGACGTCACCGGCCAGGACACCGTCGACCGGGCCGTGCGCCAGGCCCCGGCGAGGTCGACGTACTGGTCAGCAACGCGGGCACCACCGTCCGGGCACCGCCGTCCGGGCACCGCCGGAGAGCGTCCCGCTCCCGGAGGCCGAGCGGCTCCTCCCGCTCAACACCCTGGGCGCGCTGCGCGTGACACGGGCCGTGCTCCCGGCGATGCGGCAGCAGGCAGCGGGGAGCGGGCCGCCTGGTCGTCGTCTCCGGCATCCAGGGACGTCTGGTGCTCCCGCTGACAGGCCCCTGCAACGCCGGCGAGTGGGCGCTGCAGGCCCTCGCCGAGACGCTCGCCGCCGAGACGGGCCGGTTCGGCGTCAGGGTGAGCATCGTCCAGCCCGGCGTGGTCTCCTCGGGCGGCGCCGAACGCGCCAAGGTGTTCCTGCGCCAAGGTGTTCCTGAAGGAGAACGACCCCTGCGCCCCGCTGTACGAGGCGCTCGGCACCCTGCGCGGCGAGGCGGTCACCCCTCAGGACGGCCGCCACGGCGGCGCAGACCATCGAGCGGCCCGCTCCGCCGCCGCGCGTACCGGCGGGCCCGCCCGCCGAACGCGTCCTGCGCGCCCGCAAGGCCGCCCCCGAGGACAGGCCCTTCCTCCCGGCCGGGATCCACTGGTAGCGGGCCGGGGGCCGGGCAGTGCACCGGGACCATTACCGCATTAGCCCACCTGGCCGGGTACAACTGTGCCGATCAGCTGTCGACGCGCACTCTCGTGCTTGCATCCTGCGAGGAGGCCGATGACATGACCGACGAGACAGAGCAGGGCACACGCTCCCGACACACCGCGTCCCGGCGTCGCGTGCCGGACGTGATCACCGTCCAGGTCCAGCCTGTTCTCGCGGTACCCATTCCTGGAGGAGAGCCTGCTGATGGCCGCAGACAACGAGACAACCGCCTGTTCGTTCCGCTTCAGCGAAGCGCTCGACTTTGACCCCGAGCTCGCGGACCTGATGAGCCGCCGTTCCCCGGCACGCATCCGGCTCCCCTACGGCGACACCGATGCCTGGCTGATCACCGGCTTCGACTCCGTCAAGCAGGTGACCACCGACGCCCGGTTCAGCCGGGCGGGGATCATCGGCCACGACTACCCCCGGATGACACCGGAGCCCATCGTCTCGCCGGAATCGATCAACGTGATGGACCCGCCGCAGAGCAGCCGCGTCCGTCACCTGGCCTCGCAGGCCTTCACACAGCAGCGGGTCGACTCCATGCGGCAACGGATCAGCTGGCTCACCGACCGTCTCTTGGACGGCATGGAGAAGGAGGGACCCCCGGCCGACGTGGTCAAGCACCTCTCCGACCCGCTCCCCCAGCACGCCATCCTGGACCTCCTCGGTGTCGAACGGGAGGAATGGCCCCGGATCGGGGAGTCCGTGCACCAGCTGCTGGTCGTCGGCGCGGGCAACAAGGAGGCCGCCGCGACCGCCAAGGCCGATCTGATCGCCTACTTCGGCAAGCTCGTCGACCAGCGCCGCGACGCGCCCGGCCCCGACCTCATCAGCGCGATGGCCGAGGCGCGCGAGGACGAGGACCACCTCGACGACAAGGAACTCGCGGTCATGGCGCTCACGCTGGCGCTCAGCGGCCAGGACACGGCCACCTGCCAGATCAGCGACATCGTCTACCTGCTCCTGACCCAGCCCGAGCTGATGCAGGGCCTCACCCGCCGCCCCGAGACCCTGACGGACGTCCTGCACGAGCTGCTCCGCTGCATCCCGTTCCGCAAGGGGGTCGGGATCCCCCGCGTGGCGCTCGCGGACGTGGAACTGGACGGCGCGCTGATCAAGGCCGGCGACTTCGTGCACGTGTCGTACCTGACGGCCAACCGTGACGCGAACCGCTACGCGGCACCCCATGTCATCGACCCCGAACGCCCCAGCGCCCCGCACATGACCTTCGGCTGGGGCGGACACCGCTGCATCGCGATGCCGTTGGCCATGGCGGAACTGGAAGTGGCCATCGGCCGCCTGGTGGAGAGATTCCCCGGCCTGCGCCTCGCCGTGCCCCCGGAGGAGCTGCGCTGGGACACGGAGACGATCAGGCGATTCCCGCTGGAACTGCCGGTGATCTGGTAGGAACCGCCGCGCCGGGCCCGGCCCCCTCCCGGCCCGGCGCCCCGGCGTCGGGCCCGGCCGCCAGGCCCGGTCGGAGGACTCACGCGCGTGGGCCGGGTCGCGAGGTGCGGCCCGCTCGGCACCGCAGGAACATGGGACACAGGCTTGAGGGGTCCGCCGGTCCCCCACCTGGAGGCAACCATGGGCAAGGTTCTCGGTGACGTGCTGGGGCTTGCGGCCGGCGTCGCGGTCAGCCCGCTCCCGATCATCGCCGTCATCCTCGTACTCGCCACGCCCCGGGGACGTCTGAACGGAGTTCTCTTCACCGTCGGCTGGATCCTCGGGCTGGCGGCACTGGGCGCGGTCATGCTGGCGATCGCCTCCCCCGCTCGGGCCTCCGCCCACAACCACCCGGCCACCTGGGTGGGCGCCCTCAAGCTCGCCATCGGCCTGTTCCTCGTCGTCTTCGGGGCCCTGCAGTGGCATCGACGGCCGAAGGATCCCTCCCAAGCCCGGCTGCCGAAGTGGATGAGCGCCATCGACCGCCTCACCCCGGTCAAGGTCTTCGCACTCGGACTGGCCCTGGCCGCGCTCAACGCCAAGAACGCCCCGCTGACCATCGCCGCGGGCGCCGCGATCGGCTCGGCCGGACTGCCGCTCGGGCAGCAGATCGCGTCGCTCGCGGTCTTCGTCGTGATCGCCACCCTCGGTCTGCTGGCCCCCCTTGGGGTCTTCCTGCTCGGGGGAGCGCGCGCCAAGGCCACGCTCGGCAACTGGAAGGACTGGGCGGCCCGGCACAACGTCGCCGTGATGGCGGTCCTGTTCTTCGTCCTCGGGCTGAAACTGCTCGGGGACGGCATCGGCGTCCTCGTCTCCTGACGGACCGCCGCCGCGGCCCGCGTTCGGCGCCCTGCGCCGCGTGCCCGGCCGACCGATGAGTTCCGGAGCCCCGTGGAGTCTGACCCCGCACAAGCCCAATCCGTGCACGAGACCTGTGAGGGGACCATGACCGTCCACGCGCTACCACCCGTCGTCGACGCCACGACCTGGGAACAGCGGCTTGAGGCACTGCGCGCCCGGGAGAAGGCCGCGACCCGCGAGCTGGACGCCATCGCCGCCGAGCGTCGCCGCCTGCCGATGGTCGAGATGCCCGACTACACCCTCGAAGGGGAGGACGGGCCCGTTCGGCTGGCGGACGTCTTCGACGGCAGGAGGCAGCTGATCGTCTACAACCACATGTGGTTCACCGGCAAGGAGTGGCAGTGCCCGGGGTGTACGGGCTTCACCTCGCAGTACACCCGCCTGGAGTTCCTGGACGCCTACGACGCGCGATTCGTCGTCGTCACCCAGGGCCCGATCAAGGAGGCACTCGCCTACCGGCAGCGGGTCGGCAACCGGATGGCGTGGTACTCGACCGCGAACAGCCCGTTCGGATCGGACGTCGGCGCACCGCCCGACGGTGGATTCGCGGTCAACGTGTTCCTGCGCGACAACGACACCGTCTACCGCACGTGGCACACCGACGGCCGCGGGACCGAACAGCTCAGCCACAGCTTCGCGCTGATCGACCTGCTGCCGTACGGACGCCAGGAGGAATGGCAGGACTCACCCGAGGGCTGGCCCCAGTCCCCCACCTACAGCCGGTGGTCGTCGTCCCAGAACATCGCCGCGCTCTACGGCCCGTCTTCCGGTTGACCGCACCCGACGGCCCACGGCGCCTCCAGGAGCGTCGCCCGCCTCAGTGCGCGTGTCCTCCGGAGGCGGCCGCGGCGTTCTTGACCGTCAGCGGCAGCAGCTTCTTGCCGGTCGGGCCGACCTGGATCTGGGTGTCCATCGCCGGGCAGACCCCGCAGTCGAAGCACGGGGTCCAGCGGCAGTCCTCGACCTCCGTCTCGTCGAGGGCGTCCTGCCAGTCCTCCCAGAGCCAGTCCTTGTCGAGGCCGGAGTCGAGGTGGTCCCAGGGCAGGACCTCCTCGTAGGTGCGCTCGCGGGTGGTGTACCAGTCGACGTCCACGCCGAGGGCGGGCAGGGTCTTGTCGGCGCAGGTCATCCAGCGGTCGTAGGAGAAGTGCTCGCGCCAGCCGTCGAAGCGGCCGCCGTCCTCGTAGACCGCGCGGATCACGGCGCCGATGCGGCGGTCGCCGCGGGAGAGCAGGCCCTCGACGATGCCGGGCTTGCCGTCGTGGTAGCGGAAGCCGATCGAGCGGCCGTACTTCTTGTCGCCGCGGATCTTGTCGCGCAGCTTCTCCAGGCGCGCGTCCGTCTCCTCGGCGCTCAGCTGCGGGGCCCACTGGAAGGGGGTGTGCGGCTTGGGGACGAAGCCGCCGATCGAGACGGTGCAGCGGATGTCGCCCTGGCCGGAGACCTCGCGGCCCTTCTGGATGACGTTCATCGCCATGTCGGCGATCTGGAGGACGTCCTCGTCGGTCTCGGTGGGCAGGCCGCACATGAAGTAGAGCTTCACCTGGCGCCAGCCGTTGCCGTAGGCGGTGGCGACCGTGCGGATCAGGTCGTCCTCCGAGACCATCTTGTTGATGACCTTGCGCATGCGCTCGGAGCCGCCCTCGGGGGCGAAGGTGAGACCGGAGCGGCGGCCGTTGCGCGTGAGCTCGTTGGCCAGGTCGACGTTGAAGGCGTCGACGCGGGTGGAGGGCAGGGAGAGGCCGATCTTGTCCTCGGTGTAGCGGTCGGCGAGGCCCTTGGCGATGTCGCCGATCTCCGAGTGGTCCGCCGAGGAGAGGGAGAGCAGGCCGACCTCCTCGAAGCCGGTGGCCTTGAGGCCCTTGTCGACCATCTCGCCGATGCCGGTGATGGAGCGCTCGCGCACCGGGCGGGTGATCATGCCGGCCTGGCAGAAGCGGCAGCCGCGGGTGCAGCCGCGGAAGATCTCGACGGACATCCGCTCGTGGACGGTCTCGGCGAGCGGGACCAGGGGCTGCTTGGGGTAGGGCCACTCGTCCAGGTCCATGACGGTGTGCTTGGAGACCCGCCACGGGACGCCCGACCTGTTGGGGACCACGCGGGCGATCCGGCCGTCGGCGAGGTACTCCACGTCGTAGAAGGCCGGGATGTAGACGGAGCCCGTCTTCGCCAGGCGGAAGAGGACCTCCTCGCGGCCGCCGGGGCGGCCTTCCGCCTTCCACTCACGGATGATCTTCGTCATGTCGAGGACGGCCTGCTCGCCGTCGCCGATGATCGCCGCGTCGATGAAGTCGGCGATGGGTTCCGGGTTGAAGGCCGCGTGGCCGCCGGCCAGGACGATCGGGTCCTCCAGGCCGCGGTCCTTCGACTCCAGGGGGATGCCCGCCAGGTCCAGGGCGGTGAGCATGTTGGTGTAGCCCAGCTCCGTGGAGAAGGACAGGCCGAACACGTCGAAGGCCCGCACCGGGCGGTGGCTGTCCACCGTGAACTGCGGGACGCGGTGCTCGCGCATCAGCGCTTCCAGGTCCGGCCACACGCTGTAGGTGCGCTCGGCGAGGACGCCCTGCTGCTCGTTGAGCACCTCGTAGAGGATCATGACGCCCTGGTTGGGCAGACCGACCTCGTACGCGTCGGGGTACATGAGCGCCCAGCGGACGTCGCACTCCTCCCACGGCTTGACCGTGGAGTTGAGCTCTCCGCCTACGTACTGGATCGGCTTCTGCACATGCGGGAGCAGAGCTTCGAGCTGCGGGAACACAGACTCGGCGACCTGGGCGGCGGCTTCGGCAGGCATCTCGCGGACCTTTGTGAGCTGACTGGGACACCCCCGGCCGGAGGCTGGGGGAGGGTGGTCATCCAGCGTAGCGCGCCCGGCGGTGTCCCCCGTACGCGCGTTCAGACGGGCGCATCCTCCTTGATCTCCTGCCAGGCGCCGGGCGTCCTCGCCTCCACCGCAGCGGCCCGCCGCTCCTCGCGGCCGTACAGCAGGCCGTAGGTGAACGCGCTCTCCCCGGCCGCGTGCGCCACCGCGGACAGTTCGCGCAGGGTTTGGCGGGCCATCACGCTGTCCTGGTGTTCGCCGAGCAGGGACTGGAGCGACTTCATGGACTTGACCAGGGATTTCGCGGGGCCGCCGAGGGCGGGACGGGCTGCTTCGGCGGCGTAGCGGGTGCGTTTGGCCTTCTTGCGGGCGTCGTGCAGGCCGAGGTCGCGGTCGTGGCCCGGGGGCTCGGCCATGGCGGTCTCGAGCAGGTCGGCCACCTTCGCGAAGTCCTTGCGCACGGCCTTGGCGAGGACCTTCGCCGGGTTCCCGGCGGCCGCCTCGCGCAGCGGCGGGTCGGCGGCCAGGGCGTCCAGGGTGTCGAGCAGGGCGAGGTAGCGGTGGGAGTTCAGCACGCCGAGGAGCCGGCCCCGGGAGCCGCGCTCACCGGCCTCGGCCCAGGCCCGCAGGCGGTCGTGGACCGGGCCGGAGACGAGGCGGCCGGGGACCTCGTCCAGGGCCGTCATCAGGCGTTCGGCCAGGACCTCCTGGTCACGGCCCACGCCCAGTTCCCCGGCCAGCCACTTCAGCTCGTCGGCGACCGGGTCGGTGACCTGGCGGTCGAGGACCTTGCCGAAGGTGCGGAAGGTGCTGCGCAGCCGGCGGGTGGCCACCCGCATGTCGTGGACGCCTTCCTCGGTGTCCAGGCGCACGGCGGGGTCGAGCTCGACGATCGCGTCCCGCTGGGCGCGGACGTAGGCCAGGACGTGGTCGCCGGCCGTGACGGGTCTGCCGGAGCCGGACTTGGGCGGGTGCGGTTTGCCGCCCTTGGTCTCGGACAGGGCCCGGTCCAGTTTCGAGGCGGACTTCGACGGTCGTACGCCCGCCTTGCCCAATCGTTTCTCCACCTTGTCGAGGAAGGCCGGGTCGCCACCGTCGGCCAGTTCCACCTCGATCTCGGTCCACTGGGCCTTGCCCGCGCCGCCGAAGAGCCGCTCGGCCCGGACACGGTCGACGCTCACCTCGGCGAGCAGGGCGCCGTCCGCGTCGACGAGGTGACGGATGTCGCGGGTGGTGCGCAGGCGGATCACCGGGACCAGCTGGCCCTCGCGGACCCGGGAGCGGGCCAGGCCGGCGAGTTCGTCGGGGAGAGCGTCGGAGAGCGGGGCGTGGATCTCGTCGCGGATGCCGGGGGCGACCGGGAGTTTGAGGTGCCAGCCGGCGTCGGTGCCTCCGGTGCGGTGGCGCAGGGTGACCCTGGCCGAGGCCAGGCGCAGGTCGGAGGTGTCGTGGTAGGTGGCGTCGAGTTCGGCGGTGCCCTTGTCCACGACGTTCGCCACGCCGGCGACGCCGGTCAGGTCGGGCAGTCCGCTCTCGTCGGATTCGTACTTGCGCTCGATCTCACGCTTCGTATCCGCCATGAACCGAATCTAATGGCCCCGGCGCCGCGGGGACAGCGGGCGCAATGGGCGAATCAGAGGTGGCACAAAAACGAGGGTGAGGTGAACAAGCGGCAAACGGCCCGTTTGCCGGATACGACGTGTTCAGCTCACCCTCGTGACGTCTCGCCCTCCCGACGTCCCGGTCAGGCCGACATCGGGCGCTGCACCCTGATCGACTGCAGCAGTCCCACCGCCACCCACACCGCGAACATCGACGAGCCGCCGTACGACACGAACGGCAGCGGCAGGCCGGTGACCGGCATGATGCCGAGGGTCATACCGATGTTCTCGAACGCCTGGAACGCGAACCAGGCCACGATGCCCGCCGCCACGACCGTGCCGTACAGCTCGGTCGTCTCGCGGGCGATCCGGCAGGCGCGCCACAGGACGACGCCCAGGAGCACGATGATCAGGCCCGCGCCGGCGAAGCCCAGCTCCTCCCCCGCCACCGTGAAGACGAAGTCGGTCTGCTGCTCGGGGACGAACTGGCCGGTGGTCTGCGAGCCGTGGAAGAGGCCCGCGCCGGTCAGCCCGCCGGATCCGATGGCGATCCGGGCCTGGTTGGTGTTGTAGCCGACGCCCGCGGGGTCGAGGTCGGGATTGGCGAAGGCCGCGAAGCGGTTGATCTGGTACTCGTCCAGGATGTGCAGCTGCCAGACCGCGATCGCGCCCAGCAGGCCGGTCGCCAGCAGGCCGAAGATCCAGCGGTTGGAGGCGCCGGAGGAGAGCAGCACGGCCAGGATGATGATCACCATGACCATGACCGAGCCGAGGTCGGGCATCAGCAGCACGATCAGGATCGGAACCGAGGCCAGGCCCAGCGACTGCAGGACCGTGCGGTGGTCCGGGTACTTCTTGTCGCCGGCGTCGACCCGGGCCGCCAGTATCATCGCCATCCCCAGGATGATCGTGATCTTGACGAACTCGGACGGCTGGAGCGAGAAGCCCCCGCCGAGCACGATCCAGGAGTGCGCGCCGTTGACGGTGGAGCCCAGCGGGGTGAGCACGGCCAGGATGCCGAGCAGCGACAGGCCGTACAGGATCGGCACCGCGTTGCGCAGCTGGCGGTGGCCGATCCAGACCGTGCCGATCATCAGGGCGAGTCCGATGCCGGTGTTCATCAGGTGCCGGAGCAGGAAGTAGTACTGGTCGCCCTGGTTGATCTCGGTGCGGTTGCGGGTCGCCGAGAACACCAGCAGCGAGCCCAGCAGCGACAGCGCCAGGGCCGCCGCCAGCATCGGCCAGTCCAGGCGGCGGGCCAGCGAGTCCCGGGCGAAGACCCGGGTCCAGCCGCCCCGCGCGGGACCGTATCCGGAGACGGAGAAGCTGTTGGCACCGGTCATGCCGGGACCCTCCCGCCACACACGTGCGTCACGTCAGCATCCTCCGGCTTCCCCTCTTGCGCGCCCGCCTTCGGGTGTCACGGTTGCCCGCCGACGGCGAGGACGTGGTGGCCGGGGTCTGCTGGCCGCCGTCCTGCTTGTCGCCCTTCTGGGTCGCCTGGAAGTCCTTCACCGGGTCCTTGGAGACCTTCGGCGAGTCGATGGTGCCATCCGTGCGGACCTTGGGCAGGCCCTGCTGCGGGGTGTAGAGCAGCGCCTTGTTCTTGTCGATGGAGCCGTCGGCACCGACGCCGTACAGCGCGCTGTAGATGTTGCGGACCGCCTCACCGGAGGCACCGGAACCGGTACCGGCCTGGGCGATGGTCATGATGACCGTGTAGTCCTTGCTGTAGGTGGCCAGCCACGACGTGGTCTGCTTGCCGTAGACCTCGGCCGTACCGGTCTTGCCGTGCAGGGCGATCTTGTCCTGCGGCCAGCCGCCGAACTTCCAGGCGGCGGTACCGCGGGTGATGACGCCGGCGAAGGCGTCGTCCATGCCCCTGAGGGTGGCCTGGCTGACGGGCAGCTTGCGCACCGCCTTGGGCTTGATCTCCTGAACGGTCTTGCCGTCGGCGCTGATGACGGCCTTGCCGATGGTCGGCTGGTACTCGGTGCCGCCGTTGGCGACCGCACCGTAGATCATCGCCTCCTGGATCGGGGTGACGAGGGTGTCGCCCTGGCCGATGGAGTAGTTGATCTCGTCGCCCTCACGCATCTTGTTGCCTTCGAGGCAGTTCTCGTACTCGATCTTCTCGACGTAGGAGCCGTCCTTCTTGCCGGACTTGCACCAGGCGTCCTTGTTGGCCTTCCAGTAGTCGAGCTTCCACTGGCGGTCGGGGACCCGGCCGGTGACCTCGTTGGGGAGGTCCACGCCGGTCTCCTTGCCGAGGCCGAACTGGTGGGCGGTCTTGAAGAACCAGTCCTTGGGCTCGCCCTTCTTCGGGTTGATGCCGCCGTCCTTCTTCCACTCGCGGTCGGCGAGGCCGTAGAAGACGGTGTCGCAGGACACCTCAAGGGCGCGGCCGAGGGAGATCGGGCCGAAGTTCTCGCCCTCGAAGTTCTTGAAGACCTGGCCGCCCACCGAGTACGAACTCGTGCAGGGGTAGCCGCCGTCCCACACGTAGCCGGCCTGGACCGCGGCGGCCGTGGAGACCACCTTGAACGTCGAACCGGGCGCCGCCTGACCCTGTATGGCCCTGTTGAGCAACGGGTAGTCGGAGTTCTTGCCGGTGAGGGCCTTGTAGTCCTTGGCGGAGATGCCGCCGACCCAGACGTTCGGGTCGTAGGTCGGCGCGGAGGCCATCGCGACGATCCGGCCGGTCTTGGCCTCCATCACGACGACGGCGCCGGAGTCGGCCTTGTAGTTCTGGCTTGTGATCTTGTCGTACTGCTGGCGGGCGACCTTCATCGCCTTGTCCAGCTCGTACTCGGCGACCCGCTGGACCCGGGAGTCGATGCTGGTGACCAGGTTGGCTCCGGGCTGGGCGGCGTCGGACTTGGCCTTGCCGATGACCCGGCCGAGGTTGTCCACCTCGTAGCGGGTGACGCCGGCCTTGCCGCGCAGTTCCTTGTCGTACTCGCGCTCCAGGCCGGAGCGGCCGACCATGTCCGAACGCAGGTAGGGCGAGCTGGTGTTCTGCGCCTGCTGGATCTCGTCGTCGGTGACCGGCGAGAGGTAGCCGAGGACCTGGGAGGTGTTGGCCTTGCCGGGGGCCGGGTAGCGGCGCACGGCCTCGGGCTCCGCGGTGATGCCGGGGAAGTCCTCGGCCCGCTCACGGATCTGCAGGGCCTGCTTGGCGGTGGCCTCGTCGGTGATCGGGATCGGCTGGTAGGGGGAGCCGTTCCAGCAGGGCTGCGGGGTCTTGGCGTCGCAGAGGCGGACCTTCTGCATGACGTCGGTGGGGTTCATCCCGAGGACGCCGGCGAGCTTGGTGAGGACCGCCTTGCCGTCGTCCGCCTGCTTGAGCAGGTCGGTACGGGAGGCGGAGACCACCAGCCGGGTCTCGTTGTCCGCGATGGGGACTCCGCGCGCGTCCAGGATCGAACCGCGTACGGCGGGCTCCACGACCTGCTGGACGTGGTTGCCGGAAGCCTCCTTCTGGTACTCGGCGCCCTCACGGATCTGCAGGTACCACAGGCGGCCGCCGAGGGTGCCGAGCAGGGAGAGGACCAGGATCTGGATGACGACGAGACGGATCTGGACCCGTGGGGTCCGACCGGTCTCGGGAATGTTGGTCACTGGGTTGCCTCCCCCTCTCCGTGGCGTACGTCTGTGTCATATACGACGAAGCTGTGGGCGGCGCCGCCGGGTCGCCGGGTGAACTCCCCTGCCCTCACAGACGCTTGACCCCCTTGATGCGGCCGACGCGGACGTTGCGGGTGCGGGCCCTTGCCCTCAGGGAGCCGAGACCGCTGCGCTGGCCGCCGATGCGCAGGCCGGTGCCGGAGGAGAGCCAGCCGGAGGAGATGTCACCGGCTCTGCCGCCGGAGTTGGCCTCCGCCAGCGGGTCGCTGTCGGCACGGCGGGCCAGCCACATGATGCCGGGGACCACGAACGGGGCGAGCAGCAGGTCGTAGAGGGCGGCGGTGACCAGCAGGCTGGTCATGCCGACGTGCCGGGCGGCGGTGTCGCCGACCAGGGCACCGACACCCGCGTACAGCAGGGTGGAGCCGATGGCGGCGGCAACCACGACGAGCATCGGCCCGGTCGCGGACTTCAGCCGGCCGTTCTCCGGCTTGATCAGGCCCGCGCAGTACCCGACGACGCAGAGCACCAGGGCGTAGCGGCCGGCCGCGTGGTCGGCGGGCGGGGCGAGGTCGGCGAGGAGTCCGGCGCCGAAGCCGACGAGGGCGCCGCCCACATGGCCGTACACCATGGCCAGGCCGAGGACGGTGAGCAGCAGCAGGTCGGGGACGGCGCCCGGCAGGTGGAGGCGGGCGAGGACGCTCACCTGGATCACCAGGGCGACGACGACCAGGGCGGAGGAGAGCAGGATGCGGTTGACACGCATGAAGGGATTCAGCTCCTACCGCTGCTGGTCGTTGGTGTCGGTCTCGTCGGTACCCGAGTTCGTGCCGGTGCCCGAGTTCGTGCCGGTGTCCGTACCCGAGCCGGTGCCCGAGTCCGATCCCGTGTCCGCGCTCGCGGACGGGGTGACCGTGACGGTCACCGTCGGGATGGGCGTCGGCTTCGGCTTCGCCGGGAGCACCTCGTCGCGCGGGTCCTTCTTCGGTGCCTCGACGACCACGCCGACGATGTCGAGCTTGGTGAAGGACACGAACGGCGTGACGTAAAGGGTGCGGGTGAGGCCGCCGTGGGACGGGTCGACGCTGGAGACGGTGCCGACCGGGACGCCGGGCACGAAGGGCCGGTCCGCCTCGGAGCCGAAGGTGACGAGCCGGTCGCCCTTCTTCACCTCGGCCTTGCCGTTGAGGAGCTCGACACGCAGCGGGCGGTCGCCCTGTCCGGAGGCGAAGCCGAGCTCGTCGCTGCCCTCCATGCGGGTGCCGACGGTGAAGTCCGGATCGTTGGCGAGCAGCACGGTGGCCGCGTCCGGGCCGACCGTGGTCACGCGGCCGACCAGGCCGCTGCCGTTCAGCACGGTCATGTCGCGTTTGATGCCGTCGTTGGCGCCGACGTCGATGGTGATGGTCCAGGAGAAGCCCTGCGCCGACCCTATGGCGATGACCTGCGCGCCCTTGATGCCGTACTGGCCCTCTCCGGCCATCTTCAGCATCTTGTCGAGCTGGTTGAGGCGGCTGCGGTTGCGGTCGTCGCTGCCGAGCTTCGCCTTGAGGGTCGCGTTCTGCTTCTCCAGCCAGGCCAGCCGGTCGTGCCGTTCGTCGGAGTCGCGGACGGCGGAGACGGCGTTGCCCACCGGGTCCACCACCGTCGACATGCCGTTCTCGATCGGGCCGAAGGCCGCGGCCGCGGCCTGCCGGGCGCCGTCGACCGGGGAGTTCCTGCCGCCTCGGATGTCCACCGTGATCAACGCGAACGCGATGGCGATCAGCAGCACCAGGAGCAGCCGGCTCTCTTTCGTGTCCCTCACGTGCGGCGGCCGTGCCTTCCTCAATAGGAACTTGACAAGAACTTGCGGGAGCTTGTTTTTGTGAGTCGGGGGGCGGAGCTCGTGCGGGCGAGCCTATGCCTCCATATCAACGATCCGCCGCACGAGAGGGGATCATCTCGTACGGCGGAATCGAAGAGTTACGTCATCTGCGCGGCTGGGCGTCCAGGACCTGCTGGAGCGCCTCGAATTCCTCGACGCACTTGCCGGATCCCAGCGCCACGCTGTCCAGCGGGTCCTCGGCGATGTGGATCGGCATGCCGGTCTCACGGCGCAGCCGCTCGTCCAGACCGCGCAGCAGCGCTCCGCCTCCGGTCAGCACGATTCCCCTGTCCATGATGTCGCCGGAGAGCTCCGGCGGGCACTTGTCCAGCGTCGTCTTGACGGCGTCCACGATCGCGTTGACGGGTTCCTCGATCGCCTTGCGGACCTCGGCGGCCGAGATGACCACGGTCTTCGGCAGCCCGGACACCAGGTCCCGGCCGCGGATCTCGGTGTGCTCGTCGGAGTCCAGGTCGTACGCCGAACCGATCGTGATCTTGATCTGCTCGGCCGTCCGCTCACCGAGGAGGAGGCTGTACTCCTTCTTGATGTGCTGGATGATCGCGTTGTCCAGCTCGTCGCCGGCGACGCGGATCGACTGGGCGGTGACGATGCCGCCGAGCGAGATGACCGCGACCTCCGTGGTGCCGCCGCCGATGTCCACCACCATGTTGCCCGTGGCCTCGTGGACCGGCAGGCCGGAACCGATGGC
This sequence comes from Streptomyces sp. NPDC059224, assembly GCF_042754285.1. Lineage (NCBI taxonomy): Bacteria > Bacillati > Actinomycetota > Actinomycetes > Kitasatosporales > Streptomycetaceae > Streptomyces > Streptomyces sp. NPDC059224. The sequence goes on from NZ_JBHZAN010000045.1 coordinate 55,517, forward strand.
GGCGGCCATGGGCTCCTCGATGATGTGCACCTGGCGGGCACCGGCCTGCGACGACGCCTCGATCACCGCGCGGCGCTCGACACCGGTGATACCGGAGGGCACGCACACGACGACCCGCGGCCGCGCCAGGTAGCGCCGCTTGTGGATCTTCAGGATGAAGTAGCGGAGCATCCGCTCGGTGATCTCGAAGTCGGCGATCACGCCGTCCTTCAGCGGCCGTACGGCGACGATGTTGCCGGGCGTGCGCCCGATCATCTTCTTCGCTTCCGCGCCGACTGCCAGAATTCCACCGGTGTTCGTATTGATCGCGACGACGGACGGCTCGTTGAGTACGATCCCGCGACCCCTGACGTACACCAGCGTGTTGGCGGTCCCGAGGTCGACAGCCATGTCACGGCCGATGAACGACATTGAGTTCCCCATCAGGATTCGTCTGGCCTTCCCGGGAGCTTTTGAGGGCATTTCAGGTCGGCGAAGTGGCTGCTGTGACGTGAAGGCTTACATCGTAGACGCGCCTGCACGAACACTGCGCGAGGGTCTTCGCCATTGTCATCACGTACAGGGCCGACTCGCTTGTGGAGACGGTCCGACGGGGGCACTCGTTCCCCCGATCGGCACGCATATGCCGAAGGACGGCCGAAATCATTCGACCGTCCCAGGCCGGACGGCGCACTGGACTGACGGCCCGTCAGAAAATTCTACGGAAACTCTACGGTGCCCCGCCCGAGGGAGTCGGGCCCGGCCCGGGAAGTCGGGCCCGGCCCTGGAAGTCGGGCCCGGCCCGTGGAGTCAGGCGCGGCCCGGGAAGAAGATCTTGATCTCGCGTTCCGCTGACTCCTCGGAGTCGGACGCGTGGATCAGGTTCTCGCGGACGACGACACCGAAGTCGCCGCGGATGGAGCCCGGCGCGGCGGCGATCGGGTCGGTGGGGCCGGCCAGCGCGCGGATGCCCTCGATGACCCGCTCGCCCTCGACGATCAGGGCGACGACCGGGCCGGAGGCCATGAACTCGACCAGCGGCTCGTAGAACGGCTTGCCGACATGTTCGGCGTAGTGCTGCTCCAGCGTCGCCCGCTCCAGGGAGCGCAGCTCCAGCGCGGTGATCCGCCAGTCGGCCTTGCGCTCGATACGGCCGATGATCTCGCCGGTCAGGCCGCGCCGGACGGCGTCGGGCTTGAGCAGGACGAGGGTGCGCTGAGTCACGTGAGGGCTCCTTCGCGGTACTTACGTGTGCGGTGAGGAGAGGCTACAGGGCTGGTCCGGGCGCCCGTCACGCAGTGTCAGCTCCCGGGGCCGAGGGCCGGGGCGCCGGGTCCGCCTGTGCCGCGAAGCGCGCCTTCGCCGCGTCGATCTTCCGGCCGTAGTGCACCGACGCCCACCACAGGGCCGCGAAGACCGCGCCCATGAAGTACATCGTCGGCACGAAGACGCCGGAGGCGATCAGCGCGATCTGCAGGGCCCAGCCGAAGGCGATGCCGCCGGGCCGGGTGACCACACCGCACAGGACCACGCAGAGGACCATCGCGATGCCGCTGACCAGCCACACCGTGGCCGTGGACAGGTCGGGGTCCTTCATGGCGACCAGCGCGGCGAAGCCGATGACGAAGAACTCGCCGATCAGGGTGGAGGAGCAGAGTGTCCGCATGGTCAGGCCCTCCCCAGCAGCAGGCGGGCCTCGCCGACCGTGATGACCGAGCCGGCGACCAGCACCCCCGCGCCCGCGAACTCGCCCTCCTCCTCGGCCAGCGTGATCGCGGCCTCCAGGGCGTCCGGCAGCCGCGGCTCGACCTGGACGCGGTCCTCGCCGAACACCTCGACGGCGACCGTGGCCAGTTCGTCCGCGTCCATCGCGCGGGGGCTGGAGTTCTGGGTCACGACGACCTCGGCGAAGATCGGCTCGAAGGCCTCCAGGAGGCCCCGGACGTCCTTGTCGCCGCTGGCCCCGACCACGCCGATCAGCCGGCTGAAGTCGAAGGCCTCGCCGACCGCCTCGGCGGTGGCGCGGGCACCGGCCGGGTTGTGCGCGGCGTCCAGCACGACGGTGGGAGAGCTCCGTACGACTTCGAGCCGGCCCGGCGAGGTGACCGCGGCGAACGCCTTGCGGACCGTGTCCACGGCGAGGGGCTCGGGGCGCTGCGAGCCGACCCCGAAGAACGCCTCCACGGCGGCCAGCGCGACGGCCGCGTTGTGAGCCTGGTAGGCGCCGTGCAGGGGGAGGTAGACCTGGTCGTACTCGCCGCCGAGGCCGCGCAGGGTGAGCACCTGGCCGCCGACGGCGACCTGGCGGGCGACCACCCCGAACTCCAGGCCCTCCCGGGCCACCGTGGCGTCCACCTCGACGGCCCTCTTCAGCAGCACCTGGGCCGCGTCCACCGGCTGCTGGGCGAGGATCACGGTGGCGTCCTGCTTGATGATCCCGGCCTTCTCGCCCGCGATCTCGGCGGTGGTCCCGCCGAGCCGGTCGGTGTGGTCGAGGTCGATGGGGGTGACGACGGCGACGTCCCCGTCGATGACGTTCGTGGCGTCCCAGGAGCCGCCCATGCCGACCTCGACGACGGCGACGTCGACGGGGGCGTCCGCGAACGCCGCGTACGCCATGCCGGTGAGCACCTCGAAGAAGGAGAGCCGGTACTCCTGCCGGGAGTCGACCAGTTCGACGTAGGGCTTGATGTCGTCGTACGTCTCGATGAAGCGCTCGGCGGAGATCGGGGCGCCGTCGAGGCTGATGCGCTCGGTGATCGACTGCACGTGGGGGCTGGTGTAGCGGCCGGTGCGCAGGTCGAAGGCGCCCAGCAGGGCCTCGACCATCCGGGCGGTGGAGGTCTTGCCGTTGGTGCCGGTGATGTGGATCGAAGGGTACGCACGCTGGGGGTCGCCCAGGACGTCCATGAGGGCGGCGATCCGGGTGACCGACGGCTCCAGCTTGGTCTCGCCCCAGCGGGTCGCGAGCTCCGTCTCCACCTCGCGCAGGGCCCGGTCGACCTCGGGGTCCTCGGGGCGGGCCGGAACATCGGCCTGCGGCGTGCCGCCCTGGGTACGCAGGGTCCGGCTGCCGGCCTCGATCACCGCGAGGTCGGGGTCGCGGTCGGTCTCGGCCGCGACGATGCCCTCGAAGGCGTCTTCGAGGTTCTCGGCGTTCTCGTCGGGCTCGGCGTGCTCGTCGAAGCTGTCATGGGGGTCGCGCGGCGGCAGATCACTCACGGCACCAGTCTACGGAGCCCGGCACCCGCCCGGCGGCCCAGGAGGGCTATGCGGGCTGGGCGGCACCGGCGGCGGGCAGGGCCTGCTCGCACCAGATGGTCTTGCCCGCGGACGTCTGCCGGGTGCCCCAGCGCTGGGTGAGCTGGGCGACCAGCAGCAGGCCTCGGCCGCCCTCGTCGAAGACGCGGGCCCGCCGCAGGTGGGGGGCGGTGCTGCTGCCGTCGGAGACCTCGCAGATCAGCATCGTGGTGTCCCGGATGAGCCGCAGCTGGATCGGGGAGCCGCCGTAGCGGATGGCGTTGGTGACCAGCTCGCTGACCACCAGTTCGGTGGTGAACGACAGGTCGTCCAGCTGCCAGGCGCCGAGCTGGCCGGTGGTCAGGGCGCGGGCCCGGGCGACGTGCTCGGGGTCCGCGGGGACCTCCCAGGTGGCCACCCGGTCGGAGGGCAGGGTGTGGGTGCGGGCCAGCAGCAGTGTGACGTCGTCGGCGGGTTCGCCGGTGCGCAGCGTGGCCACCACGTGGTCGCAGGTCGCCTCCAGGGACGCACCCGGGGCCGCCAGGGCGCGGCGGAGCCGGTCGAGGCCCTGGCTCAGGTCGAGGTTGCGGGAGTGCACCAGGCCGTTGCTGAACAGCGCGAGGGTGGTGCCCTGGGCGAGGTCCAGTTCGGTGGTCTCGAACGGCAGTCCGCCGAGCCCGAGCGGCGGTCCGGCCTGGCCGGGGGCCTTCTCCACGGCGCCCTGCGGGGTGATCACGAAGGGCAGCGGATGGCCCGCGCTGGCCAGGGAGCAACGCCGCGAGATCGGGTCGTAGACGGCGTACAGGCAGGTCGAGCCGACCTCTCCGGCCGGTTCCATCGCGCCGTCGTCGAGATGCAGGACGAGGTCGTCCAGGTGGGTGAGGAGTTCCTCGGGCGGCAGGTCGACGTCGGCGAGGGTGCGGACCGCCGTGCGCAGCCGGCCCATGGTGGCCGAGGCCTGGATGCCGTGGCCGACGACGTCTCCGACGACCAGGGCCACCCGGGTGCCCGACAGCGGGATCACGTCGAGCCAGTCGCCGCCGACTCCGGCCCGGGTGCCGGTGGGGAGGTAGCGGTAGGCGACCTCGACGGTCGGGCGCTCGGGCAGGCCGTGCGGGAGCAGGCTGTGCTGGAGGGTCAGCGCGGTCTCGCGCTCCCGGGTGTAGCGCCGCGCGTTGTCGATGGCGGCCGCGGTCTTCGCGGCGAGTTCCTCGGCGTCGGAGAGGTCGTCCTCCTCGAACGGCGGGGAGTTCCGGGTCCGCCAGAAGGCGATCACACCCATCGGGACGCCCTGTGCCGACAGCGGCGCGGTGATCAGCGAGCCCATGCCGTAGGCGAGCAGCCGGTCCGCGCACCGGGTGTCGGTGGCCCACGTGGCGGGGGCGGCGCTCAGGTCGGAGTGGAGGGCCGCGCCGGTGCCGGGGGCGGCCCGGCCGGGTGCGGCCGGCGCGCCGACGGGGTCCAGCGGCGGATCGTCGCGAATACCGCCCCGGGCGACCCTGCGCAGGACCGAGCCGTCGGCGTCCTCCGGCTCGGCACCGGCCAGGACGGCCGCCGCCAGGTCGACGGTGACGTGGTCGGCGAAGCGGGGGACGGCGACCCGGACGAGTTCGTCGGCGGTCCGCCGCACGTCGAGGGTGTTGCCCACGGCCGTTCCGGCGTCGTAGAGCAGTCTGAGCCTGCGGTGGCTCTTCTCCAGGGAGGCGGCCATGGTGTTGAACGCCGTCTCCAGCTGCCCGATCTCCCGTCTGCCGGAGGGCGGCACCCGCGCGCTCAGGTCCCCGGCGGCCAGCCGGGTCGCGGTGCCGGCCATCCTGCGCACCGGCCAGACGATCATCCGGGTCACGTAGGCGCCGTAGCCGACGATCAGCACGACCGCCCCGGCGACACCTGCGGACGCCCCGATGGCCAGCCGGTCCATCCGGTCTTCGAGGGCGTGTTCCTGCTGGTCGATGCCGACGCGCTCGCCGCCCAGGTAGTCCCTGAGCCGGCTGCGCAGTTCCTCGACCCGTTGTCTGCCCTCCCGCGTGCGTGCCGTGCTGCTCGCGGAGGGATCGCCGCGTCTGACCGCATCCACGAGCGGCACCGAGTAGTCGTCGATGAAGGACTGCCCGGACTGCCGGATCTGCTGGGCGAGCCGCCGCTGGCCGGTGGTGGAGCTGACGTCCACGAGCCGCTGCGCCTGCACGGGGAACTCGGCCCGTGCCGCCCGCCACGGCTTGAGGAACTCGTCCTGCCCGGTGATGACGTAGCCCAGCTGCCCGCCCTCCATGTCGAGCACGACCTTCTGCACCGCCCCGGCCTGGTCCAGTGCCGGGCGGTCGGCGCGGGCGACCCCCAGGGAGCCGCGGGCGTCCTGGAGGGCCCACACCAGCATCAGGAAGACGATGCCGATGAAAACGGCGAGCAGGGCGCCCGTGACAGCCGTCAGGGCAACCAGTCCCCCTTGCGGAGGTGTCTTCGTTCGGCCCCTGCGCAGCATGCGGGCGTTCCCTCCGCCACATCGCGTCACAACGGGACATCAAGGCTATGTCCCTACATTTGGATTGTAGGGCGATGGCCGGTCGGCGCTTGGTGGCGGCGGAAAACGCGCAGGCGTCCGGCGGCCCGGAGCACGGGCTGCCGGACGCCTGCGGGGTCCTGGTGGGGGTCAGGCCTGCGGAAGGCGCTCCAGCTGGGCCTGGATACGGGCGATGTCCTCGTCCGCCTTGGCCAGCCGGCCGCGGATCTTGTCCACCACGTTGTCCGGGGCCTTCGCGAGGAACGCCTCGTTGCCCAGCTTGGCCGTCGCCTGGGCCTTCTCCTTCTCGGCGGCCGCGAGGTCCTTGGCCAGACGCTTGCGCTCCGCCGCCACGTCGATGGTGCCGGAGAGGTCGAGGGCGACCGTGGCACCGGCGACCGGGAGGGTGGCGGTGGCCGCGAAGGCGTCGCCCTCCGGCTGGAGGCGGAGCAGCTGGCGGATGGCCGCCTCGTGCGGGGCGAGTGCCGTGCCGTCGAGGGTGAGGCGGGCCGGGACCCGCTGGCCGGGCTGCAGGCCCTGGTCGGCGCGGAAGCGGCGGACCTCGGTGATGACCGACTGGAGGCTCTCGATCTCCTTCTCCGCCGCCTCGTCGCGGAAGCCGCTGTCGGACGGCCACTGCGCGACGACGACCGACTCGCCGCCCGTGAGGGTGGTCCACAGGGTGTCCGTGACGAAGGGGACCACCGGGTGGAGCAGCTTCAGGGTGACGTCGAGGACCTCGCCCAGGACCCGCTGGGAGACCTCGGCGCTCCGGCCGCCCGCCTGGAACGTCGTCTTCGACAGCTCGACGTACCAGTCGAAGACCTCGTCCCACGCGAAGTGGTAGAGGGCGTCGGAGAGCTTCGCGAACTGGAAGTCGTCGTAGAACGCGTCGACTTCGGCGACCGTCTTGTTGAGGCGGGACAGGATCCAGCGGTCCGTCGCCGACATCTCGGACGGGTCCGGCAGCGGGCCCTGGACCGTGGCGCCGTTCATCAGGGCGAACCGGGTCGCGTTCCAGATCTTGTTGGCGAAGTTGCGGGAGGCCTGGACCCAGTCCTCGCCGATCGGGACGTCGGTGCCGGGGTTGGCGCCGCGGGCCAGGGTGAAGCGGACGGCGTCGGAGCCGTACTTGTCCATCCAGTCCAGCGGGTCGACGACGTTGCCGAACGACTTCGACATCTTCTTGCCGCGTTCGTCACGGACCAGGCCGGTCAGCGCGATGGTACGGAAGGGAACCTCGCCGTCCATCGCGTACAGGCCGAACATCATCATCCGGGCGACCCAGAAGAAGATGATGTCGTGGCCGGTGAGCAGGACGTCGGTCGAGTAGAACTTCCGCAGGTCCGCGGTCTGTTCGGGCCAGCCGAGGGTGGAGAAGGGCCACAGGCCGGAGGAGAACCAGGTGTCCAGGACGTCGGTGTCCTGCTTCCAGCCCTCCGCCTCGGTGCCGGGCGGCTGCTCGTCGGGGCCGACGCAGACGACCTCGCCGTCCGGGCCGTACCAGACCGGGATCCGGTGGCCCCACCACAGCTGGCGCGAGATGCACCAGTCGTGCATGTTGTCGACCCAGTCGAAGTACCGCTTCGACATGTCCTCGGGGTGGATCCTGACCCGGCCGTCGCGGACCGCGTCGCCGGCGGCCTTGGCCAGCGGGCCGACCTTGACCCACCACTGCATGGACAGCCGCGGCTCGATGGTCGTGCCGCAGCGCGAGCAGTGGCCGACGCTGTGGACGTAGGGCCGCTTCTCGGCGACGATCCGGCCCTGCGAACGCAGCGCCGCGACGATCGCGGACCGCGCCTCGAAGCGGTCCAGGCCCGCGAAGGGCCCGTGGACGGTGATGACGGCCCGCTCGTCCATCACGGTGATGGACTCGAGGCCGTGCCGCTGGCCGATCGCGAAGTCGTTCGGGTCGTGGGCCGGGGTGACCTTGACGGCACCCGTGCCGAACTCCGGGTCGACGTGCGTGTCGGCGACGACGGGGATCGTACGGTCCGTCAGCGGGAGCTTGATGCGCTTGCCGACCAGGTGCTTGTACCGCTCGTCGTCGGGGTGGACGGCGACCGCGGTGTCGCCGAGCATCGTCTCCGCGCGGGTGGTGGCGACGACCAGCGTCTCCTCCCCCTCGCCGTACGTGATGGAGACCAGCTCGCCGTCGTCCTCCTGGTACTCCACCTCGATGTCCGAGATGGCCGTCAGACAGCGCGGGCACCAGTTGATGATGCGCTCGGCGCGGTAGATCAGCTCGTCCTCGTAGAGCTTCTTGAAGATGGTCTGGACGGCCTTGGACAGGCCCTCGTCCATGGTGAAGCGCTCACGGTCCCAGTCGACGCCGTCGCCGAGCCGGCGCATCTGGCCGAGGATCTTGCCGCCGTACTCTTCCTTCCACTGCCAGACCCGCTCGACGAACTCCTCGCGGCCGAGGTCCTGGCGGGACTTGCCCTCCTCGGCGAGCTGCTGCTCGACCTTGTTCTGGGTGGCGATACCGGCGTGGTCCATGCCGGGCAGCCACAGCGACTCGAAGCCCTGCATGCGCTTGCGGCGGGTCAGCGCGTCCATCAGCGTGTGCTGGAAGGCGTGGCCCAGGTGCAGGGAGCCGGTGACGTTGGGCGGCGGGATGACGATGGTGTACGCGGGCTTGTCGCTCTTGGCGTCGGCCGCGAAGTAACCGCGCTCCACCCAGCGCTCGTACAGCGGCCCCTCTACGTCGGCCGGCGCGTACTGGGTCGGCAGTTCGGTGCTGGGCGCTGTGGGCTGCTGCTGAGCATTCTCGGTCACGGCGCTCAGTTTAGAGGTGTCTCAGGGCTGTCCCGAAACGCGTTTGTTCTGTAACGGTGCGCACCCCCGTGCCGTGCGTCCCCGGCGGCTGAGCCAGGATGTCAGGAACACATAAGCATCTGGAGGGGAACCCAGAGATGAGTCACAACCAGCCGGGCCCGTACGGGGGGCCGCCGCAGCAGCCGGGACCCTACGGACAGCAGCCGGGTCCGTACGGCCAGCAGCAGCCGCCCCAGCCCGGCTACGGCTACCCCCAGCAGCCCCCGGGGCAGCCGCCGCAGCCGGGCTACGGCTATCCGCCCCAGGGCGCCCCCGTCCCGCCGCAGCAGAACCCGTACGGCCAGCAGCAGCCGCCCTACGGCCAGCCTCCGTACGGCCAGCAGCCCTACGGCGTTCCGCAGCCACCGGCTCCGGGCGCCGGGAAGAAGCGGACGGGCCTGATCATCGGGGCGGTCGCGGTGGTGGCGGCGATCGCGGTGGGCGCGTACTTCGCACTCGGCAGCAGCGGCGGCAGCGCCGGCTCGGTCGCCGACGACGGGCCGCACAAGCTGACGGCGCCGGCGGTGGTCATCGACGGCGCCTACAAGAAGCAGGGCAACTCCGAATCGGGCAAGCTGACCTCGTCCGACGTCAAGGACGCCGAGGGGTGGGGCATCCACGACCCCAAGGACGTGAGCGCGAGCTACGTGCAGGGCTCGGGTCTCACGGCCAAGTCCCTGACGTTCAGCGGGGTGTACGGCACCATCGACGATCCCGGGAAGACCGTCGACGCGATGTTCGCCGAGACCAAGGCGGAGAGCGCGAAGAGCGACTCGGAGGGCAAGCTCGTGGGCGAGCCCCGGACGTTCAAGCCCGCCGGCTTCGAGGGCATCATGAAGTGCCAGGAGATCGAGTCCAAGGACAGCTCCACCGGCAAGTCCACGACGATGCCGTTCTGCGTGTGGGGCGACCACAGCACGGTGGCCTACGTGTTCGCCTACGATCTGGCCGCCATCGCCACCGGGAAGAGCGGCTCGATGGACGACACCGCCTCCCTCACCGCCAAGCTCCGCGACGACGTCCGCGTCAAGGCCTGACGGTCCCCTGAGACACCGAGGAGGGGCGCCCGCGAAGCTCGCGGGGGCGCCCGCCCGCGATGGGCGGGGGGGGGGGGGCGGGATGTTGTCTACCCCCCCCCCCCCCCGCCCGGCGGGGGGGTGGGGGGCGGGCGCGGGGGGGGGGGTGGGCCGGTTTTTTGCCCAGAACAACCACCTGCCCCCCACCGGGTA
>NZ_JBHZAN010000046.1:0-62243 GCF_042754285.1 Streptomyces sp. NPDC059224
GACCCTCGCCCTGCCCCAACCCCGAAAAGACCGCACCACACAAACGCGGAGTCCCCGTCAGCGAACCGACGAGGACTCATGAACGATCGAGGCTAACGTCTCCCGTCCCGCCGTGCCGACATCACCCCGAGCTCGCAGAACTCGCACGCGCCTCTCCGTCGAAAGTCCGTACGAGCCATCCACCTTGTGACGACTTCGCGAAGATTTTCGATATCCGGCGGAAAGGACGCGGAATTCGCTGGTCCCAGGGACGTCGGCCATATCCCGTTTCGACTTCCACGGAAGTCGAAACTCATGGAAGCGCTCGAAAACATGGGCTGTCCGTCGCCGGTGGCGGCGATCAGGTCGTCGCGACGGCCTCGTGGAATTCGCTTCCGCCCGCGAAGTGGTGGAAGAGCAGACCCCGGGAGATAGCCGCCCGGCGGGCGACTTCACCGGTGGACAGTTCGCCCGGGGACTGTTCGGTGAGTAACTGCGCTCCGATGCTCACCCGTTGTGCGCGGCGCTTTCGTGGTCGAGTCGGCCGGCGCGTCTCGCGGACATGCGCCGGCACGCATGCGCCATGGGGTTTCGGCAGACGCAGTCGGGACAGGTAGACGCCGGCGTCAGCCCTGCGGCCCCGAGGGAACAGGCCGTAGGGCGGCCTGCTGGGGGCGAGCGTGAGGGGACGCGGACCGGTCCTGTGCGCGGCGACGGCACTGCTGCTCACGGCGAGCACGGACGTGCACGGCCGGCGGACCGGGCGACACGGACGACGGCACCGCACCGAAGGCCGCCGCGAGCACGCCGGGCGGCGCGACGGCGAGCGCCGCCCCGACGACGGAGAGCGAGCCGTGACAGCGGGATCACCCGCCGGTTCAGCTACGAGAGCCGGCAGCGGTTCCCGGAGCGGGCCGAGGACGGCGGCCGGTTCCTCCACCGGCCGAGGGTGCCGAGGCCCGGTACGACGGCACCGGAAGGAACGTCGGGCTCCGTCGGGCTCTAGAGGTCGTCCGCCGCTCCGAGGCCCGTGAGCGCCCCCACCGGGTCCAGGTCGGGGGTGCCTCTGGGCCACCAGTCGTCATGGCCCGGTTCGGACTCGTAGGCGTACCACAGGCCGTCCCGGCCCAGTCGGAGCTGGACATGGCCGCCGGGGTGGGTCAGGTGGTTGCGCCAGGGCCGGAAGGCCGGGAGGTCGGCAGCCAGGAGCAGGGGTCTGGCCCGGTCGAAACGGCCCGCCGGCGGGTCCCAGGGCTCCTCCAGCACGGCCAGCCCCTCCGCGCCGCCCTGGCGCCAGGCGGCGACCGCGCGGGCCAGGTCGCCAGGGCTGCGGCCGACGGCGTCCGCGAGCGAGGCGTAGAGGGCACGGGTGGACGCGGTCAGCCCGGACCCGGGGCGGGCCGCGGCGAGGCGTACCGCGTCCTGCCAGAGGGTGAGGTCGCCGACCGGGTCGCGTCCGGTGGCGAGCAGGGCATGGGCGCGGGCGGCGGCGTCCGTGGCCAGCTGGTCCAGCGTGAAGGGGTCGGGTCCGCCCGGGGCACCCGGGTACACCGGCGGCTGCTCGGGGTGCCGCGGCACCGGCAACGGAGGCGGCAAGGGCGGCAGCCGACGCTTCTCCAGGGCCTCGGTGGCGCGCACGCCGGGCAGCGACACCGGCTGCCGCTCCCGGGCCGCGCGTGCGGCGTTGCGCCGGGACAGCGCGTCGAGGACCTCGCGCTCCCCGCGGCCGCGCAGCAGGAGCAGGACGAACGGATCGGCGTCCAGCAGCCGCGCGGTCTGGTAGCAGAGGGCGGCCGCGTGCTTGCAGGGGTGCCCGAAGTCCGGGCAGCTGCACCGGGGTTCGAGCTCGCCGGGCCCCGGCAGCAAGGACACCCCGCCCTCCGCGAGGGCCTGCGGCAGCTCCTTGTCGAGCAGCGCGGCGATGTCGCCGGGCCGGTCGGCGGCGGCCTCCAGGAACCGGTCCCACTCGTCCGCGCCGAAGGTACGCAACCGCACCTGCACGCGATACGGCCGCGGCCTGCTCCCCTGCACGTAGGCCAGGACCAGTCCCGGCGTCACGGTGATGGCGTCGACATGCCCCCGCTCGGCATAACCGCGCCCCCGGGAGAGCCGCTTCACGTCAAGCGCCCCGTCCTCCAGCGCGCGCACCCAGGCGTTCCCCCACCAGGTCCCGGCGAAGTCGGCCCCTGGCACACCGGCCGGGGAAGGGAAGGAGGGGAAGGTCCGGCGAAGCTCGGTGTCGCGGTGCGGGGTGGCCATGGTGCGGGGCAGGCGGGGGGTGGCGGGAGCGGCCGCCGGCTCGGGGCGGCCGGAAACCGCGGTGGGTGCGGGGACGGCGGGCGGGCCGGGCGTCTCGGCGGGGGCGGGCTCCGCCGGGAGACGCCGCGTCCCGGTGGCGTGCGTCCCGTCCGCCTCGGGGCGCTCCGCCGGAGTTCCCCGATCCGTCGGGGAGTCGGTGTGCGCCGCCCCCGGCTCCTCCTTCGGCATCCTGAACGCGGTCGCCAGGAACTGCTTCAGGTCACGGGCGGTTCCGACGCGGGCCGTCTCCGACGGGGCCGGCCGGCGTGCCGTGCGCTCCGGGGACCCTTCGGGGACCTGCGCGGTGGCCGCCTCGGCCCGCCGGGCCTCCGCGCGGGCCGCGCGCAGCGCCTCGCGCGCGACGTCCCCGGGCCGTGCGCCCGGACGAACGGCAGCGGCGGCCGGGACACCGGCGTCCGCCACGCCGGCCTCGGCGTCGGCCTCGGCGTCCCGTTGCTCCGCGCCCTTCGCCGCCGCGGCCGCCCGCAGCGCCAGCCGCGCGCCGTCACCCGGCCTGGTCACCTTCACCTGCTCGTCGTTCACCTGCTCGTCGGCGCTGTCCGCCGCCGACGGAGCGGGACCCGCGGGCCGTGGGGCCGCCGGCGCCGCCGAGTCGTCCGCGGTCTCCGTGCCCAGTCCCCGTGCCGCCCGCAGGGCCCGCCGTGCCGCGTCGCCCGGCCGCTGTTCGTCCTCGCTCATGCCGTCCTCCGCAGCGACACCAGGTCGGACAGCTCACGGTCCGTCAGTTCGGTCAGGGCGGACTCGCCGGAGCCCAGGATCGCGTCGGCGAGAGCGCGCTTGGCCTCCAGCATCTCGGCGATGCGGTCCTCCACCGTGCCCTCGGTGACCAGGCGGTGGACCTGCACGGGCTGGGTCTGGCCGATGCGGTACGCGCGGTCGGTGGCCTGCTCCTCCACCGCCGGGTTCCACCAGCGGTCGAAGTGCACGACATGGCCCGCGCGGGTGAGGTTGAGGCCGGTGCCCGCGGCCTTCAGCGACAGCACCAGGACCGGGACGGCACCGCTCTGGAAGCGGTCCACCATGCGCTCCCGCTCCGGTACCGGTGTGCCGCCGTGCAGGAGGTCGACCGGGACCGCGCGGGCCTGGAGATGCGCGGTGATCATGCGGGCCATGCCGACGTACTGGGTGAACACCAGCACCGAGCCGTCCTCGGTGAGGACGGTGTCGAGCAGTTCGTCGAGCAGGGTGAGTTTGCCGGAGCGGGCGGCCAGGCCGTCGGTGCGCGTCTCCTCCTTGAGGTAGAGCGCGGGGTGGTCGCAGATCTGCTTCAGGGCGCCGAGCAGCTTGAGCACCAGGCCCCGGCGTGCGATGCCCTCCGCGGTCTCGATGGCCAGCATCGACTCGCGGACCACCGCCTCGTACAGCGCGGCCTGTTCACGGGTGAGGGGAACGGCGTGGTCGGTCTCGGTCTTGGGCGGCAGCTCGGGGACGATGCCCGGGTCGGACTTCTTGCGGCGCAGCAGGAAGGGGCGGACCAGGCGGGCGAGCCGGGTCACCGCCTCCTGGTCCTCGCCGTTCTCCACCGCACGCGCGTGCCGGGCGCGGAAGGACTTCAGCGGGCCGAGAAGCCCGGGGGTGGTCCAGTCCAGCAGGGCCCAGAGTTCGGAGAGGTTGTTCTCCACGGGAGTGCCGGTGAGGGCCACGCGCGCGGGCGTCGGGATGGTGCGCAGCGCCTTGGCGGTCGCCGAGTAGGGGTTCTTGACGTGCTGTGCCTCGTCGGCGACGACCATCCCCCAGGGCCGGCCGGCGAGGCTGCCGGCGGCGGCGCGCATGGTGCCGTAGGTGGTCAGGACGAAGCCGCCGTCGACGCCGTCCAGGGTGCGGTCGGCGCCGTGGAAGCGGCGGACCGGGACGCCGGGCGCGAACCGGGCGATCTCCCGCTGCCAGTTGCCGAGCAGCGAGGCGGGGCAGATCACCAGGGTCGGCTCGGTGCGTGCCCGCTTGAGGTGCAGGGCGATGACGGTGATCGTCTTGCCCAGGCCCATGTCGTCGGCGAGGCAGCCGCCGAGGCCGAGGGAGGTCATGAGGTCGAGCCAGGCCAGGCCCCGCAGCTGGTAGTCGCGCAGGGTGGCGTGCAGGGTGGCGGGCGGCTCGGCGGGCTGGATGCCGGCCGTGAGGCGGTCGCGCAGGGCCGCGAGGAGCCCGACGGGGACCGCCGCCACCGTTTCGCCGTCCACCTCGGCCTCGCCGGTGAGCGCCACGGAGAGCGCGTCGACCGGATCGAGCAGGCCCAGTTCGCGCTTGCGCGCCTTGCGGACCAGGGCCGGGTCGACGAGCACCCAGCGGTCCCGCAGCCGTACGACCGGACGGTGCGCCTCGGCCAGCGCGTCCATCTCGGCGTCGCTGAGCGGGTCGCCGCCGAGCGCCAGCTGCCAGCGGAACTGGAGCAGTTCCTCGCCCTCGAAGAAGCCCGTCCCGTCGGTCGCCGAGCCGGGGGCGGAGCGGATCACGGCGGCCGCGGTGAGGTCCTGGGCCAGGTCACGGGGCCAGTGCACGGCGACGCCGGCCGCCGCCAGCCGGGTAGCGGCCACTCCGAGCAGGTCACCCAGCTCCTCCTCGGACAGGGCGAGTACGTCCGGCACGTCCTGTTCGGCGAGCCGGTCGAGCGGCGGCCACACCCGCGCGGCCCTGCGCACGGCCAGGGCCGCGTCCACCCGCGCGCGGGGACCGAAGGCGGCGTCGGACCGTCCGGCCCACAGGGCCACCGCGTCGGTCATCAGGGTGGGGTCGGCCAGGCTGTGCACCTGCACGATCGCCGCGCCCGCGCGGTGCGCGCCCTCGCCGTCGTCGAAAAGGTCGTGGGCCGACAGGTCGAGGCGGAGCGAGATGCGCACGCCCGCGTCCATGCCCGCGGCGACCTCCGCGGCCCACTCCCGCGCGTCGGGCAGCCGCTGGGCCTCCCGGGCGGCGAACGGCCTGCCCGAGGTGTGCGGCGCGGCCGGGGTGCGGGGCAGGGTGTCGGCGACCGCGTCCAGGAAGGAGCGGATCAGCGCCTCCGGCTGGGGCAGCCGGAGCGGGCCCGGGCCGGGCAGCGGCACGGCGTGTCCCTCGGCGGGCAGGGCGGCGGCCACCGCGCGCAGGTGCGCGATGTCGGCGGGCTCCAGGGGACCGGCCCGCCAGGCGTCGTGGCCGGCCGGGGTGAGACCGGGCAGCAGACGGCCCCGGGCCGCGAGCCGCAGCGCGTGCTGCGCGGCCGCGCCCCAGCAGGCGGTGGCGGGGTGGGCGGCCGGGTCGCGGCGGGCCCGGACGAGCAGCGGGAGGGCCTCGTCGAGCGGCAGGGTCAGCGCGGGCACCTGCCGGCGGCGGACACCGGCACCGTGCCGTCGTACGACCGTCAGGTCCTCGGTCGCGCAGGCGGGCAGCGGGTCGCCGTCCGGGTCCCAGAAGGCGATGCGGCCCTGGCGCGGGAGGTCGGCGGGCAGATAGACCGCGGCCAGACGCGGGGAGATGCCGTCGGGTGTCCCGGTCACCGTGTCCCTCATACGTTCTGCCACCTCCCGCCCGCCTGTCGGCTCAGACGTCTTCGACTGTACGGGCGGGGTCTGACAATCGGCCCCGGCGACCGGCCGGGGGCCGTCGCTACGGCACGGTGCGGGAGACGACGTAGATCATCGGGTAGTTCGGGTCGGCGGTGTTCACGACGACGTCCTGGGTGGGTGCCGGGTTCTTCTGCTGGTGCGTCAGGCCCGACCAGGGGCCGGAGCCGGTGAACTTCCAGCCGGTGATCTTCTGGTCCCGGGAGCCGACGCTGATCTCGTCCTTCTTGAGCGCGTCCCGGTTGAGGCCCAGGCCCTCCAGGAAGCTGTCCAGGCCGGCGCTGTTGGTGCGGAACTGCACGTAGAGCCGGCTGGTCTTCCAGTTGTTCGTCTCGTAGTACGCGATCCGGTCGGCAGGGTGCGGGACGGGCACCTGGTAGAGACGCCGCTGCACCTTGGACGGCCAGCCCTCGGTGAGACCGGTCGCGGAGTACTTGGACTCCTTGTCCTTGCCGCTGTTGCGGCTCTGGTTGGCGGAGATCACCAGGTAGCCGGCGGGCACGCCGATGAGCAGCACGATGATCAGGAGGGTCAGCGCCCGGCGGCGCGCCTTGTGCCCGGGGGTCTCCGTCGGCCGGTGCGGTTCGTCCGGGGGCGCGGCCTGGCGGGGCAGGGACGCGGTCATGCGGTGTCCCGGGTTCGGCGGGCCTCCGCGAACCGCTCGTAGCGCTCGTGCCGCTCGACCCGGCGCCGCTTGGCGCGCCGGAAGCGGCGGGCGACCAGGCGGGCGAGGTCGGCGGCGCCGACCATACCGGCCTCGGGGCCCAGCTGGGCGCGGGCGATCCGGGCCTCGGGGCGGTAGCCGCGGCCGGTGAGCTGGCGCTTGAACGCGTCCCGGGCGGGGCCGATCAGCAGGTCGTCGGCGGCGCTGACGCCACCGCCGATGACGAAGCAGGACGGGTCGAGCGCGGCGGCGAGGTTGGCGATGCCGACGCCGAGCCACTGGCCGATGTCCTGGAGCAGCTCGACGCACATCGCGTCGCCCTCGCGGGCCAGCTCGGTGATCATCGGGCCGGAGATCTCGTTGATGTTGCCCTTGACGTGCTCGATGATCCCGTACGCCACCGGGGAGTCGGCCTGGGCCAGCTCCTTGGCCTCGCGGACCAGCGCGTTGCCGGAGCTGTACTGCTCCCAGCAGCCGCGGTTGCCGCACGCGCAGCGGTGGCCGCCGGGGACGACCTGCATATGGCCGAACTCGCCGGCCACGCCGTACTTGCCGCGCTTGACCTGGCCGTCCTCGAGGATCGCACCGCCGATGCCGGTACCGAGCGTGATCATGACCAGGTGGTCCTCGCCGCGGCCGGCGCCGAACCGCCACTCCGCCCAGGCGGCGGTGTTGGCGTCGTTGTCGACGAGGACGGGGACCGAGAGCCGGCCGGAGAGCCGGTCGCGCAGCGGTTCGTTGCGCCAGGACAGGTGCGGGGCGAACAGCACGCGGTTGCGGTCGGCGTCGACCCAGCCGGCCGCGCCGATGCCGACGGCGTGCACGTCGTGCCGGTCGGACAGGTCCAGGACCAGCTCGACGATCGTGTCCTCGACGACCTTCGGGCTCTTGGACTTGTCCGGGGTCTCCGTGCGGAGCTTCTCCAGGATGTTGCCGTCGGCGTCCACCACGCCCGCCATGACCTTGGTGCCGCCGATGTCGATGCCGACGGTGGGGACACGGGGGGCCGTCAGGTGGGACCGGCGTTCCCTGGTGCCGACCGTACGCAGGACGGGGGCCCGGCGGGAGCCTATGGGGGCGGTGAGGTCGCGGTAGGTGCTCATCGGGCTCGATTCTGCCGCACCGGGAAGGGTGGCGCCGTTCGGGGGAGATAAGGAGCGGGTGCGTCGCCGTAGCCGTCGCCCGGTGCGGGCCGTCCACGGCGTGTCGCGCCCGCGCGGCGGTAGCCGCGTATCGAGCAGAGCCCCGCGCGTCTTTCAGGGGCGCCGCAGTTCATGGCGGAGCGCGTCCAGGTCGCTTCCGCCTGCCATCTGGCCGGTCAGTTCCTCGAGTGTGATCTGGTCACGTGTGTGGTTCCCCACCATGGTGCCCCGCCGCAACAGCACGAACCTGTCTCCCACCAGGTAAGCGTGGTGCGGGTTGTGGGTGATCAGCACAACACCCAGACCCTGGTCGCGTGCCGCCGCCACGTATTTCAGGACCACACCTGACTGCTTCACTCCCAGTGCCGCCGTCGGTTCGTCCAGGATCAGCACCTTCGCACCGAAGTACACGGCCCTGGCGATCGCCACGCACTGGCGTTCGCCGCCCGACAGGGTGCCGATGGGCTGGTCGACGTCCCTCAGGTCGATGCCCATGCGGAGCAGTTCGGCACGGGTGGTGCGGCGCATGAAGTCGACGTCCAGGCGCTTGAACACGCCCTTGCGGGGCTCCGAGCCGAGGAAGAAGTTGCGCCACACCGGCATCAGGGGCACGACGGCGAGGTCCTGGTACACCGTGGCGATGCCCCGGTCCAGCGCCTCGCGCGGCGACGTGAGCGCCGTCTCCTCGCCCTCGATGCGCAGGCTGCCGCCGTCGTGCCGGTGCAGGCCTGCGATGATCTTGATCAGGGTGGACTTGCCGGCTCCGTTGTCGCCGAGGACGCAGGTGATCTCGCCCGCGCGGACCTCCAGGAAGACCCCCTCCAGGGCGCGGACGGTTCCGTAGTTCTTGCTGACGTCGGTCAGCTGGACGAGGGTCATGCGGTGGCCTCCGCGCGCTTGCGGACCCAGGTGTTGAGCAGGGTCGCGAGGAGCAGCATCGCTCCGAGGAAGAACTTGAACCAGTCGGGGTTCCACTCGGCGAAGACGATGCCCTTGCCGGTCATGCCGAAGATCAGCGCCCCGACCGCCGAGCCGACCGCGCTGCCGTGGCCGCCGGTGATCAGACAGCCGCCGATGACGGCCGCGATGATGTAGATCAGCTCGTTGCCGACGCCCTCGCCGGACTGGACGGCGTCGTACGAGAAGAGCAGGTGCTGGCCGGAGATCCAGGCGCCGAGCGCCACGCCCATGTAGAGGCCGATCTTGGTCCTGGCGACCGGGACGCCGACCGCGCGGGCCGCGTCCTGGTTGCCGCCCACCGCGAAGATCCAGTTGCCGGCGCGGGTGCGCAGCAGGATCCAGGAGGCGACCGCGACCAGGGCGAGCCACCACAGGATCGTGATCTTGAAGTCGACGCCGCCGACGGTGAGCGTGGAGGCGAAGACCGCGCGGGCGGAGGGGAAGCCCTCCATGTCGGCGATCGTCTTGGTGGAGACCGTGCCGTCGATCAGCTTGGTGAGACCGAGGTTCACCCCGGTGAGCATGAGGAAGGTGCCCAGGGTGACGATGAAGCTGGGCAGCTTGGTTCGGGTGAGCACGAAGCCGTTGAAGGCGCCGACGGCGAGGGTCACGAGGAGCGAGACGCCCACGCCGACCCAGGTGTTCGTCGTCAGCTGGTAGCTGAACATCGAGGAGGTCAGCGCGGAGGACGTCACCAGGACGCCCGCGGAGAGGTCGAACTCGCCGCCGATCATCAGCAGCGCGACCGGCACCGCCATGATCCCGATCGTCGAGGAGGCGTAGAGGACCGTGCTGATGCTCGACGCGCGCAGGAAACCGTCCGCGGCCACGGCGAAGAAGACGAAGACGGCGACTGCGCCGACGACCGAGCCCAGCTCCGGACGGGAGAGGAGTCTGCGCAGCGGAGAACTCTGCAGAATCCTTTCATCAAGGGTGTGCTCCACGGTGGCGCTCATCGGGTGCCCCGCGCGGTGTACTTCGCCAGCGCGGCCGCCTGGCCCTTGGTGATGATCTGCGGGCCGGTGAGCACCGGCCGCCCGCCGCCGAGGACGTCGCCGTTGTACTTGTAGAGCCACAGCAGGTCGACCGCCTGGTAGCCCTGGAGGTACGGCTGCTGGTCCACCGCGAAGCCGAGGGTGCCGTCCTTCAGTCCGGCGGCGACCTTGGCGTTGAGGTCGAAGGTGTCGACCTCGGCCGTGCTGCCCGCGTCCGTCTTCGCCTTCACGGCGGTGTCGGCGTAGGGCGCCCCGAGCGTGACGACCGCGTCGATCGACCTGTCGGCCTGCAGCTTCGCCTCGATCGAGGACTGCACGTCGGGCATGTTCGTGCCGTTGACGTAGAGGTTCTCGACCTCGCCGCCGAAGTTCTTCGCCACACCCGCGCAGCGCTGCTCGTGGCCGACGTTGCCCTGCTCGTGCAGGACGCACAGGGCCTTCTTCCTGCCGCGCTCGTTCAGCTCGTCGCCGACCGCCTGGCCCGCGATGGTCTCGTCCTGGCCGATGTGCGCGAGGGCACCGAAGGCCTTGGACTCCTCGGAACCGGAGTTCACGGTGATCACCGGGATGCCGGCCTTCCCGGCCCGGGCCACGGCCGCCTTGAGCGCGTCGGGCTTGGCGAGGGTGACGATGATCCCGTCGACCTTCTTGTCGACCGCCGCGTCCACGAGCTGCGCCTGCTGCTGGGCCTCGTCGTCGTGCGAGTAGAGGAAGTCGATGTTGTCCTTGCGGGCGGCCTGCTCGGCACCGCTCTGCACGATGTCCCAGAAGGTGTCGCCGTCTCCCGAGTGCGTGATCATCGCGAAGGTCCAGCGGGGCGTGTTCACCGCCGCCCTGCCCTGGGCCGCCGCGGCGTTCCGGGCGTCCTCCGCCCGCTTGCCGCCGGTACTGCTGCACCCGGCGAGGGTGACGCCGAGCGCCCCCGCCACCGCGATGCCCACCCAGGTCCGAAACCGTGCCACGAGGCCGTGCCCTTCTTGCCGTGCTCATACGTGCGAGAGGGGCGGACGAAGCTCACCGTGAGTGACCACTGGCGGTGACCTCGCCTGCCCCAAAAGCCTCAGTATCGAACATGGGGACACCCCGGGCGGCGGCGGGCGGCACTCTGCGCTCACCTTGTCCGGACATTGCGACTAACGGATCGTCGGAAACGCGAGGCGCGCT
Organism: Streptomyces sp. NPDC059224; assembly: GCF_042754285.1. NCBI lineage: Bacteria > Bacillati > Actinomycetota > Actinomycetes > Kitasatosporales > Streptomycetaceae > Streptomyces > Streptomyces sp. NPDC059224. The sequence goes on from NZ_JBHZAN010000046.1 coordinate 10,760, forward strand.
CAGGACCGTACGAGCAGCTGGAACTCGAAGGAGTAGCGGGTCGGCCGGTAGATGTGGTCGCCGAACTCGACGGCGCGGCCGGTGTCGTCGTACGTGGTGCGCCGCATGGTGAGCAGCGGGGCGCCCTCGGGCTCGGTGAGCCGCTCCGCCTCGGCGGCCGTGGCGCCGCGGGCGCCGATGGACTGGCGGGCGCTGTGCAGGGTGATCCCGGCGGACCGCATCAGGCGATAGAGGCCGGTCGCCTCCAACTGCCCCGTGTCCAGGTCGAGCAGACCGGGCGGCAGGTAGTTGGTCAGGTACGCCATCGGCTCACCGTGCGCCAGCCGCAGCCGCTCGATGCGCTGCACCTCGGTGCCCTCGGCGACCGCGAGCGCGGCGGCGATCTCGGCGGACGCCGGGACGACCGTGTTGACCAGCACCTTCGTCGCGGGGCGCTGGCCGGCCGACTCCAGGTCGTCGTAGAGGCTGCTGAGCTCCAGTGGCCGTTTGACCTGGCTGTGCACGACCTGGGTGCCGACACCCCGGCGACGGACGAGGAGTCCCTTGTCGACAAGGGACTGGATCGCCTGACGCACCGTCGGACGGGACAGACCGAGCCGTGCCGCGAGCTCGATCTCGTTGCCCAGCAGGCTGCCGGGGGTGAGCGAGCCGTGCTCGATGGCCGCCTCCAGCTGCTGCGCGAGCTGGAAGTACAACGGCACCGGCGAGCTCCGGTCCACACTCAGGTCGAGCGGCACAGTCGGGTCCCCATCTGGTTTCGGCACGGGCCCGAGCGTATCCCCGTGACGGGTTGACGGGAAGTTGTGTAGTTCGATTGTCCGGACATACGGATTGACAGCGCGCCGGGTGCACCCGCACCTTGTTCCCATGCGCATCGGGGTCATCGGGACGGGCCGCATCGGAACCATTCACGCGAACACGCTCAGCCGTCATCGCGAGGTCGGATCGCTGATCCTCTCGGACGTCGATCCGGCGCGGGCCCAGGATCTGGCGCACCGCCTCGGGGAGACCGCGGCACCCGGGGCGGACGAGATCTTCAAATGGGGCGTGGACGCGGTGGTGATCACCACCGCGACGTCGGCGCACGCCGACCTGATCGGCCGGGCCGCGCGCTCGGGGCTCCCGGTCTTCTGCGAGAAGCCGGTCGCCCTCGACCTGCCCGGGACACTGCACGCCCTGGCCGAGGTGGAGAAGGCCGGGACGGTGCTGCAGATGGGTTTCCAGCGGCGCTTCGACAAGGGGTACGCGGGCGCCCGGGAGGCCGTGCGCTCGGGCCGGCTCGGACGGCTGCACACCGTGCGGGCGCTCACCTCCGACCAGTCGCCGCCCCCGCCGGAGTGGCTGCCGCTCTCCGGCGGCCTGTTCCGGGACACCCTGATCCACGATTTCGACGTACTGCGCTGGGTGACCGGCCGCGAGGTCGTCGACGTGTACGCGACCGGTTCGGACGCCGGGCCGGCCATGTTCCGCGAGGCCGGTGACGTGGACACCGGCGCGGCCCTGCTCACCCTGGACGACGGCATGCTGGCCACCGCCACCGCGACCCGGCTGAACGGCGCCGGCTACGACGTGCGGATGGAGCTGTCCGGGGAGCGGGACACCGTGGTGGTCGGGCTGGACGACCGTACGCCGGTGGCCTCCACGGAGCCGACCGGGCCGCCGCCCGCGGACAAGCCGTGGCCCGGGTTCCTGGAGCGGTTCGGACCCGCCTACGAGGCCGAGCTGTGCGCCTTCGTCGACGTGGTCCGCGGCGGACTCGCCAACCCCTGCGACGGGCGCGAGGCGCTCCAGGCCCTGCGGATCGCGGAGGCCTGCGAGGTCTCCCGGCACGAGCGGAGACCGGTGGCACTCGCGGAGATCCCGGACCGGCTGGGCTGAGCCCGGCCGCCGCCGGCCGGCCGCGCACCGGCCACCACCGCGCCCCGGCTACCAGCGCACCGGAAGGTTCCGCACCCCTCTCATCAGCGTGCCCGGCAGCCACTCGCCGTGCGGACCGTCCAGGGCCAGGTCCGGGGCGCGCTCCAGGAGGGAGCGCAGGGCCGTGCGGCTCTCCAGGCGGGCCAGGGGCGCGCCCAGACAGAAGTGGATGCCGTGGCCGAAGGCGAGGTGGCCACGGGTGTCGCGCCGGATGTCGAAGCGGTCGGGTTCGGGATAGCGGGCGCCGTCGCGGTCGGCGGCGGTGAGCCCGATCATCACCGCTTCGCCCCGGCCGATGGCGGTACCGGCGATCTCCAGGGGCTCGGCGGCGTACCGGTACGTCGCGTTCTCCACCGGGCCCTGCCAGCGCAGGATCTCCTCGACCGCGCCGTCCAGCAGGCTCATGTCGGCGCGCAGGGCGGCGAGCTGGCCGGGGTGGGTGAGAAGCGCGAGGACGCCGTTGCCGATCAGGTTGACGGTGGTCTCGTGGCCGGCGATCAGCAGCACGTAGGCCATGCCGCGCAGCTCCTCCACGGAGAGCCGGTCGCCGTCCTCGGTGGTGGTGCGGATCAGGTCGCCGAGCAGGTCGCCGCTCGGACCCGCGCACCGCTTGTCCTCGATCAGCTCCTTCAGGTAGCCGGCGAGTTCGGCGAAGGCGTCGTACTCGCCGCTCGGACGGGCCGAACCGACCACCTCGTTGGAGAGTTTCCGGAACCGCGCGCGGTCCAGCTCGGGGACGCCGAGCAGTTCGCTGATCACCGTGATCGGCAGCGGGTAGGCGAGGGCGTCCATGAGGTCCGCGCGGCCCCGCGGCAGCATCTCGTCCAGCAGCCGGTCGGTGATCTCCTGGATCCGCGGCTCCAGTCCGGCCACCCGGCGGGCGGTGAACGCGCGCGTGACGATCCCGCGCAGCCGGGTGTGCTGCGGCGGGTCGGCGGCCAGCAGGTGCTTGCCGATCCACTCCTCGTCGAGGAACCTGAAGCCGATCCTCTCGGTGTCCTTGGCCAGTCTGGCGTCGGCCAGCGCCGCGCGCGCCTCCTCGTACCCCACGACCAGCCAGGTCTCGTGGTACGCGTCGGACAGCGGCCAGCGCACCCGGTGCACCGGGCCGCGCTCGCGGAGCCGGGCGTACACCGTGTGCGGGTCCGTGCGCAGACCGTCGCCGTACTCGCCGAGGTCGGTCACCTGCATGCCCTGCTCCCCCTTCAGGAGGTCCCCGAGGCGGTCCCGTACCCGGAGAACGCTCGGCGCGCCCGGCTGGTGCCCCTACTCCTCCAGCAGTCCCGCGTCATAGGCCAGCAGCGCGATCTGGACGCGGTTGTTCAGGCCGAGTTTGGCCAGGATGCGGGAGACATGGGTCTTGACGGTGGCGACGCTCATGAACAGGCCGGTCGCGATCTCGGCGTTGGCGAGCCCCCGGCCCACCGCGACGGCGACCTCACGCTCGCGGTCGTTGAGGGTGGCGAGCCGGCCACGCGCGCGTGCCTGCCGGGTGTCGGCCCGGGTGCCCGCCGCGTGCCGCATCAGCTGGCGGGTGACCGCGGGCGACAGGACGGGGTCACCGGCCGCGACCCGGCGCACCGCGTCGACGATCTCGGCGGGCGGGGTGTCCTTGAGGACGAACCCGGCCGCTCCCGCGCGCAGGGCGTGCAACACCTGTTCGTCGGCGTGGAAGGTGGTCAGGACGACGACCTGCGGGGCGTCCGCACGCGCGCGCAGCCGCTCGGTGGCGGTGAGCCCGTCCACGGACGGCATGCGGATGTCCATCAGGACGACGTCCGGGCGGGTGCGGTCGACGAGCGCCTCGACCTCGTCGCCGTCGGCGCCCTCCCCGACGATCTCGATGTCCCCGGCCCCGCCCATCATCAGGGACAGCCCCGCCCGCACCAGCGGGTCGTCGTCGACGAGCAGCAGTCTGATCGCGGTCATGGCTCCTACGTAATCACGCGGGTACGACGGCACGTGGCCGTTCCGGCGGCGGCCTCGGTCGGTCAGGCGGCGCCCCAGGGCAGCCAGGCGCGTACCTCGAAGCCTCCGTCGCCGGTGGCCCGGTGTTCCAGCCGGCCCCCGGCCAGCGTCGCACGTTCGGTCAGGCCGATCAGGCCCTGGCCCGAGCCGGGGACGTGCGGGGCCTCGCCCTCCGGGGCGGGGTTGTGCACGGTGACGTCCAGGCCGTCGCCGGGGGCTCCGGTGACGCGCACGGTGACCTCGGCGCCCGGGGCGTGCTTGCGGGCGTTGGTCAGGCCCTCCTGCGCGATGCGGTAGGCGGTGCGGCCGACGGAGGCGGGGACGGCCGACGGGTCGCCGACGTGGTTGTCCAGGACGACCTTCATGCCGGCCTGGCGGGACTCGCCGACCAGCGCCTCGAGCGCGCCCAGTGTGGGCTGCGGACGGCCGCCCGCCTCGTCGCCGTCGGCGGCGCGCAGGACGCCGATGATCTCACGCAGGTCCTGGAGGGCCTCGTGGGCGCTCTCCCGGATCACCCCGGCGGCCCGGGCGATCTCCTCCCGGGGCGCGTCGGGACGGAACTCCAGGGCCCCGGCGTGCACGCTGAGCAGGGTCAGCCGGTGGGCGAGGACGTCGTGCATCTCGCGCGCGATGGCCTCCCGGGCCAGCCGCTGGGCCCGCTCGGCGCGCAGCCCGGCCTCGGTCTCGGCTCGCCGGGCCCGGTCGCGCAGGCTGAGCATCAGCTGCCGCTTGGAGCGGACGAACAGGGCGAGGCTGGTGACCAGCAGGACGAAGAGCGTGACCAGGGCGACGACGGCCAGGTAGGGCAGGTCCGGGTCGGGGCGCAGCCAGTAGAAGAACGGGGTGGCCGCGAGGTTGGCGCCGACGATCCAGGCGCCGTAGCGGAACGGGCGGTGCACGACGACCGTGAACAGGGCGACCATGGCGGCGCCGCCCGCGGTGTCGGAGACGAGGCTGACCGGGATCATCGCGATCGCCAGCCCCATCGGCCGGCGGCGGCGCAGCCAGAGCGCGGCGCAGGCCAGACCACCGACCAGCTGGTCGGTGACCGCGAGGCCGTGCGAGACGTGCGGGTCCTGCCACACCGTCTTCGCGGCGGTCACGCCCAGCAGGACGGCGAGCACGAAGCAGCTGAAGTCGACCAGCCAGTCGCGCGCGGTGCGCCGGGGCCGCCGGCCGGCCGCGCCCGGGCCGGGATCGAGTTCATGGATCACGGCGGACGGGAAGAGCCACCGTCGCCCCTCGAACGTCCGTACCGACATGTCACCGCTCACGGTCGGCAAATCTACGCAGGACCGGTCCGTGCCACCCCCGCCCGCACGAAATCGTCGACCAAAGTCGGGCCGGTGCGGACTTTCGGTGCGCCCCGCGCGCGTGCGGGGCGGACTTCCGTCGGGGCACGGCTCGCCCCGCGGCCGATGGCATGGGGGAGGCCGCGGGGCGAGAGTCGTGCTGTGGAACGGCTGCCGGAACTGCTGGGATTCGTCGCTCTGGTACGGGGTGTGCCGAGCCCGCCGCACGGTTTCACCCACTGGCATGTGGGTCTCCCGCAGCCTGAGCACGGACCGGGCCCTCGGCCGGTGGCGCCGCTCCCGGCCTCCGGCCGGTCACTTCGGCCAGGGCTCAGCAGCCGAAGTTGACCAGGTCGAACGTCACGTAGTGGTCCGCCGTGTAGTAGTCCTCCCGGGTCTTCTCACCGGTCACGATGCGACGTGCTCCGCGCGTGGAGGAGCCCGGCGTCTTCACGGTGTACTCGTGGTAGTAGCCGCTGGCCCGGCTGGGCAGGACACCCTCCTGGTTGCGGAAGACGACACCGTCCTGCGAGTACGGGAACGGACCGCCCGACGCGATCAGGTCGAGGGTGTCGTACGCCTGCGACGGCAGGTCGCTGTAGCAGATGCTGCCGACCGAGGCGGCCGCGGCGTCCGCCGTGGTGGCGGTGACGGTGCCGCCGACGAGGAGGGCGGACAGGACGACACCGGCGGCGCCGGCACGGATGATTCGTGGGGGGAATCTCATGGCTCCATGATGACGCGAGCTAGACGCTGGCATGTCAATGACAAGTCTGCGGAATTCCCCGACACGTCCCGTGAATTTTCAGGGAGTTAACCTGCGGACCGCGGCCATCACCCCGAGTGCGTCGAGAACAGTCCGCCCGTCGGTCCCTGCTTGTCGCCGCCCTGGGCCTTCTTCAACGCGTTGGCGAGGCTCTCGATGGTGAGGGACTGCAGGATCACCCGGCCGTTGCCCTCCAGGGTGGCCAGGGAGAGGCCCTCGCCGCCGAAGACCGCGTTCATGAGGCTCTGACGGTTGAGGCCGCCGACGCGCTGGACGCCGTACTGGATGCCCTCCTCGAAGGCGACGACGCAACCCGTGTCGACCTCGATACGGCCGCCGAAGTCGGCAGGGTTGAGGTCGATGAAGTTGCCGGCGCCCGCGATGATCACGGTGCCGTGACCGGTGAACTTCTCCAGGATGAAGCCCTCGCCGCCGCTCATGCCGGTGCGCCCGCCCTGGAAGGCGATGCCGAACTCGACGGTGGACTCGGCCGCGACGAAGGCGTCCTTCTCGGCGAACCACGCGCGCGTGCCGTTGAGCTCCAGGGCGCGCATCTCGCCGGGCAGCACGCCCGCGAAGCCGACGGTGCCTTCCCCGCCCTGTGCGCTGAAGTACTGGAAGGCCAGCGACTCGCCGGCGAGCATGCGCTGGCCGACCTGCATGGCGGTGCCCATGGCCTGGCGCAGCATGCCGCCCATGCCGCCGCCACCGCCCTGTGGCTGCCCGCCGCCGTTCGGGCCGCCGAGCCGGGTCTCCATGGTCACGTTCGTGGTCTTGAACAGGAACTTCCCGGCTTCGCAGTAGACGGTCTGGCCGGGGTGCAGGTTGACGACCGCCATCTGCATGGCGTTGCCGACGATTTCTTGCTGAAGGGTCACGGCAGAAGAACGTAGCCGACGGTACGGCGGTTCCCTGCGCCCGCCCCCGTCCGTGCCCGGGGAGGCGGGCGGGCGCAGGCGGGAAGGCGTCAGGTCAGTTCGCGGTGGCGTGTGGCCAGGGAGGCCGCTCCTGCTTCGGTGGGCGTGCCGAACAGCCGCAGGCGGGAGATCCCGCCGTCCGGGAAGATGTCCACGCGCGCGTGCGTGCCCACGGCCGGGGCGGCCAGGACGAAGCGGTGGTTCGTGTCCGGCTGGAGGCGGGTGCGCGGGAGGATCTCCCGCCAGTCGCCGTCCTCGCCGTCCCGCACCGACACCGACGCCCAGCCCGCGCTGTTGCCCTTCAGATACGCCGTGTCGATCTCGACCGCCCGGACCTGGCACTGGGCCGCCAGCCGGTAGCGGATCCAGTCGTTGCCCTGGTCGCGGCGCCGGCGCGTCTCCCAGCCGTCGTCCATCTTGCGGGAGCGCCCCGGCTGGATGGTGTTGGTGGCCGGTGAGTAGAAGAGGTTCGAGGCGTCCTCGACCCGACCGCCGTTCTCCAGGGCGAGCGCGTCGAAGGTGCCGAGCACGGCGAGCCACTCGGGGTCCGGAACGACCTCGCCGTACACGCGCAGCCGGGCGATGCCCCCGTCGGGGTGCTGGTTGACGCGGAGGTGGGTGAAGCGCTGCTCGACGGAGACGGCGAAGCCGTTCGCCGCGTGGCCGCCCACCGGTGTGCGCGGCACCAGCGTCGTCCATTTCACGTCGTCGCCCAGGAGGTCCCCGGGGGAGGGCGAGCCGGGCGCCGACGTGCCCTCGACCGACACCGCCTGCGGGTAGTTGCCGCGGAAGTGCGCCGTGTCGACGACGATCCCGCGGACGACGCCGGGGGCGCCGAGCCGGACCAGCGCCCAGTCGTGGTCCTCGGCCGTCGGCCAGGGGTGCCCGGCGGAGGTTCCGCGGCGGCGGCGCGTCTCCCAGCCGTCCATGATCTTGCCCTTGTGTCCGAAGTGCTCGGGGTCGAACTCGGCCCGCCCCGCCAGCAGCAGGTTCTCCCGCTGGGCGAAGAACTCGTCGTTGGCGGCGATGACCCCGGCGCCGAGCCGCCGGTCGGCGAGGTCGGCGTACCGGGTGAAGGGGAAGTCGGCGGTGCGGTAGTCGGCGTACGGGTCGCCGCCGGAGTAGGGGTGCGCGTCGCCGGTGAAGGTCGGGATCGCCGTCACAGAAGGTCGTCCTCTCGGGTGTCGGCCGCTGCGGGTGCGGGAACGGTGCCGGTCAGGGGGCGGGGGTCAGCAGGCGTCCCTTCGGCGCGGTGAACGTGCCGTCCGCGACGATGCGTTCACCGCGCAGCCAGGTGGACCGCACGACGCCGTACAGGGTCTTGCCGGCGTACGCGGTGACCCGGTTGCGGTGCTGGAGCCCCGCCGGGTCCACGGTGAAGGTCTCCTCGGGCGCGAGGACGGCGAAGTCGGCGTCCCGGCCGGGGGCGATGGCGCCCTTGCGGTCGTCGAGGCCGACGAGCGCGGCCGTGCGGGCCGCCATCCAGCGGACCACGTCCTCCAGGCCGTGGCCGCGCCTGCGGGCCTCGGTCCACACGGCGGGCAGGCTGAGCTGGAGTCCGGAGATGCCGCCCCACGCGGTCGCGAAGTCGGCGGTCTTCAGATCGGCGGTCGAGGGCGAGTGGTCGGTGACCACGCAGTCGATGGTGCCGTCGGCCAGTGCCTGCCAGAGCAGGTCCTGGTTGGCCGACTCCCGGATGGGCGGGCAGCACTTGAACTCACTGGCGCCGTCCGGGACTTCCTCCGCGGTCAGGGTGAGGTAGTGCGGGCAGGTCTCGACGGTGATCCGTACGCCGTCCCGCTTGGCCTCGGCGATCAGCGGCAGCGCGTCCGACGAGGACAGGTGCAGCACGTGCACGCGCGCGTGGAGGCGTTTCGCCTGGGCGATCAGCTGCGCGATGGCGGTGTCCTCCGCCTCGCGCGGCCGCGAGGCCAGGAAGTCGGCGTACCGGGGGCCGCCGTGCTGCGGGGCGGCGGCCAGGTGGTGCGGGTCCTCGGCGTGCACGATCAGCAGGCCGCCGAAGGAGGTGATCTCCGCCAGGGACCGGGCGAGCTGCTCCTGGTCGAGGTGCGGGAACTCGTCCACGCCGGACGGCGACAAAAACGCCTTGAAACCGAAGACCCCGGCCTCGTGCAGCGGGCGCAGATCCTTGACGTTGCCGGGCAGCGCCCCGCCCCAGAAACCGACGTCCATGTGCGCCTTGTCGACCGCGACCTCCCGTTTGACGCGGAGGGCGGCGACGGTCGTGGTCGGCGGGAGGGAGTTGAGCGGCATGTCCACGAGGGTGGTGATGCCGCCGGCCGCCGCCGCGCGGGTCGCGGTCCAGAAGCCCTCCCACTCGGTGCGGCCCGGGTCGTTCACGTGCACGTGGGTGTCGACCAGGCCCGGCAGCAGCACGTCGTCGCCGAACTCCTCCAGGCGGGCGCCTGCCGGGACGGGTGCGTCGTAGGGCAGTACGGCCGTGATCGTCCCGGCGGACACGGCGACCGCGGCGGCCCGTGTCCCCTCGGGGGTGATGACACGCGTCGAGCGCAGCACCAGTTCAGCGTCGGACACCCGGACCCCTCTCTCTGCCGCCGTTTTACTTCCGGGAAACGGGATTTACACCCACGTAACGGAATTCAACGTTCTGTTGAAGGAGTCTTCACTCCCGCTTCCGCGCCGTCAAGGGCACACTGCTTCTCGGGGCCGCACAGGCGCACACTCTGGACGTTTCCACGAAGTGGAATTAGAATTCCGTCAAGCAGAACGTAGCTACGCACAAGCAGGGCGTCAACCGGCTGCCGGGTAGGCTTCTGCCCTTCCGCCCGGCCCGAGAGGCAGCCCCGAAAGGAACGCGCCGTGCCGACGTCCAGCGCCAGCACCACCGACTCCGCCAAGTCCAGCAGCGGCGGGGTCCAGTCCCTCGAGCGCGCCTTCGATCTGCTGGAGCGGATGGCGGACGCGGGCGGTGAGGTCGGCCTGAGCGAGCTGTCCGCGAGCAGCGGGCTGCCGCTGCCGACGATCCACCGGCTGATGCGCACCCTGGTCGCCTGCGGCTACGTACGCCAGCAGGCCAACCGCCGGTACGCGCTCGGGCCCCGGCTGATCCGGCTCGGCGAGTCGGCGTCCCGGCTGCTGGGCACCTGGGCACGGCCGTACCTGGCGCGACTGGTCGAGGAGACCGGCGAGACGGCGAACATGGCGCTGCTCGACGGGGACGAGATCGTCTACGTGGCACAGGTGCCGTCGAAGCACTCGATGAGGATGTTCACCGAGGTGGGACGACGGGTGCTGCCGCACTCCACGGGAGTGGGCAAGGCGCTGCTGGCGAGCGTCGCGGACACCGAGGTGCGGGCACTGCTGGGGCGGACCGGGATGCCGGCGGCCACGGAGAAGACGATCACCACTCCGGAGGGGTTCCTGAACGCCCTGGCGGAGGTACGGCAGCTGGGGTACGCGGTGGACGACAACGAGCAGGAGGTCGGCGTGCGCTGCCTGGCGGTGTCCGTGCCGGACTCGCCCACGGCGGCCGCCATCTCGATCTCCGGGCCCGCGGGGCGGGTCACGGAGGCGGCGACGGAGAAGATCGTGCCGGTGCTCCAGCAGGTGGCCCTCGAGCTGTCACAGGCGTTGGCGAGTTCGGGGGTCTAAGGGCTGTCCCGTAATCCCTGGTGGATCAGCGCGCGGCGTCAGATGCGGTGCATCGCAAGGCGGAGGGTCGTCCTCATACTGGGCGTGTTCGGGCGAGCCCGACAACGCTGCGAGGTGCCGTAGCTGTCGTCGTGCGCCCGCCGGGGATCACGGGACAGCCCTTGGGGAGGGGGCGGGCGGGAGGGCGCCTCCTCGCCGTCAGTCCCTCGGGGTCTCCCCGAACAGGTCGACCGCCTGGCGGACGTCCGACAGCCCCCGGGACAGTGCGCTCACCGAACCGATGGCTCCCGCGATCAGTAACAGGGAGCGGCGCAGGCGCGGGATCTCCGGCATGCCGCCCGTCGCCATCGCCGCCAGTGCGGCCAGCTCGTCCTCGGCTATCGCCCGGTCCATGAACTCGGCCGGATGCGCCGCCAGTTCGCGGCGCAGTCGGGAGACCGCCGTCCGTAGTTCCGCAACCCTCGGATCCTCGTCACTGCCGGTCACTGGTCTCTGTCCCAAGCTCCGCAACACAGCTCTCCCCCCCTCTCGCCCGTCGCCCCATGACGGTGGTCGGACGCCTGGGGACGCGGGTCAGTAAACGCCCTCCCCGGCGCGACGCGCTACAGCGCGGACCGAAATTCAGCCCTGCGGGAGCGGCCGCCCTGCCCCGGCGTCGGGTATGCAGGACGCATGACGGACACGCATGGCCCGATCGCCGGACTGCTGCTCGCCGCCGGCGGGGGCAGGCGGCTGGGCGGACGCCCCAAGGCATTGCTCACGCACCGTGGACGCCCTCTGGTGGAGTACGCGGTCGAGGTGCTGCGGGCGGGCGGCTGCGGGCCGGTGCACGTGGTGTTGGGGGCCCGCGCGGACGCGGTGCGGGAGCGGGCCCGGCTGGACGGCTGCGTGGTCGTGGAGAACCCGGACTGGGCCGAGGGGATGGGGTCCTCGCTACGGGTGGGCCTGGCATCGCTCGGCGGGACGGGGGTGCGGGCCGCACTGGTGTCGCTGGTGGACCAGCCGGGGATCGGGGGCGAGGCGGTGGCCCGGGTGCTCACCGGACACCGGGACGAGGACTCACTGGTGGCGGCCGCCTACGACGGCGTACGCGGCCATCCCGTGCTGCTCGGCGCCCGGCACTGGCCGGGAATCGCCGCGAGCGCGACCGGGGACCGGGGCGCCCGCGCCTATCTCAGGGCCCATGAGGCCGCCATCACGCTGGTCGAGTGCCGGGATGTGGCCGAGCCGTTCGACATCGACACCGAAGCGGATCTGGGCCACCTTGAGTGAACGGCATGGCACTGAGCGCCACCTTTGCTCGACCCGGAGAATCTCGATATCAACAAACCATTGAACTTCCACAATGAGGAAACTACTATCCACTGTTCAGAAGCGCCCGGTCCCTGAGCGGGTGCGCTTCGCTCTACCCGGAACGACTGGCACCCGGTGCCACCGCTGAAGGAAGTGACAGCTCATGTCCGCACCAGCGCCGTCTCCGCTGGCCATCGTCGACGCCGAGCCCCTGCCCCGGCAGGAGGAGGTCCTCACCGACGCGGCGCTCGCCTTCGTAGCCGAGTTGCACCGGCGGTTCTCGCCGCGCCGCGCCGAACTCCTGGCCCGCCGGGCCGAGCGCCGCGCCGAGATCGCCCGCACCTGCACGCTCGACTTCCTCCCGGAGACCGCCGCGATCCGGGCGGACGACTCCTGGCGGGTGGCCCCCTCCCCCGCCGCGCTCGACGACCGGCGGGTGGAGATCACCGGCCCCACCGACCGCAAGATGACCATCAACGCCCTCAACTCGGGCGCGAAGGTCTGGCTCGCGGACTTCGAGGACGCCTCCGCGCCGACCTGGGAGAACGTCGTCCTCGGCCAGCTGAACCTGATCGACGCCTACACCGGGAACATCGACTTCACCGACCCCGGCTCCGGCAAGTCGTACGCCCTGCGCCCGGCCGAGGAACTGGCGACGGTCGTGATGCGGCCGCGCGGCTGGCATCTGAACGAACGGCACATCGAGGTCGACGGCGAGCAGGTGCCCGGCGCCTTCGTCGACTTCGGGCTCTACTTCTTCCACAACGCGCGGCGGCTGCTCGACCTCGGCAAGGGGCCCTATTTCTACCTGCCGAAGACCGAGTCGCACCTCGAGGCCCGGCTGTGGAACGACGTGTTCGTCTTCGCGCAGGACCACGTCGGCGTCCCGCAGGGCTCCGTCCGCGCCACCGTGCTGATCGAGACGATCACGGCCGCGTACGAGATGGAGGAGATCCTCTACGAACTCCGCGACCACGCCTCGGGGTTGAACGCAGGCCGCTGGGACTACCTGTTCTCCATCGTCAAGAACTTCCGTGACGGCGGGCCCAGGTTCGTCCTGCCGGACCGCAACGCCGTCACGATGACCGCCCCGTTCATGCGGGCGTACACCGAGCTCCTCGTCCGCACCTGCCACAAGCGCGGTGCGCACGCGATCGGCGGCATGGCGGCCTTCATCCCCTCCCGGCGGGACCCCGAGGTCAACAAGGTGGCCTTCGAGAAGGTCCGCGCCGACAAGGACCGCGAGGCGAACGACGGTTTCGACGGCTCCTGGGTCGCCCACCCCGACCTGGTCCCGATCGCCATGGAGTCCTTCGACCGGGTCCTCGGCGACCGGCCGAACCAGAAGGACCGGCTTCGCGAGGACGTCCGTGTCGAGGCCGCCGACCTGATCGCGGTCGACTCCCTGGACGCCAGGCCGACCTATCCCGGTCTGGTCAACGCCGTCCAGGTGGGCATCCGTTACATCGAGGCCTGGCTGCGCGGCCTGGGCGCGGTGGCCATCTTCAACCTCATGGAGGACGCGGCCACCGCGGAGATCTCCCGCTCGCAGATCTGGCAGTGGATCAACGCGGGTGTCGAGTTCGAGAACGGCGAGAAGGCCACTCCCGAGCTGGCCCGCAAGATCGCCGCCGAGGAACTCGACGGCATCCGCGAGGAGATCGGCGAGGATGCCTTCACGGCCGGCCACTGGCGGCAGGCTCACGACCTGCTGCTCACCGTCGCCCTAGACGACGACTACGCGGACTTCCTCACGCTGCCCGCGTACCAGCAGCTGCGCGGCTGACCTTCAGCGGCTCATCTGTCCGAGTGGCCCAGGGACTTCCCCGGGGCCACTCGGTCGCGTACGGCCTGCTTCACGGCCGTCGGCTCGGGGAAGCCCTGGTCCCTGCGGTCCCAGACCGTCTCGTCGTTCACGCGCACCACGAAGACGCCGCCCTTGCCGGGCTTCAGGGCCAGCTCGGTCAGCTCGGTCTCGAAGGTGGTCAGCAGTTCCTGCGCCAGCCAGGCCGCGCGGGGCAGCCAGCGGCACTGGGTGCAGTACTCGATCTCGACGCGCCAGATGTCACTCATCCGAGGTGTACCGACCAATCCTGTCGGGCCGCGGGCTTGCCGTGCAGGTCGGGAACCTGCTTCAGCCAGGCCGGGCGGCCCTGCCGGGCCCTGGCCGCGCGGGCGGCCTCCTCGGCCGCGAGCTGGTCGCGGCCCGGGAAATCGGTGGGGAGCCACTGTGCGGAGGCCCGGACCCGGGCCAGCAGGTAGCCGACGTAGGCCTCGCGCATCTCGTCGGGCGTGCCGAAGTCGGTGAGCCAGGCGTCCGGGACCTCGGCGAGGGTGTCCCTGAGCAGCTTCTCCGTCACGCTGGGCGCGAGTTCCGCGTCCGCGGCCCGGGTGTCGGGGCCGAACCGGCCGAGGGCGTGGTGCCGGAAGTCGTAGGCCTTCTCGGGGGCCGAGGCGTCCCAGCGGTGGTGGAAGACGAGGGCGGCGCCGTGGTCGATGAGCCACAGGCGCGGGGGCGCGGTGCCGAACGTCGGCCAGACCATGAGGTTGGAGCTGTGCACCGTACGGTCGACGTTGACGGTGAGCGCGTCCAGCCAGACGATCCGGCCGGCCTCCAGCGGGTCCACCGGGAAGACCTCGGCGATCTCGGGGGTGAAGTCCCGCGCACCCGGCAGGAAGTCCATCCCGAGGTTCACCCCGGCGCTGGCCGCGTGCAGCTCGCGCACCTCCTGGTGCGGTTCGTCCTCGGCGATCGCCGGGTCGAAGTGCACCAGGACCAGCTCGGGGAACCGCAGTCCGAGCGCCCGCGCCAGCTCCCCCACGATCACCTCGGCGACCAGCGCCTTGCGGCCCTGCGCGGAGCCGGTGAACTTCACCACGTACGTCCCCAGGTCGTCCGCCTCGACGATCCCGGGCACCGACCCACCGGACCGCAGGGGTTCGACGTAGCGGGTCGCGGTGACCTCTCTCAGCATCTCCTCAGGTCACCCGTCCCTTCGGTGTCGCCGCCCCCGGCGTGAAGTGCCCATAGTAACCGAGGGTGATCGCCGGCGGGGGCGCGGTGCTCACAGCCGCTGCGGCCCCGGTGCGGCCAGGGGGTTCGGCAGCGGCAGGTAGCGTGCGTCGGCGCCGTCGGCCCCGGTCCAGCGCAGCAGCAGGTTCGTCTTGCCGGGCAGCGTCGGCGAGGCCAGCAGTTCGGCCACCTCGGGGAGCCGGTGCCGTGCCAGCTCCCGGCGGACCGCGGGCCATGGGTCGAACCCGGGGCGGCGTTCGGCGAGCGCGGCGGCGACCTCGGCCAGATGGTTGACGACCAGGCAGTACACCAGCCGTTCCCACCCGGCGGCCCGCTCCACGTCGGCCAGCAGCTTGACGCCCTCGGCGTCCCGGTACAGCGCCTGCACCGGCATGCCGTCCGCGTCGACGGCGACCAGGGTGTTCTGCAGATGCGCTTCGAGGACGACTCCGTGGTCGGCGAAGGCCCTGAGCGCCGGGGGTACGACCGCGCGCAGGTACGCCTGCCACCAGGCCCCGGGATCCGTCGCCGGGGCCGGCGGGCTGCCCTCGAAGCCCTCCACCAGGCCGGCCGCGAGCAGCGGGGTCGCCCCCGGGAGCAGTGAGCCGCGCAGCCCGTCCCGGACGACGACCGCGAGTTCCTCGAAGGCGAAGCGGGCGGTGCGGTAGCCGCGGTCGCCGAGCCAGGCCGCGGGCCCGTCCATCGCGGCGAAGGCGGCGGTCGCGGCCGTGTCCGTACGGCGCAGCCTGCGCAGGTCGTGGGCCCACAGCCGGCGGATGTCGTTGGTGATCCGGACGTCCAGGCTGAACTTCAGGAAGAGGTCGCGCACCGGCTCGTACACGGTGCGGATCGCGGCCGTCGGCCAGACCGGGAACCCGGTCGCCCGCAGCCGTACCAGACGCCCGTCGGCGAAGGCCGGGGCAAGGTTTCGGGCGGAAAGGTCGAGCTGCCAGGGGTGGGCCGGCAGCAGCCGGTAGCCCGGCGGTGCGGCGGCCAGCGCGTCCAGCGCCGACAGGTCGCCCTCCTCGGCCACCTGGTCCTCGCGCACCCCGAGCAGGACCAGCGGGAACCGGGCGTGCGCCTCGGGCGCGTACGGCAGCCAGGCGGTGACCGGGCCGCCGCCGCGCGCCTTCGGGGCGGGGTGGTAGGGATGGCCGGTGATGAGGGACTGCTCGGAGCGCAGGTACGGATCGTCGGGCGCCGCCGCCCGGGCGCGTGCCGTGAGCAGGGCGGCGACCGCGTCCCGGCTGTCGATCATCTCGGCGGGCAGATCACCGTTGGACAGCCCGGTGTGCGCGCGCAGCTCCTCGGCGACGAGTTTCACCAGCTCGGCATGGCCGATGCGGTGCCAGCGGCCGACCGCGTACACCTCGGGATCGGCGGGCCGGCGCGCGCCGCGTACCCGCAGCAGCCGGCCGCCGCCGGGCAGCCGGTAGACCCGCGGTTTCCCTTCGCCGCTGTCCGGGAGCGGTTCGGCCACCTCCCGCAACAGGCAGTTGAGCAGGGGCGCGGCAGCGTACGCGTCGGCGCGCTCGCCGATGCCGTCGCTGGAGAGCATGAGATCCACGCGTTCCATTCGTTCGCTTCGTCCACACAGTCCGATCGTGATCAGTATGTCTGTCGTCATCAGCCATCATGACCGTCGAACCCGTCCCCGAGGAGCCTCCCCGTGCACCGTCCCTCCCCCATCGAGACACAGCTCGCCACGGAGCTGGCCGAGGCGCGGCCGGATCTGGTGCCGGGGTTCACGGCCGAGCTGCCCGGTGCGCGGGCGGCGGTGCTCACCCGGCTGTGGCGGGCGCTGGCGCACGAGCCGCTGCCGTGGGTGGCACGCCGGGTGCGCGGGGCGCACAGCCTGGCGCTGCGGCTGGCCGACGGACGCGCGCTGCACGGCCCGCACGCGGACCCGTACGCCACCGACGCGTATGTGACCGCGGTACGTCTGGAGGGGGTGCGTTACGACGACGCGGCGCGGCTGATGACCGATCTGGGGTGGTCGCACTCGGCCGGATTCGCCGCCGAACTCGGCCACAGTGCCGCGTCGTTGGCGCTCTCGCGGGCGGACCGGGAGTTTCCTGCGAAGGAGTGGCCCGGGCGGGACTGGGAGTGGGAGCAGCGGGTGGTCGACGGGCATCCCTTCCACCCCAACTGCCGTTCGCGGCCCGGTTTCTCGGCGGCGGACCAGCTCGCGTTCGGGCCGGAGCACCGGTCGGCGGTACGACTGGAGACGGTCCCGGTGGCCGCGGGGGACTGTCTGCTGACCGGTGACTGGCCGGACGAACTCCGGGACGGGGAACGGCTGTTGATTCCGGTGCATCCATGGCAGGCCGTTCATGTCCTCAAGGACGGCCCCGGCGAGCCCTGGCGGACCGCGCACCCCCTGATGTCCCTGCGTACCCTCGCCGTCCCCGGCGGACCACATGTGAAGACCGCGCTCAGCGCCCGGCTGACCTCGTCCGTCCGGGACATCTCGACGTACTCGATCGAGGCGGCCGTCACCCTGTCGTCGTTCGCCACCGACCTGGCCGCGCGCACGGACGGACTTCTGCACATCACCCGCACCCTGGGCGCGGCGTCCGCGAACTCCCCCGACCTGGCGGCGGTGTTGCGCGAGTCACCCGAGGCCTACGCGGCGCCGGGCGAGCGGGTCCTGCCGGTGGCCGCCCTGGCCACCACCGACCTTCCCGGCTCGCCGTCCTGGCTGGCCGAGTTCACCCGGCTCGCCCTGGGCGTGGGGCTGCGGCTGCTGGACCTGGGCGTGGCGCTGGAGGCGCACGGCCAGAACCTCCTGGTGGTGCTGTCCGGGACCGGCGCGCCGCTGCGGCTGGTCTACCGCGACCTGGCCGACATCCGTCTGAGCCCGGCCCGGCTGACCCGCCACGGCATCACCCCGCCCGGACTGACGGGACGCCTGGTCACGGACGACGGGACGGCGCTGCGGCGCAAGCTGTTCGGCTCCCTGGTCGCGGGCGCCCTGGCGGGTACGGCGGGGTCCGGACCGGCCCTGGCGACGGCGCTGGAGACGGCCGCACGGGACCTTCCCGTCACCCCCGACCTGACGGCCCTCCTAGAAGGTCCGCTACCCGCGAAGGCGTTGACACTGATGCGGCTGACGCCCCAGACGTCCGGGGACCAATGGGCGGCACTGCCGAATCCGCTGATGCCCGCGCGGTGAGCGCTCACCTTCCCGTCTGCCACGCTCCGTTGGCCTGCCGGCCGCTCTCCTTTTGCCGTGCGGACCTCGTTTTGGAGCCCGGCGCCTCTGATCAATAGGATCCGCCGATGATCAGAACACAACGGACGGCTGCGGGAGTCTGCGCTCTGCTCGCCGCCCTGGCGGCCGGGATCGCGTTCCCCGGCGGAGCGGTCGCCGACGAGACGGACGACACCGGCCAGACCGCTCCCAAGGTGGAGCTCGTGCTGGACGTCAGCGGTTCCATGCGGAAGGCGGACATCGACGGCGGGACGCGGATGGCCGCGGCCAAGCAGGCGTTCAACGAGGTGCTGGACGCGACACCCGAGGGGGTCCAGCTCGGCATCCGCACGCTGGGCGCCAACTACGCCGGAAACGACAAGAAGACCGGCTGCAAGGACACCGCGCAGCTCTATCCGGTCAGCACCCTGGACCGTACCGAGGCGAAGACCGCCGTCGCGACGCTCGCGCCGACCGGGTGGACCCCGATCGGCCCCGCGCTGCTCAAGGCGGCAGACGATCTCGAAGGCGGCTCCGGGACCCGCCGTATCGTCCTGATCAGCGACGGCGAGGACACCTGCCAGCCGCTGGACCCGTGCGAGGTGGCCCGTGAGATCGCCGCCAAGGGCGTCGGGCTCACCATCGACACGCTCGGCCTGGTCCCGGACGCCAAGACCCGGGACCAGCTGAGCTGCATCGCGGACGCGACCGGCGGCACCTACACCTCCGTACAGCACAAGGAGGAACTGACCGACCGAGTCGGGCAGTTGGTGCACCGGGCCGCCGATCCGGTGGTGACGCCGGTGGCCACGAACGGCGCCGATCAGTGCTCCTCGGCGCCCGCGCTGAAGTCCGGGCTGTACACCGACCGCGAGGAGTTCGGGCAGCAGCGCTGGTACAAGGTCGACGTCAACCCCGGTCAGGAACTGCGGGCTTCGGTCAGCGTCGCCGCCGACCGGGCCGTCAACCCGGACTACGGGGTGCTGCTGCGTGCGGTGACCGTGCACGGACGGGAGATAGTACGCGGCGAGGCTTCGGGCACGGGCCGTACCGACGTCATCTCGACCGGCCTGCGGTACCCGAAGGCCGAGAGCGACGACGACGAGGACACCACCCCGGAGACCGTCTGTCTCCAGGTGACCAACTCCTTCTCGGCCGTGGCCGGTGTGAAGACCAGCCCGGGCATGCCCGTCGAGCTGACGGTGGACGTGGTGGACGGGCCCGCGAAGGCGTCCGACGTCGCCTCCTTCGGTCTCGGCCGTGGCTGGTGGCTCCTCGGGGCGCTGGTGCTGACCGGCTTCCTCGCGGGTCTGCTGTGGGGCTGGGTTTCGCGCTGGCGGGTAGCGGTCTGGAGGACCAACTGATGTCGATCACACGTGTGCTGAGCGCGGCCCTGCTGGCGGTGGGCCTGGCCGCGGGCCCGGCGGCGGCCGACGACGCCTCGCCCTCCCCCAGCGCC
The DNA here is from genome assembly GCF_042754285.1 of Streptomyces sp. NPDC059224. NCBI lineage: Bacteria > Bacillati > Actinomycetota > Actinomycetes > Kitasatosporales > Streptomycetaceae > Streptomyces > Streptomyces sp. NPDC059224. The sequence goes on from NZ_JBHZAN010000046.1 coordinate 30,211, forward strand.
TCCGAGGACGGCGGCGCACCCACCCAGGCGGGTACCTCCTTCCGTACGGCGACCGAGATCGACCAGGGGCAGCAGGCCACCGCCAGCGGATCGACGGGCGACTACCTGTACTGGTCCTTCCCCGCCGACGCCGGGCAGCGCCCCGACGTCAAGGCGACGGTGAAGCTGCCCGACTCGCACGGGGCGCAGACCTGGCAGATCGACGTGTACGACGGCCTGCGGCGCCGTCAGGCCTGCCAGTACGGCGCGCAGTCCCGCACGGCCGCGCAGGGCGCCGCGTCCGTGCAGTTGGCCTGTGTGACGCGTACCGTCCGGGCCTGGTCGGAGCCGTGGGCCAACGACCCGCTGCCCGGTACGTACTACGTCCGGCTGACCGCGGTGGACCTCGGCAACGCCGACCTCGGCCAGCCGGTCGGCGCCGAGGTCCAGGTCGACTCCAAGGACATCGGCGGTGCGGCCGCGGTGGACGGTTCGCTGGCGAAGCCTCTGGTGCCCGGGATCGCGGTCAGCGCCGAGAAGAGCGACGACGACAAGGCGGCGGTGCTCTCCAGCTTCGGTTCGGACGACGGCTGGTCCTCCGGCTGGTGGACCGACCGCTGGGTGTGGACCGGGATCGGCGGGGTGCTGGCCGCGCTGGCCGGCATCGGCGGATACGCGCTGACCCGGGGAGCGGGACGGCCCCACCGGGTGCCGCCGGGCGCCTGACCTGACGCAACCGGTGACCGGGCCCCCGTTCGCGGCGGGCCCGGTCGCCGTTTCAGGCGTCCCGCAGACCCTTGGCCAGCGCGCCGTCACCGGTCACCGTCACCCGCCCGGACCGGACCGCGTCCGCCAGGTCCAGCTCCCCCCGGGCCAGCGCCGTGCAGGTCCCCATGTCGAGCAGGAGCCGCGCGTCGGGTTCGCGCGGGGCGGGACCGTCGCCGTACACCGGGCCGTCCTCCGCGCCGGCGTACAGATGGAAGTCCCCTTCCCCGAGCCGGACTTCGACCAGGCCCTCGCCGTCCAGGGCGCGCAGCAGCGGCAGTGCGAACCAGTGGGCGCGGACCGCGTCGGTGGGCCGGCGCTCGCCCAGCTCGGACTCCCCCCAGCTCCCCAGCGCCTGGATCACCGCGAGCAACTCGCCTCCACGCCGGGTGAGTTCGTAGACGTACGCCGCGGCCGGCGGGGGCAGTCGCCGACGGGTCGTGAGCCCGTCCCGCTCCATGTCCTTCAGCCGGGAGGCGAGGACGTCCGTGCTGACCCCCGGCAGATCCGCGTGCAGGTCCGTGTAGCGACGGGGACCGGCCAGCAGCTCCCGGACGATCAGCAGGGTCCAGCGGTCGCCCACGAGGTCGAGAGCGCGCGCCGCGGAACAGAACTGGTCGTAGCTTCGGCGAGGTGACATGCGGCGCAGTCTAGACAAGATGTTGGACTTTCCAAGCTGCTACTTGGTAAAACCAAGCAACACGAGTTTCCGGAGGGGCGCATGGAGTTCCGGCAGTCCAACAAGCTCAGCGAGGTCTGTTACGAGATCCGCGGACCGGTGATCGAGCACGCCAACGCGCTGGAGGAGGCGGGACACAGCGTGCTGCGCCTGAACACCGGCAACCCGGCGGCCTTCGGCTTCGAGGCACCGGAGGAGATCCTCCAGGACATGATCCGGATGCTCCCGCAGGCACACGGCTACACGGACTCGCGGGGCGTCCTCTCCGCCCGCCGGTCGGTGGCCCAGCGCTACCAGGCACTCGGCCTGGACGTGGACGTCGACGACGTCTTCCTCGGCAACGGCGTGTCGGAGCTGGTCTCCATGGCCGTACAGGCACTGGTCGAGGACGGCGACGAGATCCTCATCCCCGCCCCGGACTTCCCCCTCTGGACGGCGGTGACCACCCTCGCCGGCGGCAAGGCGGTGCACTACCTCTGCGACGAGCAGGCGGACTGGTACCCGGACCTGGCCGACATGGCGTCGAAGATCACGGACCGCACCAAGGCCGTGGTCGTCATCAACCCCAACAACCCCACGGGTGCCGTCTACCCCAAGGAGATCATCGAGGGCATCCTCGACCTGGCCCGCCGGCACGGCCTGATGGTCTTCGCCGACGAGATCTACGACCAGATCCTGTACGACGACGCCGTCCACCACTCGGCCGCGGCGCTCGCCCCCGACCTGGTGGTCCTCACCTTCTGCGGCCTGTCCAAGACCTACCGGGTGGCCGGCTTCCGCTCCGGCTGGCTGGTGGTCACCGGCCCCAAGCAGCACGCGAAGGACTATCTGGAGGGCCTCACCATGCTGGCCTCCATGCGGCTGTGCGCCAACGCGCCCGCCCAGTACGCCATCCAGGCCGCCCTCGGCGGCCGCCAGTCCATCCGCGAACTCGTCGCCCCCGGCGGCCGGCTGCACGAACAGCGCACGGTGGCCTGGGAGAAGCTCAACGAGATCCCCGGCGTGAGCTGCGTGAAACCCAAGGGCGCCCTGTACGCGTTCCCGCGCATCGACCCCAAGGTCCACCGGATCCTCGACGACGAGCGGTTCGTCCTGGACCTGCTCCTCCAGGAGAAGATCCAGGTCGTCCAGGGCACCGGCTTCAACTGGCCCACCCCGGACCACTTCCGCATCCTCACCCTCCCGCACGCGGACGACCTGGAGACGGCGATCGGCCGGATCGGGCGGTTCCTGAGCGGGTACCGGCAGTAGGGCTCGCCCCGGCCGTGCACGGGCCGGGCGGGTAGTCCCTCCCCATGACCCAGCGCCCGCTGCTCCTCCTCGACGTCGACTGACCCCGCAACCCGTTCCGGGCACAGCTGCTGCGGCATCGCGGGTACGTGACCCGCCGGCTGCACCCGGCGAGCCGGTCCGCCCGCCGGCAGCCCGGCTCCCGCGGACCGCGCCGCGGGCTGCGGGTGCGGCTGCATCCGGGGCACGGGGCACGGTTGCTCGCGCTGCCGTACGAACTGGCCCGGGCCACCATCTGGACGCACGAGGCCAACGGGATGACCGGCCCGGCCGTCGGGCTGCCCGAACTCCCCGTCATCGAGTGGCCCGAGCTGTTCGCCAGCGATCCGGACGGGCTGTACGGGAAGACACGGACGGTCGTGGCCGGGGCGGCGGGGCGGCCGTTCGTGTGGGTGGACGACATGGTCACCGGCCTGGACGTACGCGCGCCAGTCGCCGAGCACCACGACGGCCCCGCGTTAGTCCTTCCGGTGGACGCGCGCCACGGCCTACGGGCGCGTGAGTTCGCCGAACTGGAACGCTGGGCTCATAGCCTCTGACCCATGGCTGATGTCTTTCTCGTCCGGCACGGTGAGACCGAGTGGTCGCGGTCCGGACGGCATACCGGGTGGACCGACGTGCCCCTGACCGAGCACGGGCGGGAGGAGGCGCGGCAGCTGGTTCCGTTGATCCGCTCGCATCGCATCGGCGCTGCCTTCGTCAGCCCGCTCCAGCGGGCCCGGGAGACCGCCGAGCTGATCGGCGTGCCCGACGCCCGGGTCGACGCCGACCTGCGGGAATGGGACTACGGCGGCTACGAGGGCGTGACCACCGTGGAGATCCAGCGCACCCGGCCGGGCTGGTTCCTCTTCACCGACGGGGTCACGCCCGGTCCGCCGGAGCACCCCGGGGAGACCCCGGAACAGGTCGGCGAGCGGGCCGACCGGATGCTGTCCAAGGTGGAGGCGGCCCTCGCCAACACCGAGGGGGTCGTGCTGCTGGTCGCCCACGGCCACTTCCTGCGCGTCCTGACCGCCCGCCGCCTCGGCCTGTCCCCGTCCGACGGCGCCTTCTTCCAGCTGGCCACCGGCACCCTGTGCCGCCTCGGCACGGAACACGACCGCCCGGTGATCGCGGGCTGGAACATCCGCCCGACCGGGCCCGGCAGAGACTGAAGGGACCCGCGGAGGATCTTCTCGGGGCCGGGTGTCAGTGGAGGGTCGTAGCCTTCGGTGGAGGGTCGGGGCAGGTGTGTGGGAGGGGTGCGCTGTGAGCCGTCCGCCGTCCGCCGCGCAGCGGCGGGTCATCGACGCCGCGGATCCGGTCAGCGGCCGGCTGCGGGGTACCGAGGCGCAGTTGGCGGCGCTGGTGAAGCGGGGGCTCGCCTTTCGGCACCCGCGGCCGCCGCACGACCACTTCCTGACGCCCGCGGGGCATCGGGTACGCGAGGAGGCGGCCGTTCCGCAGCCCCCGGCGGTGGCCCCGGCCGAGCCGGACCGGGTGTTCGCCGCACGGGTCGGCGGTGAGGAGGCCGCCGATGACGGCCCCGGCCGGGCCCGCGAGGTGCACAGCGCCTGGCAGGGCCTCCTGGAGCTGCGCCGGATGACCAACCCCGACGGCGCCACGGACCGCCCGTGCGGCTGGGAGCGCAAGCATCTCGTGCGGGCCGCCGCGCTCGCCCTGGAGGCGGCCGGACATCCCCCCGAGGGACCGGCGACCGCCGGCTACCGGGTGCGGGCCACCCCGCAGCCCGAGGCGGTCGCCGTGTACGCGCCGGCGGGCGAGCCGCTGCGGGCCTGCGCGGCCACCCTGGAGCGGGCCGGGTGGCAGACCGGCGAGTACACGCAGCCGCGGACTCGAACGCGCTATCTGCTGGCATCCCCGCGCCGCGTGTGACGGCCGTGCCAGGATGCCGGCAGAGGATCAGTGCGTCATACACGAGACGTCGTGCACGAGAAGGGGAAGTCGTGAGCGAACCGTATTCCGTCCGCGTCACGGTCCGTGGCTACGAGACCGACGTGCAGGGCCATCTGAACCAGGCGGTGTATCTCAACTACGCCGAGCACGCCCGCTGGTCGCTGCTCCAGGCCGCCGGCATCACCCAGGCCGGGCTGGTCGGGCGGGGCGTGGGCCCGGTGGCTCTGGAGACGACCATCCGGTACCGGCGGGAACTGCTCGCCGGTGACGAGGTCGATGTGACCTGCGTGTTCGAGTGGGGCGAGGGAAAGACGTTCCGGATGGTCCAGTCGATCACCAAGGCGGACGGCACCCTGGCCGCCGAGGTGACCGCGGTCGGCGGGCTGCTGGACCTCAAGGCCAGGCGGCTCGTCGACCGTCCGGCCGAGCTCTTCGAACAGCTCGCCTCGGCCCCGGAACTGTTCGGCCTCTGAGGGTCAGGAGGGCCGCCCGGCGACACCGGCTACGCGTCGAGCAGTTCCGGCTGGTGCTCGGCGTCGTAGGCGGCCCGCGCCTGCGCGACGTAGCCGCGGTTGCGCTCCGCCCAGTCGGTCAGCCGCTGCAGCGTCTCGTGCAGTTCCAGGGCCACCGGAGTGAGGCCGTACTCCACCTTCGGGGGCACGGTCGGATACACCGTCCGGGTGACCAGCCCGTCGCGCTCCAGATTGCGCAGGGTGAGGGTCAGCATCCGGCGGCTGATGCCCTCGATACCGCGCTCCAGCTCGGTGAAGCGGATGGGGCCGTGCGACGCCGCGACCAGGATCTGGACGCTCCATTTGCCGGCGACCCTGTCAAGAACCTCGCGGACGGGGCACGTTCCCGCGTTCACCACCTGGACGGTCACACCGGTGTTCCTCTGGGACATCTGGCTGCCTCCTTACGTCTCCCCCCAGGGTCACTCACCATGAACTCCGTTACAAGTCGTGCACCTTGTACACGATCGGTTCCCGACTCATCCGTCCGGTGAGTTTCTTCGGCGATTGCGGAGGCCCGAGGCCATGTCGACCACGACCGGAGTACCGACGCCGACACCCGCGGCCCCGGTGGCACTCCCCCGAACATACCCCCGCTGGGCGTCCCTCGCCGTTCTGTGCGCCGGGACCCTGATGACCGTCCTGGACGGCAACATCGTCACGGTGGCCATGCCGGCCATGCAGCGCGACCTGGGGTTCAGCGGCCCCGGACTGGCCTGGGTCGTCAACGCGTACCTGATCCCCTTCGGCGGACTGCTCCTGCTGGCGGGGCGCCTCGGCGACCTGCTGGGCCGCAAGCGGATGTTCGCGACGGGCCTCGCCCTGTTCACCGCCGCCTCCCTGCTGTGCGCGGTGGCGACCGGGCAGGGCATGCTGATCGCGGCGCGGGCGCTGCAGGGCGTGGGCGGGGCGATGACGTCGGCGGTGGTCCTCGGCATGCTGGTCGCTCTCTTCCCCGAGCCACAAGAACAGGGCCGGGCCATCGCGGTGTTCAGCGCGGTCGGCGCGGCGGGCGGCGCGCTCGGCACCTTTCTGGGCGGGGCGCTCACCCAGGCGCTGAGCTGGCACTGGATCTTCCTCATCAACCTGCCGACCGGGCTGGCCGCATGGTTCGCGGCCCTTCGGATCCTCGCCCCCGAGCGGGGCACCGGCCTGCGTCAGGGCGCCGACTTCCCGGGCGCCGCACTGGTCACCGGCGCCCTGATGCTCACGGTCCACGCCATCATCGGAGCCGGCCACCGCGGGCCGCTGGCCACCCTCCTCCTGGCGGCCCTGGCCGTCTCCCTGTTCACGGGGTTCGCCCTCCGCCAGGCCCGCGCCCGGCGCCCGCTGCTGCGCCTGCGGCTGCTGCGCTCCCGGCTGCTCGCCGGCGCCAACGCCGTACAGGTGCTGATGATCGCGACGATGTACGGCTTCCAGTTCCTCGGCGCGCTGTATCTCCAGCGTGTCCTCGCATACGGCGAGTTGGCGACCGGTACGGCCTTCCTGCCGGCTCCGGTCGCCATCGGGCTCCTGATGCTGGGGCTGTCCGCGCGGACGATCACCCGCTACGGCGCGTACCGGGTCCTGCTCGGCGGTCTCGTGCTGATCGTGGCCGGGACCGCCCTGTTGAGCCGGATGCCGGTCGCCGCTTCGTACCCCGTCGACGTGCTGCCGCCGCTGCTGCTGCTCGCCGCCGGATTCGCCGCGGCGATGCCGGCCCTGACCGGGCTGGCGATGTCCGGGGCGCGCCCGGAGGAGGCGGGTCTGGCGTCCGGGCTGTTCAACACCACTCAGGTGGTGGGCGGTTCGCTGGGGCTGGCGGTACTGGGCACCCTGGCGGCGAGTCGCACGGGCGGGCTGCTCGCCCGGGGTGCGGAGTTGGTCCCCGCCACCGCGGAGGGCTACCGGCTGGCGTTCCGCGCGGCCACCGCGGTCGCGGTGACCGCCCTGGTGCTGGCGGCGGCGGTACTGCGACCGCGCAGCCGGTGAGCCCCCGGCCCCGGCCGCCTGGGTCCGTACCGGTCCGGGACGCTCAACTCGCCTCGAAGAGGCTCACGTTGTCCGCGGCCCAGCTGCGGAAGGTGCGGGCCGGGCGGCCCAGCACCTCGGCCACGTCCTCGGTGACCAGCGCGTTGCCTCCGGCGCGGACGAACGCCAGGCCGGTCAGAACGCCCTCCGCCCGGCTTCCCTCCATGCCCCAGGCCGTGCGGAGGAAGTCGCGGGTCCCGTCCACGGACAGGTCCCGGGTCGGGACCGGCCGGCCGAGGACCTCGGCGAGCACGGCGGCCTGGCCGGGCACGCTGATCACCTCGGGACCGGTCAGGACGTACGTCCGCCCGGCGTGCCCGGCGTCGAGCAGGGCCCGGACCGCCACCTCGGCGACGTCACGCGGGTCGATCACGCCCGAGCCACCGTCACCGGTCATGTTGGGCACCGGCTGCCCCGCCCGGAGCGCGTCCAGCCAGGAAAGCGTGTTGGAGGCGAACGACGACGGCTGCAGGACCGTCCAGGCGAGCCCGCTGTCCCGTACCGCCCGCTCGCCGTCGACGTGCCACCGCGCGGACGGGCCGGAGGCGAAGTCGCCGGTGAAGACGGCCGAGAGTTTCACCAGCCGTGCCACGCCCGCGTTCCGCGCCGCGGCGGCCAGCGCCGCGTCCTCTCCCCCGTCGGGGCCGGGCGGCCGGAGCAGGAACGCCGCCGTCGCGCCGGCCAGCGCCGCGTCCAGGGAGGCGGGGTCGCCGTAGTCCCCGCGGACCACCTCCACCCCGGCGGGCACCCGCGCCTTCGCGGGGTCTCGGGTGAGCGCACGCACCTTCGCACCGCGCTCGGCCAGTTGTCGTACGACGTCACTCCCGATGGTGCCCGTGGCACCCGTCACCAGAATCATGCGGTCCACGATGAGCGTGCCCGGGCAGCCGGCTCTTGGAAATTCCGGCACGCCCGGCCGGCCCGGACGGCGGCGCGGGTCGCCTACCGTGGAAGGGTGCCGATGACCGTCTCCCAGCCGCTTCCGGCCCCGCCCGAGGTGCTGCGTCCGTGGATCGCCGAGGTGCGGACCATGTCCTTCGCCGAGCCGCCGGAGGGGACGTTCGTCCATCTGCCGGACGCGGCGATCAAGGTGGTGCTCCGGGTGACCGGGGACGGGGGACGTGACGTCCTGGCCGTCGGTCCGCGGGTACGGGCCACCTATCACGCGGGCAAGTCGCACATCGCGTGCGTGGAGTTGCGCCTCGCGCCGGGAACCGCCCGGTCCCTGCTGGGTGTTCCGGCCGCGGGGTTGGTCGGCCGGGTGGTACCGCTGGCCGGCCTGCCCGGCGGGGTGGCCCGCCGGTTCGCGCGCGAGGTGCGGTGGCTGGACCCGTGGGAGGCGCTGCCGCGCATCGCCGAGGTGCTGCCCGGGATGCTGTCGGAGCGGACCGATCCGGCCCGGACGGCACTCCTGCGCGCGGGTGTGGAGGCGCTGTCGGTGCGGCTGGACCGGGCGCCCGCCCAGGTGCGGAACGTGGCCCGGGAACTTGCGGTGAGCGAGCGCCAGTTGCGGAACCTGTTCACTGACGGCGTCGGGGTCTCTCCCAAGCACTACGCCCGTATCGACCGCGTCCGCACCCTCGCCGCCCGGGCGGGCAGCGCGGGCTGGTCGGAACTGGCCGCCGCCACCGGCTACTTCGACCAGTCGCACATGACGACCGACTTCCGCACGCTGATGGGCGTCCCGCCCCGCTCGTACCTGACCGGCCGGCTCCCCGCCCTCAGCCCCTGCCGCGCGAGCCGCGACGGGGGCTGAGGCGGACGCGGGGCCGTTACGGGAGCGACCGGGGCGATACGAGCGGCAGGACCTCGGCCGCCTCGGCGGCCGGGCCGTCCGCCTCCGCGCGCCGGCGCCCCAGGTGGTTGAAGACGAGGTTGAGCAGTACGGCCGCCACACAGCCCGTCGAGATGCCCGAGTCCAGGACGATCCGGGCCGTCTCCGGGAAGGCGTGGTAGAAGTCCGGCGAGGTGATCGGGACGATGCCGACGGCGAGCGAGACGGCGACGACCAGGACGTTCTCGTCCTTCTCCAGGCCGGCCTTGACCAGGGTCTGGATGCCACTGGCGGCCACCGAGCCGAAGAGCACCACGCCCGCGCCGCCCAGCACCGGCCGGGGTACGACGGCGATCAGCGAGGCGGCCATCGGGCACAGGCCCATCAGTACGAGGAAGCCGCCGCCGACCGCGACCACGAACCGGCTGCGGATACGGGTCATCGCCACCAGGCCGATGTTCTGGGCGAAGGCGCTGCACATGAACCCGTTGAAGAGCGGGCTGATCGCCGAACCGAGGGTGTCGGCGCGCAGTCCGGCCGCGATCGTCCGCTCGTCCGCGGGGCGTTCGACGATCTCACCGAGCGCCAGCATGTCCGCGGTCGACTCGGTCATCGAGACCACCATCACCACGCACATGGAGAGGACCGCGGCGACCTGGAACTGCGGGGCGCCGAAGTGGAAGGGGGCCGGGAAGCCGATGACGTCCGCGTCCACGACCGGGCCGAAGTCCGTGACGCCGAAGGGCAGGGCGACGGCCGCGCCGGCGACCAGGCCGATCAGCACGGCGATCTGTTTGACGAACCCCCGGGTGAAGCGGCGCAGGAGCAGGACCACGAGGAGGGTCGCGGCTGCCAGGCCCAGGTACTTGGCCGCGCCGTAGTCGTGCGCCGCCGGGTCGGGGCCCTGCGCCCAGCCGAAGGCCACCGGGAGCAGGGAGACGCCGATCAGGGTGATGACCGTGCCGGTGACGACGGGCGGGAAGAAGCGGACCGCCTTGCTGAAGAAGGGCGCGGCGAGGAACCCGAGGAGGCCCGCGACGATCACCGCGCCGAAGATGACCGGCAGGGCGTCGGACTTGTCGTGGGTGGAGGCGGCGATCGCCGTCATCGGGGCGACCCCGGCGAAGGTGACGCCGTTGACGAAGGGCAGCCGGGCGCCGATCTTCCAGATGCCGAGGGTCTGCAGGAAGGTGGCGAGGCCCGCGGTGAAGAGACAGGCGCCGGTGAGGAAGGTCAGTTCGGTGCCGGTCAGGCCGATGGCCGCGCCGACGATCAGGGGCGGGGCGACGACTCCGGCGTACATGGCGGCCACGTGCTGCAGGCCCGTGGTGGCCATTTTCAGGGGCGGAAGTTTCTCGTCGACGGGGTGCGAGGACACGGCGGCTCTCCTCCGGTCGGGTACGCGCCGGCTCTGACGCGGGTTTCAGGGAGGTGCGTGTCGGTCGTGCGGGACCGAGTGGGACGGGGAGGACGGGGGCGGGGGACCGTTCCTGGGCGCGCGCGAGGAAGCACGCGCCCAGGAGACGGCCGCCGTGGGCCCGGATGGGGTCCACGGCTGCCGGCCGGGAGCCGTCCCTCCCGACCGGAGCTGGCTAGCCGTACCTCACGGGCGGTACGGGGAGGGGGAGTTACTGTGCGGCGACGCGTGCCAGCCGCTGGGCCTCGGCCCGCGTGGCGCGGGCGATCGCGTCCTCGTCGACGTGCAGGAGGCGGCCCGCCTCGACGATCTGACGGCCGTTCACGAAGGAGGCCGTGACCGGGGCGGCCGCGCCCAGGACCAGAGCGGCGACCGGGTCGGCGATGGAGGCGTGGGCGAGGGTGTCCATCCTCCAGAGCACCAGGTCGGCCAGCTTGCCGGGTTCCAGCGAACCGATCTGGTCCGCCCGGCCCAGGACCTGGGCGCCGCCGTAGGTGCCCAGGCGCAGCGCCTGGCGGGCGTCCAGGGCGGCTTCCCGGTGCGCGCCGAGGCGGTTGATCAGCAGCGCGTTGCGCAGTTCGGTGTGGAGTTCGCCGGACTCGTTGGACGCGGTGCCGTCGACGCCGAGGCCGACCGGGACTCCGGCGGCGAGCATGTCGGGGACGCGGGCGATGCCGGCCGCCAGGCGGGCGTTGGACGACGGGCAGTGGGCGACACCGGTCTTCGTGCGGGCGAAGGCCGCGATGTCGGAGTCGTTCATGTGGACGCAGTGCGCCATCCACACGTCCTCGCCGAGCCAGCCGGTGGACTCGAAGTAGTCGGTCGGACCCATCCCGAACAGCTCCTTGCAGAACTGCTCCTCCTCGACGGTCTCCGAGCCGTGGGTGTGCAGCCGTACTCCGAGACGGCGTGCCAGCTCGGCGCCCTGGCGCAGGAGTTCGGTGGAGACGGAGAACGGCGAGCAGGGCGCGACGGCCACCTGGGTCATGGCGTCGAAGGAGGGGTCGTGGTGCTCCTTGACGGTCGCCTCGGTGGCGGCGAGGGCTCCTTCGAGGGTCTCGACGGCGAAGTCCGGGGGCAGGCCGCCGTCCTTCTCGCTGCGGTCCATGGAGCCGCGGGCGAGGGTGAAGCGGACGCCGGTCTCGCGGGCGGCGCGGATGATGGCGCCGGAGAGGTCACCGGAGTCCTTCGGGTAGACGTAGTGATGGTCCATCGCGGTGGTGACACCGCCGCGGGCCATCATCGCGAGCGAGCCCTGGGCGGCCGCGTACACCATCGGCTCGTCGATGCGCGCCCAGGTCGGGTACAGCGCGACCAGCCAGTTGAAGAGGTTGTGGTCGGTGGCCAGGCCCCGGGTGATCCACTGGTAGTAGTGGTGGTGGGTGTTGACCAGGCCGGGCGTCACCAGGTGACCGGTCGCGTCGATACGGCGTACGACGTTCTCCAGGCCCTCGGGCGCCCTGCCCGCGCCGAGCGACTCGATGCGGTGGCCGGCGATGACGACGTACCCGTCCCGGTACTCGGTGTCGTGCGCGTCGACGGTCGCGATCGAACAGTTCTCGATGACGGTGCGCCGGTCTGCTGCCATGGTTCGTCCTTTTCGCTCAGCGGACTCGTGGTGAGGGCACGGCAGGACCCCGGGGATTTGAGTGCCGCGGCCGGAACGCGGGGCGTCACCGGCCGCGGGTGCCGAGAAGGGGGGATCAGAGGTTGGTGAGGTCCACCGGGATCTTCGCCGTACAGCCGTCCCGCAGGACGGTCGCCTCGATCAGGCCGTAGGGCCGGTCGGCGGCGTAGTAGACCTCGTTGTCGTTCTTGAGGCCGAACGGCTCCAGATCGACGAGGAAGTGGTGCCTGTTCGGCAGCGAGAAGCGGATCTCGTCGATCTCGCCGCGGTTGTTGATGACGCGCGAGCCCATCTGGTACAGCGTCTGCTGGAGCGAGAGCGAGTACGTCTCGGCGAAGGCCTGGAGCAGGTGCTTGCGGGTCTGCTCGTAGGACTTCTCCCAGTGGGGCATCTTCTGCTCGTCGTCGGTCCAGTTGAACCGCCAGCGGGCGGAGACCTGGGTGGCGAGGATCCGGTCGTACGCTTCGGGGAGCGTCGTGTACTTGTCCTTGACGAAGCCCCAGAACTCGGAGTTGGTCGAGTTCATCACGACGAGGTCCTTGAGACCGGAGACGACCTCCCACGACTCACCGTCGTACGTGATCTGCGTCAGCCGGGTCTCCTGGCCCTTGCGCACGAACGAGTGCTTCACCTCGTCCGCGCCGACGAACCGGGAGTTGGCGTCGGAGGCCTCGATGCGCTCCCAGGCGTACTCCTCGATCCGGATCCGGGCCGTGCGGATCGGCTCCTGGCTGGACACGAAGTGCCGGGCCAGGTGGATGCCGAACTGCTCGGCCGACTCGATGCCGTGCTCCTTGGCGAACGCGAACACCGTGTTCTTGGTGGTGTCGGTCGGCAGGACGTGGACGTTGGAACCGGAGTAGTGGACCTCGTCCATGTCGCCGGAGAGCGACACCGACACGTTCAGGTCCTTGATGTGGTGGGTGGCACCGTCCCGCGTGATCTTCACGACCCGGTTCTCGGCCTTGCCGTACTGGTTCTGTCCCAGGATGGTGGGCATGTAGCTAGCTCCCTCGGTAAACGGAGTAGCCGAACGGGTTGAGCAGCAGCGGTACGTGGTAGTGCTCGCCGGGCCTGACGGCGAAGGTGATCGCTACCTCTGGAAAAAACGTATCGCTGTCCCGATTCGCGGGGGCGTCCTGCTGCGCATCGGCTTGCTTCTTCTCGAAATACGGCTCCACGTCGAAGTCGAGCCGTACGTGGGTGGTTCCCTCCGGCGGCGCCGGCAGGTCCTTGCACCGGCCGTCCGCGTCGGTCGCGCTCCCACCGAGCGCCCGCCAGCCGGCCTCGCGGCCCCGGCGGGCGGACAGCTGGACGGCCACACCCTCGGCGGGGCGGCCGAGCGAGGTGTCCAGGATGTGGGTGGACACGGAGGCGGTGGTGCTGGTGCTCATGGCGTCAGGCGTCCTCTGCGACGAGTCGGGCGAGCCGGATACGGTTGATCTTGCCCAGTTCGGTGCGGACGATCTCCCGCTCCCGCTCGGGCGCGTTGCCGATCCGCTCCTTGACCGCGTCCCGCATCTCCTCGGCGCCGCGGCCGGTGGCACAGATCAGGAAGACATGGCCGAACCTCTCCTGGTACGCCAGGTTGAGTTCGAGCATCTCCGCCTTGAGCGTCTCGGCGGCACCGGCCATGCCGGACTGCTCCCGGGCCGAGGCCGGATCGCCCGGCTTGGGGCGGCCGATCGGCGGGTGCCCGGCCATGGCCTCCGCCAGGTCGGCGGGACCGAGCACGGCCATGGCCGCGTCACTGGCGGAGTAGAGGGCCTGCGGGGAGGCGTAGGGGCGGGCGGCGAGCAGTCGCCGGGCCCACGCGGTGGAGGCACACGCCTCATGGAGGGCGGCGAACGCCGCCTGCTCCTCCAGATCATTGAACCGGGCCAGACCCGGGGGCGTGGAAGTCGACGTCACGGGAGCCTCCGTGGCCGTAGGCGGCCTTCGTGCTGAACGGGCTGCCGTTAGCTAACGCCCTCCGGAACCCGGCGTCAACACTTTGTTGAAAATTTCGCGTAACAACGCCCCGGGGCCACTGCGCAGGCTCCCGGGACCCGTCGCTCAGCTCTCCTTGTCGCGGTTGAGGTAGTTGTAGACGGTGAAGCGGCTCACGCCCAGCGCGCCCGCCACGGTCTCCACACCGTGCCGTACGGAGAAGGCGCCCCGCGCCTCCAGTATGCGCACGACCTCCTGCTTCGCCTTGCGGTCCAGGTCGGCCAGCGGCTTGCCCTGCTTGCGCTCCATGGCGGCCAGGATGTGGTCGAGCGAGTCGGCGAGCTGGGGCAGCCGTACGGCGACCACGTCGACGCCCTCCCAGGCGAGCACGACGTCGTCGGCGCCGGCCTCGTCGGGCGGCAGCAGCTCCCCGCCCATGGCGTCGACCAGCGGCTTCACCGCGGTGATGAAGGGCTCGTCCGCGTTTCCGGTCACTTGTCGCCGTCCTCCCCCACCACGTTGACCTGGAGCGAGATCCGGGTGGCCCCGGCCTCCAGGGTCCTGCGCAGCAGCGCGTCCACGGCGGTGAGCACGGCGTCGGTGCCGCCCTCGGCCGTGTTCCCGAACGGCCCGACGTCCACCGCGTCCAGCTGAGCACCCTCGATGACCTCACGGGCGACCAGCGCGTGCGCGGGTGCCTCGTCCAGATCGAAGGGCTCGGTCGTGAACTCCACTCTCAATCGCATTGCGCCCCCATGGCACCGCTCTGACCTGCGCGTCTCTCACTCTGCCGACCGAGAGGGCACATCCGGGGCGCGTCGCCGGCCAAGGCGCCGACCACGCGGTCCACCGCAACATGGTCTGCCGCTCCGGCTCCGTGTGCCCCAGTCGCTCCGAGACGACCTTAACGGACTCGCCCGCGGCGATCAGCATCGTTGCGCGACGACTCCGCGGGCGCGGAAGCGAGGCGGGGGACGGGCCCGTCCCGCGCCTCGCTCGTGCGAACGGAGGGGCGGTGGTCAGTCCACGTAGTCGAGAGGAACCGTTCGGTAGCCCTTGACCTGTTCCGGCACTTCGAGTCTGCGGCTGGCGGCGGAAGCGACCATGGAGTGCAGGAAGCTGATCAGCGCGTTCCGCAGGGCTGATGTGTTGTCGTCCGACTTCTCGGCCACGAAGGCCGCCACGGTGGCGATCCTCTTGATCACCTGTTCGCGGGCGTTGCCGAAGCCGTAGGCGATGATGTGGGGCCTGGTCTTCCACTGGGGGTCCAGCAGGTCGTCCAGATGGTTCTCCCAGGGGTCGCTCGGCAGATCGTCCTTGTCCGTGGGGATGCCGTCCGTGAGGATGAAGACGACGGGCCGCAGCACGCGGACTCCCTTGTCGACCAGGGCGGGCACATCCGCCTCGATCCGGGTGCGCACCAGCTGGAACATCGGGCCGAAATTGGTGCGCCCGGAACACGTGACCGTGGGCAGATGGTTCACGTCGTCGAAGTCCGTCATCTGGGTGACGACATGGGGCCGGCTGTTGAACGACAGCACCGACAGGTGGACGAACTCCTTGACCTGGGGTGTCGTGTCGATGGTGTCGTAGATCGTCTCCAGCGTCTGGTTGAGCAGGTGCTCGGACTTCTGCATGGAGCCCGAGGTGTCCAGCACCACGTACATGGGCAGGCCGGACGACGGTGCGTAACTCATGATGATCCTTTGCGAGATGCCTGGTGACATGGCGTGGATACGGGACGGGTCACGTCCACACGACGAAGAACAGGACGACGATCAACGCGAGGAGGGCCAGGACGAGGACGCCACAGCCGACGAGCATGCCCTTGGCGTCCCCCGCCGGTGACGGTTGAGGCTGCGGCGCCGGACGCGGGGTGGGCGGCGCGGCCGCAGTGGCCGTCCCGCCCGCGGTCTGCGGTGCCGGACGGTGGCGTACCGGGCGGAAGCCGGTGACGTTGCTGCCCGGCGCGACGTCCGTCTGAGACCCGGTACCACCCGGACTCCGCAACGCCTTCAGCAGCGTCGCCGTCCCGGGACGCTGCCGCAGATCGCCGCGGTCGAGTGCCTGCCGGAGAAGCCCCGGGAAGGTGTCGCTCGCCGGCCAGTCCCGCTCCAGCCTGCTGAGACTCTCCAGCGGTTCACCCCGCGCGCCGGTGACGCAGCGCAGGGTGAGAAGCGCCATCCGGTACCGGTCGGTCGGGACCGTCAGCGGGGTACCTTCGGGGAACGCCGGATCGCTCCAGTCGGGCGACGCGATCCACGGCCGGGTGCCTATGCCGCAGGAGTCCATGTCGAGCAGGTACACCGAGTCGCTGTCCTGGTCCCACAGCGCGTTGCGGTAGGACCAGTCGCCGTAGACGACATCGTGCCGTTCCAGGACGGCGCCCAGCTCCAGGAACCGGCAGGCGATCTCCAGCCTGCGCTGGCGCGTGGGCGGCCGCACCCCGATGTCCTCAAGGTAGGCCGAGTCCTTCACCAGATGGTCGAGTTGGAGTTCCCGCGGCCCACTGCGCCGCCCTCCGCGGAGATTGAACGGCACGTAGAAGCGGGCGGGTGCCTCGGCCATGACGACACCGACGGTCCGGCTCCCGTCCGTGATACGGGAGACCGGCCAGGCCGCACCGCGGTCCAGCGTCCCACGGTCCGCCTCCGTCATCGACCGGGGCAGCTTCACGAGGCGGCCCAGCGTGACCGCCTCCTGCGGGCCCATGGGCGACTTGTACAGCTTGGCGACCCAGCCGGGATGGTCGGCCAGGCGCTCCACCGTGTGCGCCTGGCCGCCCGCGCCCAGATTGTCTCCGGCGAGCTTGACCGAGGACAACGGGATGTCGTCCGGGAAGGGGTTGTCCGACCAGGTCCTCATGACCGCCCTCCGTCCGCGGACGGGGTCCAGACGACGACAGCGGTCCGGTCGTCGTTTCGCTGGTGGGAGTCGTAACTGATGTGCAGCAGCAGGTCCAGGGCGGTGACCGGGGCGGCCCAGTGGTGGTGGAACCAGTCGTGCGCCTGCGGCAGTTCCGTGAGCGCGTCGCCCACTCCGTCGGTGGTCAGGACCAGCGCCTGGCCGGGGCCGAGCGAGAGGTGACGGCGCTCGACGGCCTCGGGGGTGTGCGGCAGGTAGGTGCGGAGCCGTCCGGCGTCGGGCCCCTGCTCCTTCTCCCCCAGTAACTGGGCCCAGCGGCG
The DNA here is from genome assembly GCF_042754285.1 of Streptomyces sp. NPDC059224. Classification (NCBI taxonomy): domain Bacteria; kingdom Bacillati; phylum Actinomycetota; class Actinomycetes; order Kitasatosporales; family Streptomycetaceae; genus Streptomyces; species Streptomyces sp. NPDC059224. Next base: position 47,274 of record NZ_JBHZAN010000046.1, read on the forward strand.
GGGCTCGCGCACCCAGGCGCTGGTGTCGCCGAGTCCGGCGAGCCAGATGTCACGGTCACCGTTCGGTGGCGTGTCGGCGGGGACGACCGCCGCCACGGCCACGGTGCGCACGCTGTCGGCGGACCACTGCCGCTGCCTGGCGATGGCGTGGACCTGTTGCGCCGCCTCCAGAAAGGCGGTGTGGTGATCGAGGTGGAACGGCGGTACACCCTCGTCGAGCTGGCGCCGCAGGGAGTTGACCAGGGAGAGGGTGGCCACGGCGGCCGCCGTGTCGGAGTGGCTGCTGTCGGACATGCCGTCCGCGACCGCGACGACCAGATGCCGTGCGGCGGCGTCCCGGCCGATGCGGTAGGAGTCCTGCCGGGGGCCGGCCCGGGTCTCGTCGATCCGGTGCCCGGGTCCCACCACCGAGGCGGCGCGGACCTCCAGATCCCCCACCCGCGCGGAGTCGGCCGCCAGCCCCGGCGGGGCCGGCTGAGGCGGCAGCCTCCAGGGCAGCTCGGCCAGGCGCGACGGCTGGTACATCACCGGGGGCGGCGGGCAGGTCCACGCAGCCGTGGACGGCACGTGCTTGCGCACCACGGGGACGGCCGGCTCCGCCGTCGGCCGCGCCGGCACCATCCGGTCTTCTTCGCCGGCAGGAGCGGCCGTGGACGGACGCTCGCCCACGGCAGAGGGGGGGCTCTGCCACGGGGCCGGGGTGGTCGTGCCGTGCCACTGGGCCCCGGCCGGGGCAGGGGTGCCGGTCCGCGCGGCCGGCGCGGGGGACGAGGAGACGGCGGAAGGGCCGGTGTCCTGCCGGGGACCGCCGGCGACGCCTTCCGGCATCGTCCGCTCATCCTGCTTTCGCGAAGTGACCGCCTTGACCGCCTCGCCCGCGAGGAAGCCGGCGACCGCTCCCACGACCAGCCCGGCAGTCGCGCCGTAGGGCCCTGCCATGAATCCTCCCAGAATGCCCAGCGCCAGTGTCACGGCCCAGCGGATGACACCGGTCGGACGCCAGCGTGCTGCCGACATGCCCCGGTGATCACCGGGCGGTTGTCCGCCCGCCGCGCCCACCGGTGCTCGGCCCGGCAGCCTGCCGGGCTTGTGCCTCCCGGGTTTCGCGCCGGGAGGCCGTACGTGGTCATAGGGGTACGTGTATCCCTGCTCGCGGCCGTAGTCGTGACCGAGGGGATCCTGGTTCATCCCTTGTCGTCCTCTTCGCCACGGTTGCGGTCGCCGTGGGCCGAGGAGCGTCGCCCGCCGACCGGTTTCCAGCTGACGACCCCGCTTCCTGATCCCTCCGGCTGCGGCCCACCGGTGTCCGTGGCGGGTTCCGGGCGCGGGGAGGTTCCGGGCGCACCGTTGTGTGTGCCGAGGGGCGCGGGCGTGTGGGGCCGGGGAAGGTGCGAGGAGGACTCGCCGCCCAGCGCGGGGCCCGCATAGGGGATCGGCTCGCCCATGAACCGTTGGACCCACTCGGCGTACTCGGCGGGATGCAGGTCGCCCTTGAGGTCCCGCAGGAGGGCCTGTTTCCGCTCCAGTGCCATGTCCTGCCTGGCGGCGACCTCCTGGAGGATGCTGCGCAGCTGGCTGGGATCCTGGGCGACGAGGTGCATCAGGAGCCCTCCCTCACCGCGTTGGGCGGCCTGCAGCGCGGCGGTCCGCTGCCTTATACGTCGTGCCTCGTGCTCCTCCACCAGCGAGGTCAGCGCCTGTTCGCCCTCCGTCTGGACCCGGTTGACCTGGTGGGTGAGCTCGGCTTGCTCTCGCTGCCAGGCCAGGTCGCGATGCCGGCGAAGGTGGCGTTCGGCGGTTTCGTCCAGACCGAGCCGGACAGCGCAGGCGAACACCGTCAGCCCGGCGTCGAAGGGGTGTTCACGGCTGCGCAGGGAGCGGTTCGCCGAGTCCTCCGCACGGGCGACGTCCTCGATGTCGAACCCCCGGGTGAGAGGGCGCAGCAGATCATTGAGCACTCCCCGTACCAGCGACTCCGCCGTGGCCACGGTGGTGAGGCTGCGTTTGACCACCGCGTCCGGGGAAGTGACCCGCCAGGCGGTGCTGATCTCGGCCTGGAAGTCGAACCCCCTGGTCCGACTCGGCAGGGTGTCCTGCCAGTTGGTGTGGTGGTCGGTGATGTCCACCTCGTAGCGGTAGTGGAACCGCGACGATTCGAAGAAGGAGGGCCGACGGTCCACCACGACGGGTTCGCCGGTGTCGAGTGAGAACACCAGGGCCGTCCCCGGCCGCGGTGTCTCGCCCCGGTTCACCATCCCGGCGGGCCACGGGCCCGCGATCAGCTGCTCGGAATCGGACATGGTCATGGTGTGCTGCCTTTGCTGTCGAAATGGCTCAGGATCTGCCCGGCGCTGCGGGCGGCACGGCTGTCGGGTGTGTTCCAGGTGGCGACGTGGCGCAGCAGGAAGCGTCTGCTGCGGTCGGTCGGGGCCGCCGCGTGCAGCAGCCGGGCCAGTGCGCGGCGGCCCGCGGCGTCCGCGTCCACCATGCGGGCCCATTCGGTGAGGACCTGGGTGGCCGCCTCGTAGGTTTCCGGGGACTGGAGCACCGCGTCCCAGAGCAGGGCGATGTCCCGCTGGTGGACGGGGTCGCGGGTTGCCAGCGCCAGCAGCTTGGGCCATCGTCGGTGCGTACCGCCGCCGTCGGCCGGCATGTCCTCCAGCAGGTCGGCCGCCGCGAAGAGGAAGGACAGCTCGCCGACGGTCCGGCGCTGGACGTCACGCCGGGAGATCCAGTGCCGGAGCAGGTGGAGGGCGTCACGCGCCTCATGACCGTCCGTCGCGGCGAGCGACTCGGTGACCCCCAGGCAGATCGCCTCGATGATCTCCGCGCTGTCGGTGGCCGCGAGCGTGTCCAGAAGTGCGACCGACTCATCGGCGCTGCCCGCGTCGGAGCGCCGCAGGGCGGTCCAGGCACGCGCCGCCGTGGCCCTCAGGACCGCGTCACCACTCGCCCACGCCTGAACCAGATCCCTTACGGGTACGGCGAGTTCGGGAGTCTCCGCGGCGATGACGAGGGCCGTCGCGGCGGCCTCGCGCAGCGCCCGCACGGGGCTCCTGGCCCAGGGCTGCAGGACACCCGTGCGCAGACTGTCGAAGGACAGCTCGGCCAGAAACCCGACGGCGACCGCTGCCCTGGTCCGGACGGTGGCCAGTTCGTGGCCCGCGCAGGCCTTCAGCCAGCCCGGCAGCTCGTGGCGCAGGATGTCGTATTCCTCCCACACGTTCTGCAGGACCCGGGCGGCCATTCGGGAGTCGTCGAAGCGCACGACCTTCGCGGGGACGCCCCCGTGCCGGGATGCGACCTGTGCGCCGACGAGCGAGGCGTTGAGCCGGCGCAGCCGCGTCGCACGGGTCGCGACGACCGCCTCGTTGCGGGGGCGTTCGGGGTGTTCGGCGGTGGGCGGTGGCTGGAGCCGTCGCCCGAGCGAGGTGGCGAGGGCGGACACCGTCTCGTATGCCTCTCCGCCGAAGACCGCCGTGGCGACGGCCACGCACTGGGTGGGCAGGTCATCCAGGCCGTTGAACCACTTCTCGAACTCCTCGGCGTCGCGGACCGAGCCGTGTTCCCTCACCTGACGTACGGCGTCCGCCGGTGCGGCCGACGACTCGGAGAGAAGACGGGCGTTCTCCGCCGCCCTGGCCAGCGACGTGCCGGCCGACTGCGCCTCGGTGAAGAGCGTGGCCGTCTCCGGGGCACGCAGCAGTTCCTCCGCGCGTCTCGTCCGCTGCGGGCCGAGCCACCAGCGCAGGTGCCTCTCGAAGACGTCCCACGGCGCGGGCGGCCCGTTCACCGGGAAGGTCTGCTTATCGAGTTCGGGATCGGCCGTGCGCACACCGTCGCGCAAGGTGATGACCAGGCGGCAGTTCCGGGCGCGCATCACCGAGTTGAGGCGGTGGAGTTCGAAGCCCGTGAGCGGAGCGGCCGTGCCGCCGGGGCCGAGTTCCTGGAGCAGGTAACCGTGCCCGGGCCGCAGCGACGACTCGTCGAGTCGCGTCAGGTCGGCGTCCGGCTCCAGGCACTGCAGGGTGGCGTGGCCGCGTTCCAGCAGCAGCCGTTGTGCCACCGCGTACTTGCCGTGGCCCCGGGCACCACTGAGCAGCACCACACGGAACGGCTCGCTGTCGCGCAGGAGGTCGTCGTAGGAGGCGGGAGGCAGGAACGCCGAGGAGACGAGGTCGACGTCCTGGGCCGACAGCTGGTAGGCGCGGACGGAGCGGCGGCCCTGGCCGAGGAGTACCTCGATGTGATCCCCGCCGTACACCCGCTCCCCGGTAATCCGCGACTGGGCGAAGCGCGAGAGGTAGGAGCGGGCGTCCCGTTCCGCGTCGAGGCGTTCGTCCGTCGAACCGGGTTGGGCCGCGCGTGCCGACAGGGCACGACGGATGTCGTCGACGCCCAGCTCCGTGGTCTCCGCCGGGCCGGCGGACACGGGAGGCGCAACCTCGCCGTCCTGTCCGGGGGAGGCGTTCTCCGGGCTGTTCTGGGCGGGCCCCTGCGCGGGCTCCTCCTTCATGCGTCATCCCCCTTCCCGGCGGTGTCGGCGTGCGCCTCGCCCGGTGTGACGCCCTCGTAGTGATTCCCGCCGTACACCCGGCCCGGGTTGTGGAAGACCGCGCCTGCGAAGGGGCCGTGGTGGCCGCCTGTCGGAGCGGTCGGAGCAGACGGGCCCGGGGCCGCGGCAACGGCCTGGGTGTCCGCGGCAGGTGTGTCCGCGGCAGGGCGGGGCGCGGGCGGCGCCGGGCGCCCGGACGCCGGGGGCGTAGCGCCGCCCAGGCCTGGAGGCTCGTCGTAGCCGGGGACGCGCAGCCAGGTGCGCGAGGTGATCTCCTTGGCCACGAAAGGCAGTTCGCGGAAGCCGGACGCCGGAAGCTCGGGGTAGTCGTGGCGGACGACTGCGGCGTGCCAGTCCGCGGACACAGCGAGGGCCAGGCCGGAACGGGAGGCCGCGGCGAGGGTGGTGCGCAGCACCTCCAGGTCGACGAGCCGGCAGGCGGTGTTGAGCGCCTCGCCCACCCAGCCGTGCTTGTCCTGTGCCACCTCACCGGCGTGCAGCGCGACGCGCAACCGCAAGGCGGTCTCCTCGTTGCCGCGCTGGGCGTGACCGCGCAGACCGGTCTGCAGGGCGTCCAGGAACCGGGTCGTCAGGTCGAGTTTGGAGACGGAGGGCCGTAGCAGGAGGAAGCAGCCGTCCCCCCGGTCGCTCGTGGCAACTATGTCGTCGGTACCGATCCCCGCCTGGTCCAGCGCCTTGCCGACGACGGCGTAGAGCTGTTCCCTCAGCCATTGCTGCATAGGGTCCGTCCGGCGGCCGAATCGCTCGATGTCGATGACCACGATGAGGTAGTAACGCGGTTTGCCGTCCATGCCGGACGCACCTCTCCTTCGATTGCGCGGGACGGCGGCCGTCGGGTTTCCCCCGTTGCGCTCCGACGACCGCCGCACTCCAGGTAAGCCGAAGCCCCGCCCTCTCTTCCGCATCAAATGACCCACTGGGGAGCAGTTGGCTTCGGTCAGGGCCGATCCGGTTCCCAGATGGCGAGCGAAGCGGGGTCCAGGACCACGATGACGCCCCGTCGGGTGGCGACCAGTTCACAGGACTGCAGCTCGCGCAGGGTCCGCACGACGGACTCGCGGGAGGTCCCCACCGCGCTCGCCAACTCGTGCTGCGTGATGCGCACCGACCGTGCCGTCGGCGCCCAGGCCGATGCGTCCACGCCGTACCGGTCGGACATCTCGACGAGCAGCCGCGCCACCCGCGTCGCGGCGGGCTCGGCTCCCATCGCCTCACGCTGGACGTCGGAGTGCCGCAGGCGTGCGCTGATGCTCCGGAGTACTGCCAGGCCGAGGTCGCCGTTGGCGCGCAGCAGTGCGGCGAACCTGCTGCCGGACACCGCGACCCCGTGCCCGTCCTGCGTCGCGATCACAGATGCCGAGCGGGTTCCGCCGTCGATGCAGGCGAGTTCGCCCACCAGTTCCCCGGCTCCCCGGAAGGCGAGCAGGCTCGTGTAGCCGCCCACCGACTCGGATACGACCTTGACGACGCCCTTGCGCAACAGAATGGCGCGGTCGGCTCGCTCTCCCTGTCGCAGAAGCACGTCGCCGTGCTGCCAGGTCTCCACCACACCCGCGTCGCGCAGCAAGGTCAGGTGCTCCGGACTGAACACCTGCAACGCCGGCACACGACGTAATCCGGGCTCCGGCGCCGAACACACATCGTCCCGCACAGGAACTCCCCCTCCCCCGTTCCGGTCGGGCGCTCGGCCGCGGCTGAGCTGACGCCCGGGACGACCACTGTAGGGGCGGGTTCCGGTGCGGCGGGGCGTTTCCCGGAGCGAGAGGCGGACCTGACGTCCTGCGGGTGCCGGGCCGCGGTTCACGGAGGGCGAGACGTCCGCGAGGAAGTCCCGGCGGCTCAGCCGCGCCTGTGCGGCTCCGCAGCCGTGTCGCTCCGGCCGGGTGGCCCGCGGGATGGCCTCTCGTCGCGCAGGTCGAGAGGGTCCGGGTGGGCGTTGATCTCCAGGAGGCGGGTTGGTGGGGTGGAGGCCGTCCGGGCCGTCCACCTCGCCCTCGGGCCGATGTTCGGCCCGGTGCCGCGCGGGCCGGCCGCGGTGACCGGCTCCGGCGGCCGACCTCGCAGTCCCGCCTCGATCCCGTTGGCGGAGGCCGGGGCCACCCGGATCCCTCTCCGGGTCGCCGTGGGGCGGCGACAGGTGAGCCGGAAAGCGGACGAGCCCTTCGTCAGCGCGGCGAAGCCGCTGGTGTGCGCGATGGGCTGGGGGAACTGTTGCCGCCCGACGAGGCCGCCGACGACGTCGCTCATGCTCCGCGCGTACGGGCTCTTCGACGTCGAGAGCGGCGAGAAGATCGTCTCCGGGACCGATGAGGCCCGGACGGCAGGCCTAAGGGCTGTCCCGTGATCCCCGGCGGGCGCACGACGACAGCTACGGCACCTCGCAGCGTTGTCGGGCTCGCCCGGACACGCCCAGTATGAGGACGACCCTCCGCCTTGCGATGCACCGCATCCGACGCCGCGCGCTGATCCACCAGGGATTACGGGACAGCCCTTAGGAACGCTCGAAGGTGCCGTACATGGTCGCTCTCGCGATCGCGTGGCTGAACAGGAGGAAGTCCATGGAGGCGGGGGTCGAGGCCTCGGACACCCCCAGTTCCTCGACGGCGACGGCGTGCACCACGAGGAAGTACCGGTCCGGGCCGTTGCCCGGCGGTGTCGCCGGGCCGAGGTATCTCCGGTAGCCGGCGTCGTTGGCCAGTGTCATCGCGTTGCCGGGCAGGTCCCTGCCGTCTCCCGCCCCGGCCGGGAGGTCGGTCACGGAGGCGGGCAGATCGGCCACCGCCCAGTGCCAGAAGCCGGAGGCGGTTGGCACGTCGGGGTCGAACATCGCCACCGTGAAACTCCGCGTCTCCTCGGGAAAACCGGACCAGCTCAGCTGCGGCGAGACGTCCATCCCGCCCGCTCCGAGGATGCCGCTCACCTGCTCGCGGGCCAGTCGGCCGCCGTCGGTCACGGACTGCGAGGTCACCGAGAAAGTCCTGATCTCCGGCATGAAATCGTACGGGCCATAGGGTTTGATCATGGCAATCCTTCGGAAAGGCCGCACTGTTCTTGATTCACGAGGCGGCGGAAGGCCTTTTCACTCTCCGGATCTTCGATCATGCACCACCCGGTCGCATTGCCGCACCGCGTACGTTCCCATGGTCCGCTCCGAGTTGCCGCTCCTGTGCGGGCCACTCAGACTTGATGGACACATCTGTACGAAAGCGAGGCCGCCCGATGCAGATGCAAGCAGCTCGGATGCACGGATACCGGCAGCCCCTTCGCATCGACGAGGTTCCCGTACCCGATCCCGGGCCGGACGAGATCCTCCTGAAGGTCGCCGCGACGGGAATGTGCCGAAGCGATTACCAACTTCTTGACGGCTATTTCGAAGGTCCGTTTCCGGTAGAACTCCCCTACATCCCCGGCCACGAGGTCACCGGCCGGGTGGCGGGAATGGGAAGTGGTGTACCGAAGTCGGTGGGTTACTCGGAAGGCGACATGGTGGTGGTCAACCCCAGCTGGGGAGACGGCACTTGCCGCCAGTGCCGGGAAGGCAACGAGAACCTGTGCAGCGGCGACGGCAGATGGGTGGGGTTCGGCCCGCCCGGCGGTTTCGCCGAGTACATGGCGGTGGAGTGCCGTCACGCGATCCCGGTCTCCGAGGACGCCGCGAAATTCCCCCAGTTCCTCGCCCCCATGACCGACGCGGGCATGACCCCGTACCGCGGGATGCGCAAGCTCCGGGACGCGGGCAAGCTGGGGCCCGGCCGGACTGTCGCGGTCACGGGCATCGGCGGTCTGGGCAGTTACGCGATCCAGTACGCCAGGCTGCTGGGCAGCGGCGCGACAGTGGTGGCGTTCGCGCGCAGCGACGGCAAGCTGGACGTGGCCAGGGAGAACGGCGCGGACTACGGGATCAACGTGAGGGACAGGTCCACCGAGGCCATCCAGGACGAGCTGGAGAGCCTGACCGGCCGGCGCACCGTCCACGCCATCCTGGACTGCGTCGGCAGCGAGGCGTCCGTCTCCATGGGGTTCGACCTGCTGGGCCCGGAAGGCGCCCTGGCGGCCGTCGGCCTCATGAGTGACCGCGTGGCGCACCGCCAGTTCCCGTTCGTCGGCACAGAGTTGTCCTACCTCGGCTCCTTCTGGGGCAACCACCTGGACCTCGTCGAGGTGCTCTCCCTCGCCGAAGCCGGCCTCGTCACGCACAACGTGACCGAAGTGAGGCTGGAGGACGTCAACGAGAACCTGGAGGCCCTGGGCCGTGGCGACGTCGTCGGACGCCAGGTCATCGTCTTCGACTGAACCCGGGCGCCGCCCGGCTCACCGGCTCAGCCGCGCTTGCGCAGAAAGCTCCGCAGCCGTCGCTCCGGCCAGGTGTTGATCACGTCGTCCTTGGTGAGCCAGCCGCGCTGGGCGGTGCCGATCCCGTAGCGCATGACGTCCAGATGAGGAACGGCGTGGGCGTCGCTGTTCACGGCGAACTTCACGCCGTGCCGCCGGGCCCGCAGGATGTCCTCGTCGCGCAGGTCGAGACGGTCCGGGTGGGCGTTGATCTCCAGGGCCGTACCGGTGCGGGCACAGGTGGCGAAGACCGCGTCGAGGTCCGCGTCGATGCCGGGGCGCTTGCCGATGAGGCGGGTGGTGGGGTGGCCGATGATGTGGACGTGGGGGTTCTCGCAGGCCCGCACGAGCCGGCGGGTCAGGGCGTCGCGGCTCTGGTGGAAGTGCGAGTGGATCGAGGCCACGCACAGGTCGAACCCGGCGAGGAACTCCTCCGGCCAGTCCACCTCGCCCTCGGGGCCGATGTTCAGCTCGGTGCCGTGCAGCAGCCGTAGCCCGCCGCGCCGCCCCCTGGTCGGGTACCTGCCGTCCAGCTCGCGCACCCGCGCCCGCTGCGCCAGCATCCGCTCGTCGGTCATGCGCTGCATCGCCAGGTCGGGCGCGTGGTCGGTGATCGCGTAGTACGCGTAGCCGCGCCGGGCCGCCGCCTCGGCCATCTCCTCCAGTGGGGCGAGCCCGTCGGTGAGGTCGGTGTGGGTGTGCAGGTCGCCGCGCAGATCCGCCTCGGTGACCAGCTCGGGCAGCTCACCGCGCAGCCCCGCCTCGATCTCGCCGCGGTCCTCGCGCAGGGCCGGCGGGATCCAGGGCAGGCCGAGGCGGCCGTACACCTCCTCCTCGGTCTCGGAGACGATCTTCTCCCCGCTCTCGACGTCGAAGAGTCCGTACTCGGAGAGCTTGAGCCTGTGGTGCACGGCCCGTTCCCGGGTGCGGATGTTGTGGGCCTTGGAGCCGGTGAAGTACTGGAGCGCCGCGCCCCAGGAGTCCGGCGGTACGACCCGCAGGTCGACGTTGAGCCCCTTGCTGGTGCGGACCGACGTCTTGGTGCCGCCCTGCCCGATGACCTCGGTGACGTACGGCAGCCCGGTGAACGCCCGCATGATCGGCGCCGACTCCTCCGCCGCGACGAGGATGTCGATGTCACCGATCGTCTCGCGGAACCGGCGCAGCGAACCGGCATAGGTGCACTTCTCACAGCCGGTCACGGCGGACAGCGCTTCGACGATGCCCTCCGCCAGGTCCATGGCGACGTCGAGCCGGACCCGGCCGCCGGCCGACCGGAGCAGCTCGATGCCGTGCAGGATGTTCTCCTCGGTCCGGGGCCCGAAGCCCTTGAGGTCGCGCAGCCGCTCCTGGTGGATGGCGTCGGCGAGTTCCTCGACCGAGGAGACGCCCAGTTCCTCGTAGACCGCCATGGCCTTCTTCGGGCCGAGCGTGGGGATGGCGGTGAGCCGCCGTACCCCGGCGGGGATCTTCGCCCGCAGCTCCTCCACGGCGGACACCGTGCCCTGGTCGAAGAACTCCAGGATCTTCTGGGCGATGGACTTCCCGACGTTCGGGATCTCCTGGAGCCCCTTGAGGTCGAGCGTGGCGACATCGGCGTGGTGGCCGCCGACCGCCCGGGCGGCCTTCTCGTAGACCCGCGCCCTGTAGGCGTCCCCACCGGTGATGGAGATCAGGTCCGCGTACTCCTGGAGCAGTGCGGCGACCTCGTCGTTGGACCGTGCCATGCCTTCAGGGTAGGGCGCGGCTTTTGCGCGGGCGCTCTTGACAGCTCTCCCCGGTCACCGGCAGTCTTCCATTAAGCAGAAAGCAACTTCCGTAATACGGAACTCAGACAGCGGAAGGGAGCGCCGGCCTCCATGCCAGGTTTCGAACCGGGCGCAGCCGCAGAGCAGCGCTTCAATGTCAACCTGTCGATCCTCTTCACCGAACTCCCGCTCCTGGAGCGCCCCGCGGCCGCCGCTGCGGCCGGCTTTTGCGCGGTCGAGCTCTGGTGGCCCTGGGCCGGCTCCCCCACCCCCGAGCGGTCCGAGCTCGACGCGCTGAAGAGGGCGGTCGAGGACGCGGGCGTGCGGCTGACGGGCCTGAACTTCTACGCCGGACAGCTGCCGGGACCCGACCGGGGCGCCCTGTCGATCCCGGGCGCGGAGTCCGAGAGGTTCCGCGCCAACATCGAGGTGGCGGCCGGCTTCGCCCAGTCGCTCGGCTGCGGGGCGCTCAACGCGCTGTACGGCAACCGCGTCGAGGGCGTGGACCCGGCCGAGCAGGACGCCCTGGCCCTGGAGAACCTGGCACTGGCCGCCCGCGCGGCCGACCGGATCGGCGCGGTCCTCCTGATCGAGACCCTCAACCGGCCCGAGTCGCCGCGGTATCCGCTGGTGAGCGCGGCGGCCGGCGTCGCCGTGGTGGACCGGGTCAACGAGGCCACGGGGCTCGGCAACGCACGCTTCCTCATGGACCTTTACCACCTGTCCATGAACGGCGAGGACCTGCCGTCGGTGATCGAGCGGTACGCCGCGAAGACGGGCCACGTGCAGATCGCCGACAACCCCGGCCGCGGCGCCCCGGGCACGGGTTCGCTCCCCCTGGCCGAGCTGCTCGGGCAGCTGGCGAAGGCCGGTTACGACGGCTGGGTGGGTCTGGAGTACAAGCCGGGTGACCGCCCGAGTGCCGAGGCCTTCGGCTGGCTCCCGCGCGAGGCCCGAGCCGCCCGCTGAATTCCCCGACTTCGCAGCGCAGTCGAGAGAGGCATCTCCACCATGAGCACACTCCCCCCTTCCTCCCGCCGAACCCGCCCGGCGATCGCCTGGATCGGTCTCGGCATCATGGGCTCCCCCATGTCCGAGAACCTGGTCAAGGCGGGTTACGACGTCACCGGCTTCACCCTGGAGCAGGAGAAGCTGGACCGGCTGGCCGCCGCCGGCGGGACGGCGGCCCCCTCGATCGCCGAGGCCGTGCGCCACGCCGACGTGGTCATCACGATGGTGCCCGCGTCCCCGCAGGTCGAGGCCATCGCCTACGGTCCCGACGGCATCCTGGAGAACGCGAAGCCGGGCGCGCTGCTGATCGACATGTCGTCCATCACCCCGCAGACCTCCGTCGACCTGGCCGAGGCGGCCCGGGACAAGGGCGTCCGCGTCCTGGACGCGCCGGTGTCCGGCGGCGAGGCCGGGGCCGTCGAGGCCGTGCTGTCCATCATGGTCGGCGGCGAGCAGGCCGACTTCGACTTCGCGAAGCCGATTTTCGAGGCTCTCGGCAGGACCGTCGTGCTGTGCGGTCCGCACGGCTCGGGCCAGACGGTGAAGGCCGCCAACCAGCTGATCGTCGCCGTGAACATCCAGGCGTGCGCCGAGGCCGTGGTCTTCCTGGAGAAGTCCGGCGTGGACCTGGCGGCCGCACTGGACGTGCTGGGCGGCGGCCTGGCCGGCTCCACCGTGCTGGCGCGGAAGAAGGGCAACTTCCTGGACCGCGACTTCCGGCCGGGCTTCCGGATCGACCTGCACCACAAGGACATGGGCATCGTGACCGACGCGGCCCGCAACGTCGGCGCCGCCCTGCCGGTCGGTGCCGTGGTCGCCCAGCTGGTCGCCTCCCTGCGCGCGCAGGGCGACGGCGGCCTGGACCACTCCGCGCTGCTGCGCGCGGTCGAGCGCCTCTCCGGCGCCCGGGTCTGAGCCGCGCCCCCGACTTCCGGGCGGCGCCGCCGCTGACAACTGTCCTGTCGCGCCCAGGCGGCGGCGCCGCCCGGAAACCACCTCAACAAACTGCCGGCGCCCCGGCCGACCCGACCCGAGGCTCCACTGAGCGGAAATGAACTTCCGCTGCCACCCGCACCGAAGGTCCACGATGAAGAAGCGCGTGCTCACCACCGAGTCCGGCGCCCCGGTCGCCGACAACCAGAACTCCGCCTCCGCCGGCGTCGGCGGCCCGCTCCTCCAGGACCAGCACCTCCTGGAGAAGCTCGCCCGCTTCAACCGCGAGCGGATCCCGGTGGGGGCGCCTCCCACTCCCTTGGGGCAGTGGGGGAGGGTGGTGCACGCCCGCGGCGGCGGCGCGTACGGCCACTTCGAGGTGACCGACGACGTCACCGGCTTCACCCACGCCGACTTCCTGAGCACGGCCGGCCGGCGTACCGAGGTCTTCCTGCGGTTCTCCACGGTCGCCGACTGCCTCGGCGGTGCGGACGCCGTACGGGACCCGCGCGGCTTCGCCGTCAGGTTCTACACGGCGGAGGGCAATTACGACCTCGTCGGGAACAGCACCCCGGTGTTCTTCGTCAAGGACCCGATCAAGTTCCCCGACTTCGTCCACTCGCAGAAGCGGGACCCGCTCACGGGCCGTCAGGAGCCGGACACCGTCGGGGACTTCTGGGCGTACCCACCCGAGGCGACCCACCAGGTGGCCCGGCTGACGGGCGACCGGGGCATCCCGGCGTCGTACCGCCACACGAACGGCTACGGCTCGCGCACCTGCCAGTGGACGAACGCCGAGGGCGCGGCCTTCTTCGTCAAGTACCACTTCAGGACCAACCAGGGCATGGGCGGCCTGGGCGCCGGGCAGGCGGCGGAACTCGCGGGCAGGGACCCTGACTCGCACCAGACGGACCTGCTCCAGGCCATCGAGCGGGGCGTGAACCCGTCCTGGACCCTGCACGTCCAGATCATGCCGGCGGCCGAGGCCGCGGACCACCGCTTCAATCCCTTCGACCTGACCAAGGTGTGGCCGCACCGGGACTACCCGCTCCAGCGGGTGGGCCGGCCGGTCCTGGACCGCAGCCCGGACAGCGTCTTCGCCGAGGTGGAGCAGGCCGCGTTCTCCCCCGGCAGCTTCGTGCCGGGCATCGGCCCGTCCCCCGGCACGATGCTCCAGGGCCGCCCGTCCGCCTACGCGGACGCGCACCGCTGCCGCCTGGGCGTCAACCACACCCTGCCGGCCGTCAACGCCCCGAAGGCGAGGACCGCGCGGAACCACGGCCGGGACGGCCTGATGGCCGCCAACCCGCGGGGCCTGCACGCCAAGAACTACGAGCCGGACTCGTACGGCGGCCCGGTGGAGACCGGCCGTCCGCCGACGGCCCCGCTGGCCGTCACCGGCCACACCGGCACCCACGAGGCTGCGCTGCACGCCAAGGACGACGACTTCCACCAGGCGGGCGAGCCGTACCGGCTGATGTCCGAGGAGGAGAGGCGGCGTCTGGTCGCGAACATCGCCGGCGGCCTCTCGCGGGGCTCCCGCGACGACGTGATCGAGAGGAACCTGGCCCACTTCCACGCCGCCGGCCCCGAGTACGGCCGGCCCGTGGAAGCGGCGGTCCGCGCCCTGCGCGAGGACTGACACAGACGGCCCGCGCACAGCCGGACGGCCCGGATGAGGGGTGGCCGGCCGGGGGTGCGCGGGCGTGGCACGGACCGCGGCGGCGTGCGAGCCAGTGCGGTGGTGAAGGACCGGAACGCCCTTCCCGACCTGGGGGAAGGCCGCCCGGCTCCGTCGCACCCGCCGCGGTCCCAGCCGTTGTGGACCCCGTCCGGCGGCGCGAACGACCTGTCGCGCCCAGCCTCGCGCCGTCGGACGGTCACAGCCTGAGCGCCGGACACGGAACCGCCCGCGTCCGGCGCTTCGGCGTGCGCATCCGTCCCGGCCGCAGGAGGCTGAAGGCATGACAGCACACCCACCCACGGAGTTCCCCCACATCGTCGTGCACGCTCCCGCCCTGGACGGCTCCCGCCGGGTCACCGAGGGGGACGTGACCCTGGGGCTCGCCTCGCATCTCGACGACGTGGTCGAGATCCTGCGGATGGCCGACCTGGACCGGATCGAGGTCGAGGAGAGCGACCTCATCGAGTGGCAGGGCGGCGGCCCGGACGACTGGCCGGGCCTGACCGAACATCCCGAAAGCCCCTGAACCCAGGTGAAGCGGGCGGCGAATCCTCAAATCAAGCTCTGAATCATGTTCAGCACGCATCGGCCGCCCCGGTCGTGGGGCATATTCACTGCACACGGAGGCCGCCGGCACGGGGGCGGCGGCCTCCGTGTCACCGACAGCGGAGCGGGCGGTCCATGCT